>NZ_JBFBAM010000003.1:0-287505 GCF_040682195.1 Kutzneria sp. NPDC051319 | reverse complement strand
ACCTTCTTCCACACCAACGGAATCACCGTCGCCCGGGTACTGACCGACAACGGATCCTGCTACCGCTCACGCCTGTGGCGTGACACCCTGACCGCAGCCGGGATCACCCACAAACGCACCCGCCCCTACCGGCCCCAGACCAACGGCAAAGTCGAACGCTTCAACCGCACCCTGCTCGACGAATGGGCCTACGCCCGCCCCTACCAGTCCGAGACCGAACGCCGCCAGGAGCTGCCACGGTGGCTCCACACCTACAATCACCACCGCGGCCACACCGCACTCAACGGCCTACCGCCAGCCAGCCGCGTTCCTAACCTCACGAGTCAGTACATCTAGCTCAGCGCCTGGGCGACGGCGGCCGCGGCGGCGACCACCAGGGGGCCGACGACGGTCTGGTCGAGGGGCTCCATGGAGATCACGCCGACGCTGGCCCGCAGGCCCGGCACGCCCCGGACGGGGGCGGCGACGCCGTAGGCGCCGGGCTGGAGCTCGCCGGTGCTGTCCACCCATTCGGGGCCGCCGGGCGGCAGGGACATGGCCTTGCCGCCGGCGCCCCGGCTGACGGGATGACGGGTGCCGACCCGGTACGCCACGTGGTAGGTCGTCCAGGAGGGCTCTATGACGGCCACAGCCTGCGCCTCGTGCCCCTCGGCCACGGTGAGGTGGGCGGTGGCCCCGACGCCCTCGGCGAGCTCCCTCAAGGGCGGCGTGGCGGCATTGCGCAGCTGCGGCACGACCTTGGCCGCCAACTGGAGCACCCCGAGGCCGAGGCGGACCTTGGAGCCGTCCCGCAGCACCAGCCCCCGGGCCTGCAACGGCACCAACAGCCGATAGACCGCGGCCCGGGAGGCGCCGATGGCGGTGGCCAGGTCGCTGATGCTCGGCGCACCCGTGTCGGAGTCCGCGACGGCCTGGAGCAGGGCGAGGCCCCGCTCCAGGGTCAGCGAACTCTCACGGGTGGCCGGCTCGACCATGTCAGGCCGCCGGTCGCACGGTGCCGGCCACCTCGGACAGGCCCACCACGGTGCCGTCCTCGCCGGGGGCGGTCGCCGTGATCACCACGGTGTCGCCGTCCTCGAGGAACATCCGCGAACTGCCGTCCTTGAGCTCGACCGGCTCCTTGCCGCCCCAACTGAGCTCCAGGAAGCTGCCGCGCTGGAACTTGTCCGGCCCCGACACGGTGCCGGAGGCGAACAGGTCCCCGGGCCGCACGGTCGCGCCGTTCACGGTCATGTGGGCCAGCTGCTGCGCGAACGTCCAGGCCATGGTCGAGAACGGCGGGTTGGAGACGATGGTGTCGTTCCACGACACCCGCAGCTCCAGGTCCAGCCCCCAGTCCACGTCCTCGACGAGGTAGGGCAGCAGCGGGTTGGGCGGCGTCGGCGGCGCGATGCGGGCCCGGGACAGCGCCTCCAGCGGCGTGATCCACGCGCCCACGGACGTGGCGAAGGACTTGGCCAGGAACGGGCCCAGCGGCTGGTACTCCCAGGCCTGGATGTCCCGCGCCGACCAGTCGTTGACCAGCACCACGCCGAACACGTGCTCGGCGGCCGCGGAGGTGTGCACCTCACGGGCGACCGGGCCGCCGCAGACGAAGCCGACCTCGGCCTCGATGTCCAGCCGCACGCTCGGGCCGAACTCCGGACCGTGGGCGCCCTTGCGCTGGCCCTTGGGCCGCACGACGTCGCTGCCGGAGACCATCACCGTGCCGGCGCGGCCGTGGTAGCCGACCGGCAGGTGGGTCCAGTTCGGCAGCAGCGCCGCCCCGTCCGGCCGGAAGATCTTGCCGACGTTCTCCGCGTGGTGCCGCGACGAGTAGAAGTCCACGTAGTCGCCGACGGTGAACGGCAGCCGGGCCGACGCCAGGGGCGCCAGCACGGCCCCTGGCGGCGCCTTGGTCGCCGCGACCAGTTCCAGCAGCCGGGCCCGCAGTTCGCTCCACAGCGGCCGGTTGGCGGCCAGCAGCGGGTCGAGGCTGTCCGCCGACACCAGCTCGGCCAGCCGGTCGCCGAAGGACGCCGCGATGGGCCGCAGCGGCAGGGCCTGACCGCCGACCCGGACCGCGACGCCCTCGTCGACGACGCCGTAAGGCAGCGTCTGCGGGCCGAAGGGGTGGTCCCCGGTGAACTCCGGGTCGTCGATCCAGCTCACAGCAGCCCCAGCTTCTCCAAGTCGTTCACCGGATCCGTCAGCGAGCACGACCCGTAGGACGCGAACACGCCGCGAACCGCGTGGGCCGCCGGGTCGGACAGGGCCTTGGCCTCCTCGGCCAGCTTCTCCCCGTCGGTCTCGGCCAGCGCCTCCCGCACGTCCTTGCCGGACAGCGAGCGCGCGGTGGCCACCAGCAGGTTGAGGAAGCCGTGGTGGGTGAACCCGGTCTCCTCGGAGGTGTGCCGGACCGCATTGTGCAGGCCGGCCGTGGCCTTGAAGGACACGCCGCCGCCGGAGACCACGGACAGGAAGTCCGCCACCTGGTCGAGGCTGGGGAACGCCTCCTGGCTCAGGCCGCCGCAGCGCAGCTTGGGCCAGCTGCCGTGCTCGATGACCCGGCCGACGCCGTCCAGCCACTCCGCGCCGCCCCGACGCGGTTCGACCACCCGGATGACGTCCTCGGGCACGAACTCCGACACCCGTTCGAGCCACACCTCGTCCACGTCGGACGGGGCCGGCATCTCGACCATCCGCAGCGACAGCAGCTCGCTGCGTGACTCGACGATCGACACCGCCTTCGGCACACCGCCGAGGCCGGTGTCGATGACCAGCGAGATGGCCACCGGCTTGACCGGTTTGGCCTTGATCAACTCGGTGATCAGCTCCGGCAGACGGGACGCCGGACACAGGAAAAGGCCCAGCACACCGGCCCATTCGCCGGAGCGCCCCTCGAGGTGCCCCCGGACCGCGTCCGCCATTGTCGCGTTGCCCGGTGGGAACAGCGCCGCGTCGTCGACGAGCCTCGCCAGCAGCGGCGGCGTGCCTCGTGGACCGGGCGCACGGAGTTCTACAGCGCTTGACACGGGTGACACGCTAGCGGTGTCACGGCAGCTGAACAAAGATGTCCGACTATCGGACACCTGGAGAGCCCAATGCCTTACTACCGACAGGTCGGCGAAATCCCCCGCAAGCGGCACACCCAGTTCCGCACACCGGAGGGCGGTCTGTACGCCGAGGAGCTCATGGGCGTCGAGGGTTTCTCCTCCGATTCGGCGCTGCTCTACCACCGGCACCTGCCCACCGCGATCGTCGACTCACAGACCGCCGACGACCAGCGCCGAGGCACCGAGCCGAACCTGCCGCTGAAGCCGCGACACTTCAAGACACCCGACCTGACCTGGGACAACGCCGACGCCGTCACCGGCCGCCGGGTCCTGTTCGGCAACGCCGACGTCGTGATCGCCTTCGTCGCGGCCACCGCCCCGAGCCCGCTCTACCGCAACGCCACCGGCGACGAGCTGCTGTACGTGCAGACCGGTTCCGGCGTCGTGGAGACGATCTACGGCGCGCTGCCGGTGGGCGACGGCGACTACGTGGTGATCCCCACCTCGTGCACCTATCGGGTGGTGCCAACCGCCGGGGAGCCGATGCGCATCCTGGTGCTGGAGGCCACCGGTCACATCGGCCCGCCCAAGCGCTACCTGTCGGCCAAGGGCCAGTTCCTGGAGCACTCCCCGTACTGCGAGCGGGACGTCCGTGGGCCGTCGGAGCCGCTGCTGGCCGACGGCGAGGACGTCGACGTGCTGGTGCGCCACCGGGCCGGCCTCACCCGGTTCACCTACGCCAACCACCCGTTCGATGTGGTCGGCTGGGACGGCTGCCTGTACCCGTGGGCGTTCAACGTCCGGGACTTCGAGCCCATCACCGGCCGCCTGCACCAGCCGCCGCCCGTGCACCAGACGTTCGAGGGCCCCAACTTCGTGGTGTGCTCGTTCTGCCCCCGCAAGGTGGACTACCACCCGCTGTCGATCCCCGTGCCCTACAACCACGCCAACGTCGACTCCGACGAGCTGATGTTCTACGTGGGCGGCAACTACGAGGCCCGCAAGGGCTCCGGCATCGGCATCGGCTCCCTGTCCCTGCACCCCGCCGGCTGCACGCACGGGCCGCAGCCGGGCGCGGTGGAGGCGTCGCTGGGCGCGGACTTCTTCGACGAGACCGCTGTGATGGTGGACACGTTCCGGCCGTTGGAACTGGGCGAGGCGGCCCAGGCGTGCGAGGACGACGCGTACGCCTGGACCTGGGCCCGCCGTCAGCGCGCCTGAAGCTCCTGGAAACGGACCGCCGCGGCGAACGGATGGCCGGGCAGCCCCACCACGGCCGCCTGGCCGTAGTGCGGACTGCCGGCCACCCACAGCATTCCCGTGGCGCTGATGTTGGCGATCAGCCATGCCGGCGCCAGCCTCGCGCTGACCGGCAGCTGACCGCCGTCCGGCATCGTCAGAACCAGCCGCAGCCGGCCGACGAGCGCGGGATTGCCGGTCCACGACAGCAGTTGCACCGGGTAGGCCTGCCACGGGCCGTTGCCGAGCAGCTTCACCATGCGGTGCTGGTCGCCCCGCCGGAAGAAGCTGGCGATGAAACCCGCGAGCAGCACGACGACGAAGCCGAGCGTCGCGGCCAGCCAGCCATCCATGAACAGCAGCAGATCGAAGACCACGCTCGCGCCCATCAGCGTGACGGCAGCGACCCCGAGCCACACCAGGCGGGCCGCCTGGGTCGCCGCCCAGCGCGGCAGGTCCTCGTCCGTGACCGGCTCCGGCCGCGGGTCGGCCGGCGCGGGCACGACCTTCGCCACCAGCGGGATCGGCACACCGTCGAGCACCACAGCCGCGACGCCGTCCGCGTTCGGGCCGATCAGCGACACCTCACGCTGCCGGGCCGCGAGCTGCCGCAGCGACCGCTGCACGTTCGTCACCCGCAGATGCAGCCGTCCACCGTCGACGGACAGCAGCATCCACGCCTTGTCGCCGCCGACAACCTCGCCACGAACCCGCACCACCGGCGCACCGTCCAGCAGCGACGGCGCCGCCGCCAGCCACCAGCCGATTCGGGACCGGAACTGGATCGGGCCGACCGCCGTCGCCGCCGCGAACACCAGGAACAGCACCCCGAGCATGCTGAAACCCCTGTGCAACAGGAACATCAGCGCCGCCAGCACCACACAGACGACGAGCGACTGCACCGACTTCCGCCGGTGCCAGTGCTTCAGGTGCAGCTGCACGGCCGGATCGCTGCCGAGCGCGGCCGCCGGCGGCCGCCACATGTCGTTCACACAAACCTCGCAGGGGCAACGATGGGATGGTCGGGAACGCCGACCGCGTGCAGTTTCCCCGCTGTGGGCGGCCCAACCACCCACAGCGTGGCCGTGACGTAGACGTTGGCCATCAGCTCCGGGGACGCGGGCCGGACCACCAACCGGCGCGACTGTCCATCCGGGAGGATCGGCTGCTGGGCGTCATAGGCGAACCCCGCGACCGCAAGCAGCGCTCCGGCGAGCGTGAGCCAGTACAGACCGGCTTGCCGCGCCACGAACCACTTCGGCACGTCCACGGTCGACTCCGGCTCGGACTGCTCCGCCACCGCGACGACCTTCGCCGGCAGCGGCGTCGGCTGGCCGTCGACGAAAACCACCGCACGGCCATGGGCATCCGGGCCGACCAGCGTGATCTCACCGGTGTTGGCGATGACCTGCCGCAGTCCCCGGTCGGCGAACAGCACCCGCAGGTGGACGTCCCCGGCGGCGACCGCCGTGCGGCCGAGCCGATACGCCACCACCCGGGCGGTGACCCGTCGACTCGGGCTGCCGGCGAGCAGCTTCTTCAGCCGCAACTCGACCGCTTCGTCGCCGGTCTGATGCTGGTCCGGCGGCCGCCAGACGGCGTTCACGCGAATCTCGCAGCGGCGACGACGGGGTGCCCCGGCACGCCGACGGCGGCGGCCTTGCGGTCCTTGGGCAGGCCGATCATCCACAGCGTGCCGGTGGCGCTGATGTTGGCCACCAGCTCCACGGAGGCGTGCTTGACCAGAATCCGGTGCTGGCCGCCGGGAGGGCCCATCGCCAGCGTGAGGTCGGCGAACGGCCGCCGCTCGTCGCCCTTCCACGCCTCGACGGTCACCGGGTGGGCCTGCCACCGCCCGACGGCGAGCAGCGTCGACAGCCGCATCTGGCCGAGAACCCGGGTGATGCCCAGGATCGTGCTCACCACCAGCAGGAAGACGTAGAACCCGGCGAATCCCGGGAGGAAGGTGCGCTGCTGCGCGTCGTAGATCAGCGCGCCGTACACGAGGAACAGGCCCACGAACGGGATCAGCTGGATGCGCGCGTGCCGCCTGGCGTACCACTGCGGCACGTCATCCTCGGCGCCGTTGGCCGAGGTGCGGGCGATCGGCTCCGGCTCGGTCGGCTCCGGCGCCTCGACCACCTTCGCCGTCAGCGGCCTCGGCTGGCTGTCCACGAACACCACGGCGTTGCCCTCGGCATCCGGGCCGATCATCGTGATCTCGCCGGTGCGGGCGATGACCTGGCGCATGCCCCAGCTGACCGGCAACACCCGCAGGTGCATCGGCCCCACGGACAGCACGGTGCGGTCGCCCTTGTGCGTGACGATCCGCGCGCCGACCCGCTGGCTGGGGTTGCCGACCAGCAGGTCCTTCGACGCCGTCAGCCACCGTCCGAAGCGGACCTGGTGGCGGACGCCGACCACCACGAGTCGGACCGCGTTCAGCACGAACACCACGCTGAGCGCGGTCACGTGCGGCCGAAACGCCGAGACCAGCAACGCCAGCACCAGCGACACCGCGATGCCGATGATCGCGTTGCGTGGATACCGCCTCATCACTTTCAGCCGCAGCTCGACCGCCGTGTCATCGGCCTGCCACTGCTCCGCCGGCCGCCACACCGCGGCCGATATCTGAGTGTTGTCCACCTTCGTTTCCCCCCTACTTGTCGAACCGGACAGCCCCCACGATGGGGAAGTCCGGCACACCGACGCCCAGCGTCGCCCCGGCCGCCGGCGTGCCCGCGATCCACAGTCGCCCGGACGCGCGAACACTGGACGTCACGTCCTGGTTCCGGATGAGCCTGCCGACCAGCTCGGAGCCGTCGGCCAGCGTCACCGCGACCGTCCGTTTCGGCATCAGCCGCGCTCGGTGCTCGACGAGCGGCACGGAGATCAGGGCGGGCAGACGCAGCGACGGCCAGCTCCGGCGCAGGTTCCGGATCAGCAGGATCAGAATCAGCACACCGGCGACGCCGAGCATCCACGCCAGGACGTGCGGCTGCGGTGCCAGTTCCAGTCCGACGGAGACGGTGAGCCCCACGATGACCGTCCAGCGCAAGGCCAACGCCGCCGCGGTCAGGGTGCGGATCAACCGGGCCCGCCAGAGCGGGTCGCGCACCTTGCTCCTCGGCGGCGGGCCCGAGCGCCGTGGCGGCCGGGCCACCACTCGTGCGGCTCGTGGGAACGGCCGGCTGCCGTAGAACAACACCGCGAACCCGTCGGCGTTCGGGCCCACCAGCCACAACCGTGCGTTCTGGTAGTTGGGATGGGTCCGCAGCACCGTCCCATCGATCCGGACCAGTCGCCGCGTCACCGGCTCGTAGTTGACCGACCGGGCCGGCTCCGACTCCAGCAGCGCCAGGGTCGCCGGCCGCCAGCGGCCGACCAACGCCCAGTAGCGCAGCATGTTCCCGCTCAGCACCAACGCCGCCGCCAACGCGAGCGCGGCGCTCACCCACAGCCGGTCGGCCAGGCACAGCAGCGCCACGAAGACGCACACCGACCAGGCCCGCGGGAGCCGTTCACTGATACCGGCCTGCGCGGCGAGGTTGACCCGGACGTCGAAATCCCGGCCGACCGGGCCGTCCGTCGGCGGCTGCCAGACGGCAGTCGTCGCCTTGTCCACCAATCCCCCCTCGGCTGATGCGGTGATTCCTACCAGGGCGCAACTCGCCGCGCCTAACTGGTTCATCCGACTGTGACCTGCGCGAACGGAGTAGGGCCTGTGCTGGTCGACAAAACTGTCGGGGGGTGCCCATATGGTCGTGTCATGGACGTGGAAGCAGTGCTGGCGCAGGCGCCGGACCGCCAGGTGGCGACCGGGGCCAGCAAGCTGGCGGCGCCCGCGAAGTGGCCGGAGCTGGGCCGCGACGACGCCGCGCTGTGGGGGCTGTGCCAGGGCAGCGGGAAGAGCCCGTACCAGGTCTGCGTCGACCTCACGGACCGGGCGACGAAGTGCTCATGCCCGTCGCGGAAGTCTCCGTGCAAGCACGCGTTGGCGCTACAGCTGTTGCACGCCAGCGGTTCCACGCAAGAGGGTGGCCAGCCGGAGTGGGTGGGCAGCTGGCTGCGGGCCCGGCACAGCCGGTCGACCGCCGAGCGGAAGCCGGCGCAGCCGAGCAAGCGCCGCGAGGAGTCGGTGCGGGCCGGCATCGCCGGTCTCACCGACTGGTTGACCGACCTGTCGGCCGGCGGGCTGCACACGCTGCCGTCGCGAGAGCCCTTGTGGTGGCAGGGAATCATGGTCCGGATGGTGGACGCGCAGGCGCCCGGCATCGCCTCGGCGATCGGCGAGCTGCGGTCCGTGGTGGGGGCCAACCGCCCCCGCTGGTACGAGGAGGCGACCGACCACATCGGACGGCTGTACCTGCTCAGCCGGACGGATTTCTCGGACGCGGCAAGGGTTCGCCTCGGCTTCACCACCACCGAGCAGGAGGTCCGGGCCGGCGAGAGCTGGTCGGACGACTGGGTGGTCCTGCTCCGCACGGACAGCGACGACGGCAAGGTCCGCACGGTGCGGCAGTGGGCCTGGGGGCGGTCCCGCAAGCAGTGGGTGTACACGGCGAGGCACGCGGCCGGCGGTGCGATTCCCGTGCCGGCAATGACTCCGGGGGCGGAGTTGACGGCGGTGATGCATCCCTATCCGGGCGGGCTGCCCCGGCGGGTGGCGGTCGGCGAGGTGTCCAGGACCGGGCCGGCCGGGCCGATTCCATTGGCGGACACGTGGGAGCAGGCGCTGGCGGCGGCCGAGCCGCTGCTGGTCAGCGACCCGTGGCTGCGGCTGGTTCCGTTGTGTGCCAAGGCTGTACGCCCAGCCCGTGACGATCGGTCGGTGTACCTGGTCGACACGGCAGGTCGCGCGCTGCCGGTGCGAGCGGTGGCCTCGCTGGCTCAGGCGTTGGCCCGCACGGGCGGCGAGCCGTTCGACGCGACGGGGCTGTGGGACGGGAATTCCCTTCAACTGTGCGCGATCGCCGAGCCGGGCGCGTTCCCGGAGGTGGTGTCGTGAGCATGGAGCAGCGGTGGCAGGACACCGTGCAGCAGCTGCTGGTCGGCACGCGCCGGGGCAACGTCGACCGGGACACGCTGCTGGCCGACTGCGCGGCGCTGGGTGTGGCCCGTTTCGGTGCGCGGCTGCCGATGACGCCCGACAACTTGACGCCGGTTCCCCTTGCCCCGCCGGAAAACGCGCAGCTGGCCGGCGAGTCCGTGCGCACCGTGCTGGCCCAGGTGCTGGGCTGGGACGACGAGGCGTTGCTGACCGAGTGGTGCGCGGCGGCCAGCCGGTCCCGTGTCGTCGCGGCGCACGCGCAGTTGCCGCAGCTGCTGGCCCTCGGCGGCGCACGCCCGACACTGCGGCCGGCAATTCGGCTCGTGCTGGGTATGCGCGGCCAGTGGCTGGCCCAGCTGAGCAAGGACTGGGGCTGGGCGGTCGGCGCCAAAGACCAGGAGGAGTACGACCCGACGGCGACGGCCGGCAAGCGGCTGACGGCATTGCGGCAGTGGCGGCGGACCGATCCGGCGGCGGTGCGGGAACTGGCCGCCGAGCGGTACCCGGAGGAGCGCCGCACGACCGATCGTCAGCTGTGGATCCACGCCCTTGAGGTCAACCTGGCCATCGAGGATGAGCCGCTGCTGGAGCTGGCGCTGGACGACCGGGTCGCCGCCGTGCACGACTTCGCACTGCGCATGCTGCGCAGGATTCCCGGCACCGCGCTGGCCCAGCGGGCCGAGCGCCGGCTGTGGGACGGCCTGCGCGACGCCGACGTGATCCCGGACGGGCGTTTCGAGCTGGAGCCGGACGCCGCCGAGCGGCGGGACCTGCTGCACGACGGCAACACCGAGACCGGCATCGCCGGCCGGCTGCGGGCGGCGGCCGCGTCGGTGCCGCCGGAGTTCTGGGACCTGGACCAGGTGGTGGCCAGCCCGTGGGCGAAGCCGCTGCTGCAGGGCATCGCCGACGCGCTGCCGCTCGCCGCCGACCCGGTGCCGTGGGCACTGGCGGCGTCCGAGGTGCTGACCGGCATGGCGCTGCTGGATGCGATCGACTCGCTGCCGGCGCGCACGGCCTCGGAGGTGCTCGTCGCCGTCTCCCACGACTGGAAGTACGACCTGCTCGACCATGGCTGCTCGCAGCTGCCGGGCCCTTGGTCGGCCGGGACCACCGAGGCGCTGCTGGAGCGCTTCGTCGTCGCCGTCACGCCCGGGTGGCGCACCGGGCGGCCGCCGCCCGTCCTGCTGACCAGGGGCGATGTCGGCGTGCTGACCGAGCAGTGGCCGCGGATCGCCGAGCGCTGGCCGGAACACACCAACGAACAAGCCGTGCTGCACCTGCGCGTCCAACTGCGGGACGCGTTCGATCGAAGGGGCGATCAGTGAGTTCTGAAACCGTGCTGCGGCCGTCTGCCGAGCAGCAGTACGCCGCCGAGCTGACCGCTCTGGCAGCGGTTGACGACCGCCCGAGGCCGCCGATGTGGAAGCTGTCTCCGCAGGCCGTGGTCCGCTATGTGCTGGGCGGCGAGCTGCCGGACGGCACCAAGATCACCCCGAAGTACGTCGGCGACCGGCGGATCGTCGAGGTCGCCGTGGCCACGCTGGCCACCGACCGGGCGCTGCTGCTGGTGGGCGTGCCCGGCACCGCGAAGTCGTGGCTGTCCGAGCACCTGGCCGCGGCGATCAGCGGCGACTCCACGCTCGTCGTGCAGGGCACGGCCGGAACCAGCGAAGAGTCCGTCCGCTACGGCTGGAACTACGCGCGGCTGATCGCTGAGGGGCCGAGTGAGAAGGCGCTGGTGCCCAGCCCGGTGCTGCGGGCCATGCGGACCGGGGCGATCGCCCGGGTCGAGGAGCTGACCCGGATGCCGGCCGAGGTGCAGGACTCGCTGATCACCGTGCTGTCCGAGAAGGCGCTGCCGGTGCCGGAGCTGAACTTCCAGGTGCAGGCCGTGGCCGGGTTCTCGATCATCGCCACGGCCAACGACCGGGACCGCGGCGTGAACCAGATGTCCTCGGCGCTGGCCCGCCGGTTCAACACCGTGGTGCTGCCGCCGCCGGCCTCCGAGGACGCCGAGGTGGAGATCGTCTCCAGCCGGGCTGCCCAGCTCGGGCGGGCCCTTCAGCTGCCGGCCGAGCCGCCGGCGCTGGAGGAGGTGCGCCGGGTGGTCCGCGTGTTCCGCGAGCTGCGCACCGGGTCCACTGTGGACGGACGCACCCAGCTGAAGAAGCCCAGCGGCAGCCTGTCCACGGCCGAGGCGATCTCGGTGATCACCAGCGGCATGGCGCTGGCCGCGCACTTCGGCGACGGCCGCCTCGGCGCCGACGAGCTGGCGGCGGGACTGCTCGGGGCCGTGGTGAAGGACCGGGTGTCGGACACCGCCGCCTGGCAGGAGTACCTGGAGGCAGTGGTGAAGGAGCGGCCGGAGTGGCGCGACCTGTACCGCGCCTGCCAGGACCACGACCTCGCCGGTTACGCCTGATGCCCAAGCTCCCGGATCGCGTCACGCTGCTCGGCATCCGCCACCACGGGCCGGGATCGGCGCGGATGGTGGCCGCCGCGCTGGCGGCCGTCGAGCCGGCGCTGGTGCTGGTGGAGGGGCCTCCGGAGGCCGACGGCCTGGTCGCGCACGTGAGCGGGTTGACGCCGCCGGTGGCGTTGCTGCTGCACGACGAGGCCGATCCGGCGACGGCCGCGTTCTGGCCGTTCGCCGGCTTCTCGCCGGAGTGGCAGGCGCTGCGCTGGGCCGACGAGAACTCGGTGCCGCTGCGGTTCTTCGACCTGGCCGCCTCGGCGACGCTGGGTGAGGACGACGAGCCGGACCGGGTGGCCATCGACCCGTTGGGGCTGCTGGCCGAGGCGGCCGGCTTCGACGACCCGGAGCGCTGGTGGGAGGACGTCGTCGAGCACCACGCGGCGGCCGATCCGATCGGCCTGGCCCAGGCCGTCACCGAGGCGATGACCGCGCTGCGCGACGAGTTCGCCGACCACGTCGGTCA
The DNA here is from genome assembly GCF_040682195.1 of Kutzneria sp. NPDC051319. Classification (NCBI taxonomy): domain Bacteria; kingdom Bacillati; phylum Actinomycetota; class Actinomycetes; order Pseudonocardiales; family Pseudonocardiaceae; genus Kutzneria; species Kutzneria sp. NPDC051319. The sequence continues at coordinate 275,239 of NZ_JBFBAM010000003.1, read as the reverse complement.
GCGCACCTTGCGGCGCGAGGCGGCGATGCGGCAGGCGCTGCGCAAGGGCTTGAAGGACGTCGAGGGCCCGATCGTGGTCGTCTGCGGCGCCTGGCATGTGCCGGCCCTCCTTGACCTTCCCGCGGCGAACGCCGATGCCGCGCTGCTCAAGGGCTTGCCGCGCAAGAAGATCAGCGGCACGTGGGTGCCGTGGAGCCACGGCCGGCTGGCCAACGCCGCCGGTTACGGCGCCGGCATCGCCTCGCCCGGTTGGTACGCGCACCTGTGGGAGACCGCGGCCGCCGGTGACGCCGTTCCGCGCTGGTTCGCCCGCGCCTGCCAGGTTCTCCGCGCGGAGGACCTGCCGGCCTCCACGGCCAGCGCGGTGGAGGCGGTGCGGCTGGCCGATGCGCTGGCGGCCATGCGGGGACGGCCGTCGCCGGGGCTGGCCGAGGTCAGCGAGGCGACGCTGGCCGTGCTGTGCGGCGGAGACGACACGCCGCTGCGGCTCGTGCACGAGAAGCTGGTGGTCGGCGAGGAACTGGGCATGGTCGGCGAGGGCGTGCCGCGCTCGCCGCTGGCCGCGGACCTCGAACGCCTGCAACGACGGCTGCGGTTGCCGGCCGCGGCGACCGAGAAGCAGTACCGGCTCGACCTCCGCAAGGACATGGACCGCGAGCGCTCCAAGCTGTTGCGGCGGCTGGCCGTGCTGGACGTGCCGTGGGGCGAGCACGACCACACCAACAGCACGGGCTCGTTCGCCGAGGCGTGGCGGGTGCGGTGGGATCCGAGCATGGCGGTGGCCATCGCGGCCGCCGCCCGGCACGGCACCACCGTCGAGGCCGCCTCCGAGCAGGTGCTGCGGCAGCGGGCCGAGGACGCGGACCGTGTGGCCAAGGCCGCCGCGGTGCTGGAGCAGTCCGTGTTCTGCGAGTCGCCGGCCGCCTTGGTCGCCGCCCGCCGGGCGCTCGACCGCTGCGCCGCCGCCGCGACCGACGCCGCCGAGCTGTTGTCGGCGCTGCCGTCGCTGGCCAGCACGGTTCGGTATGGCTCCGTCCGTGGCACCGATCCCGAGTTGCTGCGGTCGGCGCTGCACGGCCTGCTCGCCCGTGGCGCGGTCGGCCTGCCGTTGGCCTGTCGCAACGTGGACGACGACACCGCCGACCAGTTGGTGGCCGCGCTCGACGCCGCCCAGGACGCCGCCGGCCTGGCCGCCGACGACGATCACCGGGCGGCGTGGCGGGACGCGCTGATCCGGCTGGTCGGACTGCCCGACGCGCATGGCCTGCCGGCCGGGCGAGCCACCCGCCTACTGTGGGAATCTGGCGACCTGGACACCGACTCCGTGGCCGCGCGGCTGCATCGGGCGGTGACAGCCACAGCGGGCGCGACCGCTTTCGTGGCGGGCTTCCTCCGCGGCTCGGCCGCCCTGCTGGCCGCGGACGACCGACTGTTCGCGCTCATCGACACCTGGCTCACGGCCTTGTCCTCAGAGGCCTTCGCCGACGCGGTGCCGCTGTTGCGCCGCGCGGTCGGCGAGTTCAGCTCGGCCGAGCGCCGCACCCTTGGCGACCGGGTGATGGCCGGTGGCAGCAAGGCCGTGACCATGCCCACCGGGGACTGGGACGAGGACCGGGCCGTGCGCCTGGCCGCCCACGTCCGCGATCTGATCGGAGCGTCGGCATGACCGAGGAACGGCAACGGCGCTGGCGGCTGCTGTTGGGCGCCGCGGCCGGCGAGATGGGCGGCCTGGGCGAGGACGACGGCCGTCGCGACGGTGCGCTGACCGCGCTCTACGGTGGCGGCGGCGAGGGTGCCGACGGCAAGCGGTCCGCCGGCCTGGGCAACAGCAATCCCGTGCTGCACCGCTGGCTCGGCGACGTCCGGACCTACTTCCCGACCTCGGTCGTGCAGGTGATGCAGCGTGACGCCGTGGAGCGGCTGGGCCTGAACAAGCTGCTGCTCGAACCGGAACTACTGTCCACAGTGGAGCCGGACGTGCGGCTCGTGGGCACCCTGGTCTCGCTGTCCAAGGCCATTCCGGCCCGTACCCGAGAAACCGCGCGGGCGGTGGTGCGCAAGGTCGTCGAGGACGTCGAGCGCCAGCTGGCCGATCGCCTGCTGGCCGCCGTGCACGGCGCGATCGACCGGTCCAGGCGGACCCGTCGGCCCCGTCTGTCCGATGTGGACTGGGCCACCACCATCCGGGCCAACCTGAAGAACTACCAGCCGGCGCAGAAGACGGTGGTCGTCGGCGACCTGATCGGCCGGCAGCGGCGGTCGCGCACGGCGTCGCTGCGAGACGTGGTGCTCCTGGTCGACCAGTCGGGCTCGATGGCCGAGTCGGTCGTCTACTCCGCCGTGTTCGGCGCCGTCCTGGCCTCGATCCGGGCCGTCGACACCAAGCTCGTCGTGTTCGACACCGAGGTCGTGGACCTGACCGAGACCCTGGACGACCCGGTCGACGTGCTGTTCTCCACGCAGCTGGGCGGCGGCACCGACATCAACCGGGCGGTGGCCTACGGCCAGTCGCTGATCAAGCGGCCGGCCGACTCGGTGATGGTGCTGATCAGCGACCTGTTCGAGGGCGGCGTGGCCGGCGAGCTGCTGCGCCGGGTACGGGAGCTGGTGGCCAGCGGGGTGACCGTCGTGGTGCTGCTGGCGCTGTCCGACAGCGGCGCCCCGGCCTACGACCATGAGCTGGCGGCGCGGTTGTCCGAGCTGGGCGCGCCGGCCTTCGCGTGTACGCCGGACCGGTTCCCTGACCTGCTGGCGGCTGCGCTGCGGCGGGACGACGTGGCAGCCTGGGCAGAGGACGCGGGCATGGCGGTCGGCAGATGACCTGGTCAGGAGCACACGAACGTGCGCTTCCCAAGACCGGCCGCCAGAGGTTAGGGTGACCTAACTTGGAGGTGAGCGATGAGCCAGGCCACGTATCGGCCGCCGGCGCCCACCGCGGCGGAACGGGCGAGGACGATCGCCGCGCGCGGGGGTCGGGCCGCCGTGCTGCCCGGTGCCGACGAGGCGTCGGCCTCGGCGTCCCGGACGGTGCCGCTGCTGCACCATGTGCATGCGAACGGGGTCGCCACGCTCCTGTTCCCTGACAACGATCCGCTGGTCGCGCTGGCCATGCAGGCCCCGCGCGGCGAGCTGACCGGCATGCTCGAACTGGCCGACACCGCCCCGGTGCCGCTGCGGGAGCCGGTGCGTGGGCTGCTCTGGATCACCGGCTGGCTACGGGCGCTGGAGGGCGAGCAGGCCCGGTCGGCGGTGCTGGAGGTCTCCGAGGCCAAGCCCGACCCGCGCCTGCTCGACGCCGGTCACGGCGCCACCGTGCTGCGGCTGACGCCGGCCTCCATGGTCGTAGCCGACGCCGAAGGCACCAGCTCCGTGCGGCCGAGCGAGTTCGGCGAGGCCGAGCCCGACCCGTTCTGCCTGCAAGAGGACCAGTGGCTGCGGCACCTGGAGTTGTCCCACCGGGATGTCGTCGAGCTGCTCAGCCGGCACCTGCCGGAGCACCTGCGCGGCGGCCACGTCCGCCCGCTCGGGCTGGACCGGCTCGGCCTGCGGCTGCGGGTCGAGGCCGTCGAGGCCGACCACGACGTCCGGATCGCCTTCGCCCACCCGGTCACCACGGCCAAGGAGCTGTCCGGTGAGCTGCGCAGGTTGATGGGCTGCCCGTTCTTGACGCAGGCCAGCGGGGGTAACAGGTAGCGTCCGCCTCCATGGCGAGCACTGTGCGCAGCTGGTTGGACCCGGCGCGGGTGACGGACGCGATCACCGATCCGGTGCAGCGGCGCGGCTACACCTGGGAGCTGCTGATCGTCTTCAGCGCGACGCTGGGGCTGTCCGGGCTGCGCAGCCTGATCTCGCTGCTCAACTCCCTGCTCCAGACCACGCCGCTGAACAAGCAGAGCGTGGCGCTGAACGTGAAGCAGGCCAACATCGACCTGCTCGACCTGCTGGCGCAGCTGGCCGGGATCCTGCAGCTGCTGGCCTGGGGAGCGCTCGGCGCGTACCTGCTGTGGCGGGCCGGCATCGGGCCGAGGCTGGTCGGCCTGGACCGCACGCGGCCGGGCCGGGATCTGCTGGCCGGCTGCGGACTGGCCGCCCTGATCGGCATCCCCGGGCTCGGCTTCTACTTCCTGACCAGGGCGATCGGCATCAACCTGAACGTGGTGCCGTCGGCGCTCAGCGACACCTGGTGGCGGGTGCCGGTGCTGATCCTGTCGGCCTTCGGCAACGCGTGGGCCGAGGAGTCGCTGGTCGTCGGCTACCTGATCACCCGGCTGCGGCGGTTCGGCTGGGGCGAGAACACCTCGCTGGTCACCGCGGCCGTGCTGCGCGGGTCATACCACCTGTACCAGGGCTTCGGCGGCTTCCTCGGCAACATCGTGCTCGGGCTGGTGTTCGGCCGGGTGTGGCAGCGGTTCAACCGCCTGTGGGCACTGGTGATCGCCCACACCATCCTCGACGTCTTCTCCTTCGTCGGCTACGCGCTGCTGAAGGGCGTCATCCCCGGATTGTGACAACAACAGATCTATGCTCGAACGGCGCTTTTGTTTAACGAACAGTTGCTCTGATGGTCATTCTGTTTCTGAAATCGCCGAAATATCCGCTTGAGGGGCGACAAATCCACTGTGGCGTGGTTACCCTCGTGGCCGTGACCTCAGACAGCAGTTCTGCCACGGAGCTCTCGCCCAGGGTCGACAGCGAGGTCGGGCCGCTGCGCACGGTGCTGCTGCACCGGCCCGGCCTGGAACTGAAGCGGCTGACCCCGCGCAACAACGACCAGTTGCTGTTCGACGGCATCCCCTGGGTCGGCCGGGCCCAGGAGGAGCACGACGCCTTCGCCGGCACGCTGCGCGGCCGCGGCGTCGAGGTGCTGCTGCTGGCCGACTTGCTGCGGACCTCGCTGGAGGACCAGCGGGCCCGCGCCGCCGGCATCTACGCCGCCGTCGACGAGCGCCAGCTCGGCATCGACCTGGCCGACGTGCTGCGATCGCACCTGTCCACACTGGCGCCGTCCGACCTGGCCACCGTGCTCATGGCCGGCATGACGTTCGAGGAGCTGCCGGCGTCCGAGGGCGGGTCGCTGGTCCGGCACATGCACCTGCCGCACGACTTCGCCATCGCGCCGCTGCCCAACCTGCTGTTCACGCGCGACTCCTCGGCCTGGGTCGCCGACCGGGTCGCCGTGTCCTCGCTGGTGATGCCGGCCCGCCGCCGCGAGTCGTCGATCACCGACCTCATCTACGCGTACCACCCACGGTTCGCCAAGACCTCCCGTGCCTACGGCGCGCACTCGGCGCCGTTGGAAGGCGGCGACGTGCTGCTGCTGGCCGAGGGCGTGCTGGCCATCGGCGTCGGCGAGCGCACCACGCCGGCCGGGGCCGAGTCGTTCGCCCGCTCTGTGTTCCTGGACGGCCTCGCACACACCGTGCTGGCCGTGCCGATCGCCCAGGAGCGCGCCACCATGCACCTGGACACCGTGTGCACCATGGTCGACCGGGACGCCGTGGTGATGTACCCGGCGATCCGCGACTCGCTGTCCGCCTTCACGCTGCGGCCCGACGGCGCCGGCGGCGTCAGCGTCGACGGTCCGTCGCCGTTCCTGACCGCGGCCGCCGCCGCGATGGGCATCGACCGCCTGCGCGTGATCGACACCGGCCTCGACGCCGTGACCGCCGAGCGTGAGCAGTGGGACGACGGCAACAACACGCTGGCCGTCGCGCCGGGCGTTGTCGTCGCGTACGAGCGGAATGTGGAAACCAATGCGCGGCTTGAGGACGCCGGCATCGAGGTGCTGCGGATCAGCGGCTCCGAGCTGGGCTCCGGCCGCGGCGGCCCGCGCTGCATGTCCTGTCCCGTGCTGCGGGACGCGCTGTAATAACCAAGCAAATGGAGTAACTCCAGGGAGAGAATGGAACAGCAAGCCATTCAACGCCCTGGGAGTCCATTGTGGAGTATCGAAAGCTCGGCGGTAGCGGCTGCGCGGTGTCCGCGCTCGCGCTCGGCACCATGACCTTCGGCGCCGCCACCGACGAGGACGCCGCGTACGCGCAGCTGGACGCGTTCGCGGCCGCTGGCGGCACACTGCTCGACACCGCGGACGTCTACGTCGGCGGTCTGTCCGAGACCATCGTCGGCAAGTGGCTGGCGTCCCGGCCCAACGAGGTCACCGATTCGATCGTGCTCGCCACCAAGGGCCGATTCCCGACCGCGGAGGGCGACCCCAACGCCGTCGGCCTGTCCCGCCGGCACCTCGACCTCGCGCTGACCGCGTCGCTGCGCCGGCTCGGCGTCGACGCCATCGACCTGTACCAGGTGCACGCCTGGGATCCGCAGACGCCGATCGCCGAGACCTTGGAGTTCCTGGACAGCGCCGTACGGGCCGGCAAGATCCGCTACTACGGCCTGTCCAACTTCCTCGGCTGGCAGGTGCAGAAGGCCGTCGACACCGCCGTGGCCCGCGGCTTCGTCCGGCCGATCACGTTGCAGCCGCAGTACAGCCTGCTCAGCCGCGAGATCGAGTGGGAAATCGTGCCGGCCTGTGCCTCCACCGACCTCGGTCTGCTGCCGTGGTCGCCGTTGGCCGGCGGGCTGCTCACCGGCAAGTACCAGCGGGGCGTCGAGGCGCCGGCCGACACCCGGCTGGCCGACACCGGCATCGGCCACTTCTTCACGCCCCGGACCGCCGACCAGCGGACCTGGGACGTGATCGAGACCGTGCAGGCCATCGCCGCCGAGCGCGAGGCCACCGCCGCCCAGGTCGCCCTGGCCTGGGTCAAGGGCCGGCCCCAGGTCAGCTCCGTGATCATCGGCGCCCGCACCCACGAGCAGTTCGCCGACAACCTCGCCGCCGCCGACCTCGTCCTCACCGAGAAGGAGATGGACCGGCTCAACACCGCCAGCGAGGTCCCCATCGACTACCCGTACGGCGGCGGCGCGCTGGGCCAGCGCACCCGTCCCATTCAGGGCGGCCGGGCCTGACGTTGTTGCCCCGGCGCGTGTTCAGCGTGCGAGCCGGGGCAACAGGGCCGACGCCACCGTGATGCCCAGGACGGCCGTCGCCACCAGCACCCCGAAGTCCAGCGCCAGGTTCGCCGACGTCCCCAGCAGCAGTCCTCTCAGCGCGTCCACCTCGTAGCTCAGCGGGTTCACGTGGTTGAGCACCTGGAGCCAGCCCGGCATCAGGTCCACCGGATACAGGGCGTTCGAGGCGAAGAACAGCGGCATCGTGATCGCCTGGCCGATGCCCATCAGCCTCTCCCGGCTCATCACGATGCCCGCGATCGTGATCGACAGGCAGCAGAAGAAGGCCGAGCCCAGCACCACCACGACCAGAACCCCCAGCAGCTTCAGGGGATTCACCGTCAGCGTCACGCCGAGGACCGCCGACAGCACCAGGACCACCACCGCCTGCGCGATCGCCCTGATCCCCGCCGCGAACGCCTTGCCCGCGATCAGCGCCGCCCTCGGCGTCGGGGTCACCATCAGCTTCGACAGCACCCCGGCGTCCCGCTCCCAGATGATCTGGATGCCGTAGAAGATCGACACGAACAGCGCCGACTGCGCCAGGATCCCCGGCGCCAGATAGTCCAGGTAGGGCAGGTTCCCGGTCGGGATCACCCGCAGCCGCGTGAACGTCTCGCCGAAGATCAGCAGCCACAGCGCCGGCTGGATCGCCCTGGTGATCAGCTCCGTCCGATCGTGCCGCAGCTTCTGCAGCTCCACCAGGCACATCGTGCCGATACGCCGAACCAGCACCACCGGCAACGCCGGTCCCGCCGCCACCGTGGGCATTGCCATCCCGACCTCCTTCAGCCAAGCCACTTCCGAACTTGGCGGCTACCCGCGCATCGGCCCGGGCCCATCGCCTTCAGCCGCGCGATCCGCCATCCCAGTCACCCCGCCCCGGCCCCGGACCTGGCGCCCTTCGCTATCCCGGTCACCGCGCCCGGCCGATCAGCCCGGGCCGCAGCCGGCCCGGACCTGGCGCCCTTCGCTATCCGAGTCGGCGGGCGGTGCGCCTGGTCGACCTGATCTCCCGCATTCCCTTGGCCGCGTCGCCATCCAGGTCGCCGCCGGTGCTGGCGCGGAACACGTCGTCCAGCGTCGCGTCCGGGCCCAGCGCCGCGCGCAGCTCGGCCGGCGTGCCCATGTCCGTGAGCTTTCCCTTGTGCATCAGGGCGATCCGGTCGCAGAACTCGTCCGCTTCGGCCATGTAGTGGGTGGTCACCAGCACCGTCATGCCGGTCTCGTCCCGCACCTGCTGGATCCGCTCCCACACACCGGCGCGGGCAATCGGGTCCAGGCCGATCGTCGGCTCGTCCAGCACCAGCAGCCTCGGCGCGCTGACCAGCGCCTGGGCCAGCTCCAGCCGTCGGATCATGCCACCCGAGTACGTGCCGGCCTGCCGCTGCGCCACGTCCAGCAGCCCGACCGCATCCAGCGCATCATCCACTGTGGACTGTCGTTCCCTTCGTGGCACGTCGAACAGCCGCGCGAACAGCGCCACGTTCTCCCGGCCGGTCAGCGTGGCGTCGGCCGAAAGCTGTTGCGGCACATAACCGATCAGCCGGCGCACCGCCATCGTGCCGTGGGCCACGTCCCGCCCGAACACCGTGATCCGCCCGGCCGGCGAGGGCAGCAGGGTGGTGATCATCCGGATCGTCGTCGTCTTGCCGGCGCCGTTCGGCCCCAGCAGCCCGAACACCTCGCCCGCCCGGACGTCCAGGTCCACCCCGTCCACCGCCACCGTGTTCCCGAAGGCGTGCCGGACATCCGTGCAGCTGACCGCCAGCTCCGTCATACCGCCGTCCCTTCCCCGCCCAGCTCGGCCAGTAGCTTTCGCAGCGCCGGCAGGGCATTCCCGATCGTCGCCACCTCGTCCTCCGTCAACCCCGCGAGCGCCCCCTCCACCAGCTTCGTGCGCTCTTCACGCCACGCGTCCTGCCGCTTCACCGCCGCCGGCGTCAGATGCAGCTTCGCCGCCCGCCGGTCGTCCGGATCCGTCTCCCGGCGCAGCAGCTCCTTGTCGATCAGCTGATTCACCAGCGTGCTCACCGTGTTGCCGGCCAGGTGCAGCTCCTTGGCCGCCGCCGCCACCCCTATCCCCGGCGTCCTGCGCACCACCCTCAGCAGCTCCGTGTGCGCCCCCCGCAGCCTCGGCCCCGGCTGCCCGGCCTGCAGCCGCCGCCGCACCACCCGCTTCAGCCCCATCACCGTGGCCATCAGCTCGTCCGCCATCACCCCGCCAACATACCTCCTATTAAGAGCTAATCCGTGTAAGAGTTTCCCCCACCTTGAGCACTTTCACTCGAACGTGCTGGCGATTCCTCCCCGCTACGCTGGCTGGTTGACCAGCAAAGGGACCCAGGTGGAGATCTACGCACACATCGACGAGAGCGGCGGCCGACTACCCAGCGGCCGCCGCCTGTACGGCATCGCCGCAGTCCTCACCGAGCAGTCGCACCACGCCGCACTTCGGCAGCGTCTCCGGGAGCTGCTCATGCCGAATGAGGATCACCTGCACTTCTATGACGAGAGCCCCAAGCGGCGCTTGGAGATTTCGGAGAGACTGGCCGACCTGCCATTCACCGGAGCCCTGCTGGTCACTGACGAGACCACCAACACCGAGCAGGAGCGGATGCGTAGGCGGCTGCTCGGGTGGCTGCTACCGCGTCTCCAGCACACCGAGGCGGTGAATCACGCTGTCGTCGAATCGCGCAGCGGCGGCGACAAACACGACCGGCGCACTCGTGACCACCTGATCAAGTCCAGACAGGTCACATCGGACATGCGAGTCACGCACGTCCTCAAGCATCATGACGAACTGCTGTGGCTAGCCGATTTCGTGGCCAGCAGCTACACCACTGCTGTGCTCCACGACCAGCCCGAGCCTTGGTTGACACTCAACGCCGCGCACGCGATCGACGTGATCACCGACCCCGGATAACGCGAAACCCGGGATCCCACCTCCGGCAGGCTTCCCGGGCTCACTTCCAAACGTGCCCTAAGGCCGCTGGCTCCACAGACAGTGTATCAACTGGACCGAGCTCGATTGCCACCTCGATCAGGTGACTGGGACGCGAAACCCGGGCGCCCACGACAACACGGGATACCCGGGTCCACTTCCAGACGCGTCCGCGGACCGTCCGGCTTCTTGATCCACCGTAGTGGCTGGGCCGCCCCACGGTGAACCCTCGGTGGGGTGACGGGGTAGACATGGCGGCACGGCAGCCGAGAGAACGAGGAGCCATCGGGTGAGCGGTTTCATCCACTGGTACGAGAACGGCTGGTCGACCGCTCGGGCCGACCGGACCGTCGCCAGGATCGAGTCACTGGGGCTGACGCTGTCCGATCCGGCGGCGCAGCGGGCGGGGCTGCTGGAGCGGCTGGCGCTGAGCGAGTGTGCGGCGGTGGACGTGGAGTACTGGCTGGACGAGGAGACGGCCCTGTACTGCCGGTTCCGCCGGGTGAGCGAGGACGTGGTGGCGCAGGAGTTCGACCTGGACGGCCTGTCCACGGTGGAACAGCACCAACTGGTGACGGGCATCGTGGAGCTGTTCAACGAGGACGCGGCCAACACGGTGGGCTTCGTGGTGGACCGGTCGGGCGGCTCGCAGGACGTGGAGTGGGACGACGTGGTGCTGGGCCTGCCGAGGATCGTGACGGTGCGGCCGGACGTGCTGGCGCTGCCGGCGGCGCTGGTGGACCGGCTGCACCCGGAGCTGAACGGGCTGACCGGGCGGCCGCTGGGCGCGCTGACGCTGTTCGACCGGGTGAACGCGGCCGCCCACGCCTAGTTGTCCACAGGGCACCGGGGCGAACTCCGTACACAAGGGCCCCGGTGGATGAGCGCTTGAATGCGCTGTTCACCGGGGTTTTCACGATTTGGACACGTTTGTGTTCCCCGGGCTGTCCACCGGCTGTCACCAGGTTGTCCACAGCTATCCCCAGGTTGTCCACAGGGGCTCACCAGGGCGGGGGACAACTGGCTCGGCGAGGGATGTGGGCTGCGCCGTTCGAGGTACCGTTCTTGACATGTCCCCGAACACCGCGACCAAGTTCCATGAGCTGCTCAAGGCGCAGATCCGCAACGAGTTCACGGCCGCCCAGCAGTACGTGGCGATCGCCGTCTGGTACGACGACCAGGACCTGCCCCGGCTGGCCGCGCACTTCTACCGCCAGTCGCTCGAAGAGCGCAATCACGCGATGATGATCGTCCAGTACCTGCTGGACAACGACGTGCGCGTGGCCATCCCCGGCATCGGCGAGGTCCGCAACGACTTCGAGAACGTGCGCGAGCCGGTCGAGCTGGCCCTGCAGCAGGAGCGCACGGTCACCGAGGAGATCACCACGCTGGCCCGCGCCGCCCGCGACGAGGGCGACTACATCGGCGAGCAGTTCATGCAGTGGTTCCTCAAGGAGCAGGTCGAGGAGATCTCCTCCATGTCGACCCTGCTGCACACGGTGGACCGCGCCGGCACCAACGTCTTCCACATCGAGGACTTCCTCAGCCGGGAGAGCGTGGGCGTCGAGGGCGCCGACCCGACCGCCCCGAGGGTGGCCGGCGGCGCGATCTGACGCGCCGGGAATCCGGCGCTACTGGTAGCAGTCCTGCGTGGCCAGCTCCAGCCGCACGTCGGTGACGACGTGCTTGCTGAGCACCAGCCAGTAGTTCGCGCTCGGGTTGCCGGGCACCGGGGTGACCCATTCGTTGCGGCCCATGTGCGGCTTGGCCTGGTCCGGGTACACCGCGCGGACGTCCTCCTCGGAGGAGCCATCGTAGATGCCCTCGGGCGTCTCGGCGTCGGCCCGCCCGCCGATGCGGACCAGGCCGAACTTGGGCGAGAACAGCAGCGAGTAGTACGCGGGCGCGGCCGCCTGGCCGGACCAGTCGTAGCCCTTGCAGCCGGCCGAGTCCACGGGCTGGGCGTTGGGCTGGATCAGCCCGGTGGCCTCCGCCTCGTCGACGGTCATGCCCAGTCGCAGCTGCCCGACCGTGGTGGGACCGAAGGCCAGCGGGCTGGCCGGCGGCTTGGCCTTGGTCGGCGTCGTGGTGGTTGTCGTCGGCGTCGACGATGTCGGCGCGGGCTTCTGCGCCTCGGTGGTGACCGGCGGCGGCGCGACGGTGATGGTGCGCTCGATGGTGGTCGTGGTCGTGGTGGGCGCCGGCGTCGTCGTGGTCAGCCCGGAGCTCTCGGCGGCCGCCAGCGGCGTGCTCGGCGGCGCGTCACCGCTGACGCCGAAGGCGGTGCCGGCGACCAGCACCGTCGCCACCGACAGCATCCCGCCGCCGAAGACCACCCCGGCCCGGCGACGGCGTATCCGCCGCGCCCCCGTGACGACGACGCGTTCGGCCTCCGGCCGCGCGGGCACGTCCAGGCGATCGTCGGCGAAGAGCTTGCGCAGCTCGTCGTCGATGTCCACCGGTCACCTCACCCCCTCCAGGCTCGATCGCAGCGTGACCAACGCCTTGCTCGCCTGGCTCTTCACCGTCCCCTTGCTGATGCTGAGCGTCGCGGCGATCTCCGCCTCGGACAGCCCCTCGTAGTAACGCAGAACGATGACGGCGCGTTGCCTCGGCGGCAACCCTCGCAGAGCCTGCCACAGCGGCTCGTTGTCGAGACGGTCGAACTGCTCGAACGCGTTGTCGGGCAGTTCGGCCATCAGGTTCTCGCGGCGGGTCCGCCGCCAGATGCTGACGTGCGCGTTGGCCATCGCCTTGCGCACGTAGGCCAGCGGCTCGTCGCAGAAGGCCCGGCGGCCGAGCCAGCGCGACCCGACCTTCTCCAGCACGGTCTGCACCAGGTCGGCCGCGTCGTGCGGGTTCCCGGTCAGGGCGTGCCCGTATCTGAGCAGGCCGGGCAGCGCGGTGCGGACGAACTCGGCGAAGTCGGTGTCGACCGCCGTGGCGGTGGACCGAGCCTCTCGCTGCGCCGGGACGACCGTCCACGTGCCGCTGCTCTCCGCCCCCAAGACACTCAGTGGTGCGCTCACTTCCTGATCCCCTCCCCTGTGACCAACTGTTAGAAGGTCGTGTGAGACGGGCTGAGGTTGCGGCGTTGAAAGGTTACAATTCAGCCAACTCCCTGGGCAGGCGGAAGCCTTCGGCCGTTGGCAGGAACGCCACCGCCGCCACCACCGCGCCGACGTTGATCGGCCCGTAGACGTGCGGGAACCAGATTCCGGCCGGGTGCGGCGGCACGCCGGCCTCCCAGCGCACCGGGGCGTCCAGCGCCGCCGGGTCGATGACCAGCAGCAGCATGTCGTCACGGCCGGCGAACAGCGCGTTGGCCGGCAGGTGCGCGGTGCCGAAGTCGGAGCAGTGCACAAAGCCGACCTCGTCCAGCGAAGCGGGCGCCAGCGCGCCCTCCTGCTCGGCCGCGTCCCACTCGTCGCGCGAGCAGATGTGCAAGATCACGAGTTATCCACATCCTCCTGTGGACAGCCGTTATCCGCTGTGGACAACCGGCCGCCGCTGTGGGCAAAGGGTTTCAGCGCAGCGTGACCTGGCGTCCACGCAGACCGTCGAGCGCCCGCCGCTCGGCGTCGGTCAGCGGGCTGTCCACAGCCAGCGCCTCCTTGAGGCGGCTGCCGAGGGCCTCCGCGCCCGGCTCCCACTCGCGCACGTGCAGCTCGGCGTCGAGGTCCCAGACCGGCACCAGAAGGCCGTGCGCACGGAACGAGCCGGCGTAACGGGAGTTCTCGCCGAGGTGCAGCTCGTCGCGGGCGGCCAGCCGGGCCATGGCCTTGAGCAGCTGCTCCTCCGGCTCCGGCCGCACCCAGCGCAGGTGCGCCTTGTCGCCGGCGTCCACCCAGTACGCGGCGTTGAGGCCGTCGCCGGTCAGCCGGGCGCTGGGCATGATCGCGGCGTTGGCCCGCTCAAGGGAGAGCGCGACGTCGCCGGTCGGCTGCGTGTCCTCCGGCAGCCACCAGGCGAAGTCCTCGTGCAGCGTCGGCTGGAGCGGCTCGTCGGCCTTGAGCACGTCCTGGAGACGGCCCGGCTCCTCGCCGTCGTCCACGCCGACCACCGGCAGCGCGTCGCCCGGCGCGGCGGTCAGCGCCCAGCGGATGGCCCGGGCCAGGTCGCGGGACAGGTCGCCGGAGCGGGTCTGCACCTGGAGGCCGACGAACGCCGTGCCGTCGGAGCGGACGAGCGCGGCGGCGGCCATCGGCAGCACGGTGGCCAGCGTGACGCTGCGCTCGTGCGGCTCGGCCAACGTGAGCGGCGCGGTCGCGGACGGCACGAACTCGCGCAGGGCGATCAGCTCCGGCTCCGCGGCCAGGCCCTCGAACGGGCGCGCCACCATGACGTCGGCCGCGCCGCCGGCCAGGCCGTGGCAGGCCTTGTACCGCTTGCCCGAGCCACACGGACAGGACTGCCGCGGGTTGATCCCGTCGGCCGTGGCCGTTGTCTTCGCCGCGCGCTTGACAGCCGTCCGCCTGGACACGGTTTCCTCCTCGGAGTGGGGCCCGGGTCACTCCCCGGGTAGGGCTTGGCCGACCGTAGCCGACGGCCCGGAGTCCAGATGGCGACGGGTGTGCGCGGGGGCGTTGGTGGCGAGGTAGCGCACGCCGGCGCGTCGGCACAGGTCGATGTCGGCCGGTTCGTCGACCGTCCAGCAGTACGTGTCGCGGCCCTGCTCGGCGCAGCGGGCGACGTAGTCCGGGTGCTCACGCAGCAGGTGGATGCCCGGACCGGTGATATCGGCCCAGTCGGGCATCTCCCCGCTGCGCATGGTCGTCGGGAGCCGGTCGAGCAGCAGCACGGTCGGCAGCTGGGGCGCGTGCTGGCGGACGCGGCGGACAGCCAGGCGCGAGAAGGACATCACGACCACGCGTGACTCCTCCTTGCTGGCCGGCGCGCTCAGGCCGTGCCGGCGCAGCTGGGCGATCAGCTTCGCCTCGACCAGCCCCGTGTAGCGGACCGGGTGCTTGGTCTCGACGAACAGCTTCACCGGCCGCGGCGTGTCCTTCAGCAGCCCGAGCAGGTCCTCAAGCGTGAGCAGGCCGCGTTCGTGCTGCTCGGCCGAGGGTTGGGCGAGCGGCTCATGGATGAGGTCGTCGGCCGACTCGGGCAGCTCGTGGTGCCACTGGCCGAAATCCAGCTGATTGAGCCGGTCCAGGGTCAGCGTGCTCACCACGCCCCGGCCCGTGGACGTGCGGTCGACCTTGCGGTCGTGCACGCACACCAGGTGGCCGTCCCTGGTCAGGCGAATATCGCATTCGAGGCCGTCCGCGCCCTGGTGGAGGGCTAGCTCGTAGGCCGCTCTCGTGTGTTCGGCGCGGTGCTCTGAGGCGCCCCGGTGCGCCACGATCTCGGGTCTCACGCGCGCATTCTGAGGTATTCGGGTGAACTGCGGGTGACCGGGCCAACGCTGGACCACGGATGGGTGAGCGAATTACCGTCGGTCACCATGACGACGTTCGACCCGAAGGACCCGGCGTTCATCGCGGATCCGTACCCCGTGTTCGCGCGGATGCGCGCCGAGGGCGAGGTGCACCAGCACGCCGACTTCGGGCTGCCCGTCACCCTCTCGCACGCCGCGTCCGCCGCCGTGCTCCGCCACCGCGGCCTCGGCCGCATCTGGTCGGACGCCAAGCCGGTGGACGCCTTCGCCGCGTTCAACCTGCTGCATCGCAACTCGCTGTTGGAGAACGAGCCGCCCACCCACACCCGGCTGCGGCGGCTGATCTCCACCGCCTTCGGCCGCGGCCACATCGAGCGGCTGCGGCCCTGGGTCGGCGAGCTGGCCACCCGGCTGGTCGACGACGTCGCCGCGCGCATCGACGCCGACGGCCACGCCGACCTGCTCGAACTCGTCGCCGCCCCGTTGCCGGTCGAGGTCATCGCCGAGCTTCTCGGCGTGCCCGGCTCCGACCGGGCGCTGCTGCAGCCCTGGTCCAACACCATTGTCAAGATGTACGAGTTCGGTCTGCCCGACACCCAGCGGGCGCAGGCCGAGGACGCCGCCGGCGAGTTCGTCTCGTACCTGCGGGAGCTCATCGCCCTGCGCCGCAAGACTCCCGGCACCGACCTGGTCAGCGACCTGGTCGCCGAGACCGACGCCGACGGGGCCAAGCTCACCGAGGACGAGCTCGTCGCCACCGCGGTGCTGCTGCTCATGGCCGGGCACGAGGCCACCGTCAACGTCATCGGCAACGGCGTCTTCGCCCTCATGCAGCACCGCGACCAGTGGCAGCGGCTCGTGGCTGATCCCGGCCTGCTCCCCACGGCCGTCGAGGAGCTCATCCGCTACGACTCGCCGCTCCAGCTCTTCGAGAGAACCGCCACCGCCGAGGTCGAGGTCGCCGGTCTCACCCTCCGTCCCGGCGACAAGATCGCCGCCCTGCTCGGCTCCGCCGCGCGGGATCCCCTCGTCTTCGCCCAGCCCGACGTCCTCGACATCGGCCGCTCGCCCAACCCCCACCTGGGCTTCGGGGCCGGCATCCACTACTGCGTCGGCGCACCTCTGGCCCGCATCGAGGTCTCGGCGACGTTGGAGGCCCTCGCCCGCCGCCTGCCCGGCCTCCAGCTCGCTGCCCAACCCGAGCGCCGTGCGGAGTTCGTCATCCGCGGCCTCAGTTCGCTGAGCCTGACCGTGTGATCCGCCGGGCGGAGGTAGAACCTCCCCATGACGAGCATGCCGCCCGATGCCGAGCGCCTTCCGGTCCGACTGTCCGCTCGGAGGGTGCTGTACGTATTGGTCGGGGTGGTCGCCACCACTGTCAGTGTTGGGCTGGTCTTGTGGCTATGGCTCCGCGGCGACAACCTGATCGGTAAGGACCTGTCAGCTGCGCAGTTGGACCTGGCGCACATCGCTGCCAGCGTGGCCGTTGCCGGCGGCGGCGCGTTTGCATTGTACCTCGCAGTACTGAGGCAGCAGACCGCTGACCGCACGCTGGCCCACAACGAGGATGTCGCAAAGAAGACCCAACAGCATCAGGAACGTGTTGCCGCCGCAACAGAAGCCGATGCCAAACGCAGGGCAGTCACCGAGCAGTACACCAAGGCTGTTGAACAGTTGGGCTCGGAAAAGGCTCCGGTAAGACTCGGAGCCTTGTACGCGCTGGAGCGCTTGGCGCGAGACAACGAGGAGCTGCGCCAGACCGTGGTGAACGTCGCGTGCGCATACCTTCGGATGCCCTTCACTATCCCTACCGAGGATTCTGCAATGGGCAGAGATGAGATCCTCCGCAACGCTCGCCCGCAGTTCGATATCCGAAAAGGCAAGCTTCACCCCTCTCGGATGACTCCGCGCAGAAACCCCGACCGCGAGTGGCGGTCGTTCGAAGAACGCGAGGTGCGACTGACCGCCCAGCGACTCATCCAAGATCACACTCGTACATCAGGGCCAGACTATTGGGGCCCGGTAGATCTGAATCTTTCACGCGCAGTCCTGATCAACTTCGAACTAATCTACGCCAAGATCGGAGATTTGAACCTCACCAAGGCCACCTTCTACCGGCAAGCACATTTCTACGGTTCAACCTTCGCTTCACTCGACGCCAGCGGAGCGCAGTTTGGCGACAGACTCTGGTTTCACGAGAACACTGTAAAGGGAGCCTTCTCAATACTAGACGCCCACTGCCACGAGGCGGTCAGCTTCGGCCATAGCACATTCAACTCTTTTGCCGCATTCATCGGCAGCACGCACAGCGAGCTCTGTTCGATCTACAATTGCACATTCAAAATGCAGGCAAACTTCGACGGGATGCTGTTCCAGAAGGATGCAAGCTTTCATGACACGACATTCAATAGCTGGGCAGTCTTTTCAAAGATGGGAGCACTGGCAAGGACCAGCTTTCAAGGAACCAAATTTCACGACGAGTCGAAATTTGACGATGCAGTTTTTGTTGGGCAGGTCGATTTCAGTGGGGCTGCGTTCGCTACAACACCCGAGTTCACCGGTACCCGCTTTGGGGCCGGGCACAACCTCGAAGCCTAGCGCGGGGTGCCGGCGGCGCGGAAGGTGCGCAGCGGCGGCTCGGGGGCGTCGGTGACCTTGACCAGGCGCAGGCGGTGCACGGTGGCCGGGTCGATGGGCTCCAGGAGCTGGGTGACGCGGCTGACGAACAGCGCACCGGTGGCGGCGACGAAGCCGGCGACCAGGTCGGCGAGGAGGTGGAGTTCGACGCCGTTGGCCAGGGACTGGACGCTGGAGCCGAAGAGGGTGACGAGCCAGACGAGGACGAACAGGAGCTCGCCGACGGCCCAGGCGGCCCACCACATGAGCAGGAGGCGGGAGGGACGCGGGCGCTCGGCGGCGGGCTTGCGAGCGGCGGCGTGCTCCAGCTCGGCGAGGATGGAGCCGGCGACGGCCATGTTGAGCACCGGCACGAGAAGGCCGATGAGGACGTCGCGCAGGGAGCGGGCGGGGCGCTGGCCGGAGACCTCGGCGGCGACGTCACGGGCGCGCAGTACCCACAGGACGCCGAGGGTCAGCGAGGCCAGGGCGGCGAGGCCGGAGACGACCCCCGCAGTGACGACGAGGGCGTCGGAGAAGGCCACGACGGTGCGGGACAGCGCACCGCTGCGGCTGAGGATCAGCAGCACGTAGCGCCAGCCCTCGCCGACAACGGCGACACCGAGGGCAGCGGTGGTGATCCACAGCGTGGCGACGAGGTTGCGCGAGAGCATCCGCAGCTGGTCGAGGGGCTTGGGCCTGGCCTTGCGGCCGAAGGCCACCGGCCAACGCCAGCTGAGCTGGGGAAACCCCCACCGGGGCGGCACGGGGTACGAGGGCGGCCCGGTGTAGGGCAGGGGCCGCCGGGGCACGGACCGCGACGCGCCGGACTGCGGTGGCGGGGTCGCCACCCACTGCCACCGCCCGGCCATGCTCAGATCACCTCGGGAACGACGCCCTCGGCGGCGACCAGCGGGAAGCCCTGCTGGTGCCACACCTGCATGCCGCCGGCGACGTTGACGGCGTCCCAGCCGCTCTGGTTGAGGTACATGGTGGCCCGGGCGGAGCGGCCGCCCATGCGGCACACCACGTACACCTCGCCGCTGTCCTGGGGGACCTCGCCGATGCGCTCGGCCAGCTCGCCGAGGGGGATGTGGATGGCCTGCGGCGCGTGCCCGGCGGCCCACTCGTCGTCCTCACGGACATCGAGCAGCACGGCTTCGACGGGCACCTGGTCGACCGATGTGGTCGGCACCTCCTGCGGCATCATGCTCCGAATGCTGCCACGCGGCGGGGTGGGGCAGGCGTGAACCCCCACCTCAGCCGGTGCCGGCGATGGCTTCCCCGATGGCGGTGAGCTGGGTTTCGCTCAGCGGCAGGGAGTGCCGGCCGGCGCCGTCGGGCACGGCCAGGGTGCCGGGCTCGCCGGGGACCTTGGTCCAGTCGGCGCTGGAGAAGCCCTCGGCGGTGATCACGTACAGCCGGTGCGCCGGGGTGTAGACCCGCAGCGCCTGCGACGGGTGTCCGGGGTCGTACTTCGTCTCGGCATAGAGCTGCATGACGGTGCCGTCGGACAGGGTCCGGCGCAGCGGCGCGGTGCAGCCGCCGTTGACGAACTGCTCGCTGTCGGCGGCCTGCGTCGCCGTGCCGGTGTAGCCACGCGCCTCGACGTACACGCTGCCGCCGCCACCGGCGTCGATGACGTCGGCCCAGGTGCTGGCCAGCAGCCCGTCGCCGCTGGACGGCTTCTCGGCGGCGGTGCTCCGGGTGATCTTCAGCCTGGTGCCGGGCGACGCGATCTTCATCAACGCCCTGAGCAGCGTGTCGCTGAGCTTGTCCGCGCTGACCGGGTCGGCCTTGGGCTCGCCGGGCACGCTGAGCACGTTGGAGCAGTCCTTGCTGTTCGAGTGCGCGGTGGACACCCAGCCCGACAACGTGGTCGTCGGCGAACCGCTCGACGTCGACGCGGCGGCCAGCTGGTTGGCCGGCATGCCACCGGACAGGCTGGAACGCAGCACGGAGGCCGTGATGCCGACGCCGGCGACCACGGCGACAACGCCGAGGGTGGCCCCGAGGCGCCGGGCCCGCAGCCGACGGCGGCCACGCCGCACGACGTCGTCCAGGGCGGTGTGCACGGGCGGCGGCAGCTGCTCGGAGACCTCGGCGCGCAGCAGGGCCAGCAGCTCCTCGTCTTCGGTGTCCACGCTGATCACCTCGCCGCCTGAAGCAAGCCGGTCACGGCACCGTACGCCTTGCGCAGGGTGGTCAGACCGCGGGAGGTCTGGCTCTTGACCGTGCCGGTGGTGCAGCCGAGAGCGTCGGCGACCTCCTCCACGGACAGGTCCTCGACGAACCGCAGCACGAGCACGGCCCGCTGCCGCGCCGGCACCTCCTGGAGGGCTTTGAGCAGCGACGGCCGGTCCTCGACGCTGGAGGTGTTCTGCTCGACCACAACCTCCGGCGGGTCGGCCATCACCTGCTCACGCTTGCGGCCGCGCCGCTTGGTGTCGAGGAAGGCCCTGGTCAGCACGGTGTGGAGGTAGGCGTCGGCGCTCTCGATGCGGACCTTGTTCCAGCGCCCGTACATGCTCACGAACGCGGTCTGGGCGATCTCCTCGGCCTCCAGCCAGTTGCCGCACAGCGCGTGCGCCATCCGCCGCGCGCCGTCGAAGCGGCTGGTGAAGAAGTCGGCGAAGCCGTCGTCGCGCAGTGCCACATCTGGGTGGACGTCTTGTCCCCCGAATGGGTTGCGCACCGATGTCAGGCCGTGGAGGACGACCGCCGTGACCGCAGCCGCGGTCGGATGGCCAGCCGACGGTGCCGGCCGTCGGTCTGCCCCTCGCCGAACCGCAGCACGTCCCGGTCGCGGGTGAAGCCGAGCGGGTCGGGGGCGTGCAGCCGCAGCATGATCCGGTTGACGTCCTCGGGCCGCCGCCGGTGGGTGGCCTTGCTGACGATGATCATGGTAATGAAGGCGACCGGCACGGTGATCAGCGCGGGCTGCTGGAGCACGGCCGGCGCCCAGTTGCCGGTGTAGCCGCTGACGATGTTGCCGATCAGCGCCAGCGCGACCAGGCTGCCGCCGAGCACCATGCCGACGCCGGCGCCGACCCAGGTCAGGCCCCGCCACCAGATGCCGAGCATGAGCACCGGGCAGAAGGTGGACGCGGCCATCGCCAACGCCATGCCCACGCCCAGCGACACGTCGTTGTTGTGCAGCAGCAGCGCCCCGACCAGCGGCGCGAGCACGACCAGCACGGTCGACCAGCGGAAGTCCCGGACGCGGCCGCGGGAGACGTCGGTGGAGACCACGCCGGCCAGGCTGACCAGCAGCCCGGACGAGGTGGACATGAACGCGGCGAAGGCGCCGGCGGCGACGATCGCGCCCAGCACCTGGCCGAGGATGCCGGGCAGCATCGCCTGCGGCAGCAGCAGCACCGCCGCGTCGGTCTTGCCGGTGACCAGCAGCTGCGGCTCGTAGATGCGGGACAGCGCGCCCAGTAACGCCGGGAACAGGTAGAACATGCCGAGCAGCAGCAGCACGTGCAGCGTGGTGCGGCGGGCCGAGCGGCCGTCGGGGTTGGTGTAGAAGCGGGCCAGCACGTGCGGCAGGCCGAGGATGCCGAGGAACGTGGCGAAGATCAGCGAGTAGCTGTCGAACAGCTCGGGCAGCCCGCCGGACTGCGGCCGCAGCCAGTCGGCGTTGCTCTGCACGGCGCCGTCGACCATCGGCACGGCGCTGCCGGCGCTGAACGACAGCTGCGTCTTGGCCCCGATGTTCTGCTGGCTCACGCCCCACACGGCCGAGCCGTCGACCCGCTGCCCGTTGACCCAGCCGTGCACCTCGGGCAGCCGCAGCGGGTGCTCCACGCGCAGCCGGACCGGCTGCTCCAGGGTCACGGTGGTGTCCTTGGTGAACATCGGCGGCCCGTCGGCGGCCAGGCTCTGCTGCCCGTCCGGCGGCCCGCTGCCGGCGAACACGATGCACAGCACGAAGGCCGGCACGCTGATCGCGAACAGCTTCACCCAGTACTGGAACGCCTGGACCAGGGTGATGGCCCGCATGCCGCCGCTGAGCACGTTGATCACGACCACGACGGCCACGACCACGATGCCCAGCCAGTCCGGGGCCCACGGCAGCACGCTGTTCAGCGTGAGGCCGGCCCCCTGGAGCTGCGGGATCAGGTAGATGTAGCCGATGGCCACGGTGATCACGGCGGCCACGCCGCGCAGCCCGCGGGAGCCGAGCCGGGCCTCGACGAAGTCGGGCAGCGTGTAGGCCCCGGAGCGGCGCAGCGGGGCGGCCACGAACAGCAGCAGCGCGAGGTAGCCGGCGGTGAAGCCGATGGCATACCAGAGCTCGTCGGGCCCGTTCTTGAGGACGAGGCCGACGATGCCGATGAACGACGCCGCGGACAGGAACTCGCCGGCGATGGCGGCCGCGTTCTGGTGGGCCGAGACCCGCCGCCGGGCGACCAGGAAGTCGCGGGTGGTGTTGGCCGTGCGGGAGCCGTGATAGCCCAGGTAGAACGTGCCGATCACGATGATCGCGATGCTCACGCACGCCAGCGCGTTGATCCCCATGTCAGTGGTCGACCATGCTCACGAAGTCGCGCTCGTGCCGTTCCGCGCGCCGCACGTACCAGACACCCAGGCCGTAGAGCAGCGGATACGGCAGCGCGCCGAGCAGCACCCACGGCAGCCGGATGCCGAAGATCGTCAGGTCGCCGAAGGACGGGAACAGGAAAAACAGCAGCGGCAGGCTGGCGATGGTGAAGATGAGCAGGATCGCCATCCAGAACGAGGTGCGGAACTGGGCCCACACCAGGCTGCGCACCAGGTGCTCGCCGACGCTGGTCTGCTCCTCCAGCTCGACGATGGTGCGGGCGACCGTGCGTGAGCCCTTGGCCTCGGCCAGCACGACCTTCTTGCGTCGCGGCGGCTTGCGTTGCGGCTGCGCCGGCTCGACCGGCACCAGCTCGGTCGAGGGCTTGGCGGGCTCCCGGTCGCCCGTCATGTGCCGGCGCCCCAGCCGTGCTTGGGCTGGCGGACCAGCCGGTCCTTGAGCTCACGGGTGTGCCGGCGGCTGACCGGCAGCTCCTTCTCGTCGGAGCCGGCGCCGACCACCACGGTGTAGCCGGACGAGCCCATGCGCAGCTCGGTGACCAGCGGCAGCGACACCAGGAAGGACCGGTGGATGCGGATGAAGCCGGCGTCGGCCCAGCGCTCCTCCAGCTGGGCCAGCGGGATGCGGACCAGGTGGCTGCCCTCCGCGGTGTGCAGCCGGGCGTAGTCGCCCTGGGCCTCCACGTACCGCACGGTGGAGCGGGGCACCAGTTTGGTGGTGCCGGCCAGCTCGACCGGGATCACCTCGTCGTCGCCGGCTTGCTCGACCACGCCGCCGACCGGGGTCGGCGGGGCCGCGGTCAGCAGCCGGAACTTGGCCACCCGGTCGATGGCCATGTCCACCCGGGCCTGCTGCGGCGGCTTCACGATGTAGTCCAGCGCGCCGAGCTCGAAGGCGGTGACGGCCTCCTCGGACAGCCCGGTGACAAAAACCAGCTGCGGCTTGTCCCGGAACGCGTTGATGACCTGGGCCAGCTCCAGCCCGGACAGGCCGGGCATGGAGATGTCGGCGAACACGGCGTCGACGGGGCACAGGCCGCGGTCCAGCCGCTGCTTGGTCTCGGGGTCCGCGCCGCGGATGACGCGCAGCGCCTCCGCCGCGTCGTACGCCCCGATCACCCTGCGGACCTGCGAATTCTGGCCGAGCAGGTAGGTCAGCTCGTCGAGCCCGTGGGCCTCGTCATCGACGGCCAACACGAGGAGACCTGGCGTGGTGTCCTGAATGCTCACTGTGCCGCGCAATCTTGCCGATCGACCGGTGGTTGTGTCCATCTTCGACCACCGTTCGATCGGGGTGAAGCCGGCCCCGTCGCAAGGCCGGCCCTGACCACGCAGGCTGATCTACGTGGCGGGCCGCGGAAGCGGTTCAGAGCCCGAAGCGGGACCAGGTGGCGCGCTGCTCAACGGCCTCGATCGCGGCCAGCACCTTCTCCCCGGCGCCGCCGAACACCGAGCTCCCGCCGGCGATGCCCAGCCGGGCCAGCAGCGGCTTGCGGGCCTCGGCCACCGCGATCTCCGCGCCGGGGAACTTCTTGGCCACGACCTCCCGCAGCGAGCCCAGCCCGTCGACCAGGCCCAGCTCCAGCGCCTTGGCCCCGGTCCAGACCTCGCCGGTGAACAGCTCCGGGTTGTCGGCCAGCTTGTCGCCGCGGCGCTGTTTCACCCAATCGGTGAACTCGGTGTGCAGCTCGCCCTGCAGCCCCTTGAGCCAGGCGATGTCCTCGTCCTTGACCGGGCTGAACGGGTCGAGCCGGTGCTTGTGCTCGCCGGCGGTGTAGACCCGGCGCTCCACGCCGAAGCGCTCCAGCAGGCCGGTCAGGCCGAAGCCGGCGGTGATGACGCCGATGGAGCCGACCATGGAGGTGCGGTGGGCGTAGATCTCGTCGGCGGCACAGGCCAGCCAGTAGCCACCGGAGGCGGCCACGTCCTCGCAGAAGGCCAGCACCGGCACCTTCTTCTTGGCCGCCAGCTCCCGGATCCGCTCGCCGACCAGCGCGGACTGGGTGGGCGAGCCGCCCGGGGAGTTGATCGCCAGTGCGACCGCCTGCAGCCGGTCGTGGGCGAACGCCTTGGCCAGCGCCGGCTCGATGGCGTTGAGATTGATCGCGCCCCGGCCCAATGGCTGCGGGGTCGGCGTGATCACGCCGTGCAGCCGCACCACGGCGACCACCGGCGACCGGTCGACCCGATCGCCGAGAATGGGCAACCTGGCGGCCAGCTTGTCGGCCAGCTTCTCCGGGACGTTCATGGTCGGAGACCCTACGCGTGAACAGTGTTCAACGGGCGGCTGTGCGCCGTCAGCGAACCGGGCTCAGTCGGACCCGCCGGTCGTCCGGGCCGGGGCCGTCGTCGGCGCCGTCGTCCGGCACCACGGCCAGCACCGGCCGCACGCCGGGGCTGAACTTGGGCACCCGCATGGTGACCTTCATGCCGGCGTCGGGGGCCGTCTCGACCATGAGCGCGTAGTCCTCGCCGAACACCGTGCGCATGCGGTTGTTGATGTTGCCGATGCCGACGTGGGCGCCGGACTTGTGGGCGTCCTTGAGGTCGTCTAGCAGCAGGTCGGCGTCCATGCCGACGCCGTCGTCCTCGACGCTGATCAGCGCCTCGCTGCCGTTGTCCTGGGCGATGATGGTGACGGTGCCGCCGCCGGGCTTGTTGGCCAGGCCGTGCTGCACGGCGTTCTCGACCAGCGGCTGGAGCACCAGGAACGGCACGACCACGTTGAGCACCTCGGGCGAGATGCGCAGCCGCACGGACAGCCGCTCGTTGTAGCGGGCCCGCTGGATGGTCAGGTACCGGTCGATGTTGCGCAGCTCCTCGGCCAGCGTGGTGAACAGCCCGTTGGCCCGGAAGGAGTAGCGGGTGAACTCGGCGAACTCCTGGAGCAGCTCGCGGGCGTGCTCCGGGTCGGTCCGCACCAGCGAGCTGATGGCGTTGAGGGCGTTGTAGACGAAGTGCGGGGAGATCTGCGCGCGCAGGGCCTTGACCTCGGCCTGGGCCAGCCGCTGCCGGGACTCCTGGAGCTCGCCCAGCTCAAGCTCGGTGCAGACGAAGCGGGCCACCTCCTGGGACATCCGGTAGAGCCGCTTGCTGCCGACGCCGCCCACGATGATCAGCGCGCCGCGGGTCCGGGACTCCACGATCAGCGGCACGATCACCGCCTGGCGCATCTTGCAGTTGCCCTTGTCGACGCACTCCAGCTCGTCGTGCTCGACGAACTCCTTGCGCTCGCCGCTGATCGCCTTGACGATCGCGTCCTGGAGGTCGACGTAGTGCTCGTTGGCGTCGCCGTCCCAGGACAGCAGCGCGCCCCGCTCGTCGGTCATGCCGACCGCGACACACTTGAGCAGCTCGACCAGGTTCTTGCACGCCTTGTCGGCGGCGTCGGGGGTCAGCCCGTCCCGCAGGTCCGGCGCGGCCTTGGACATGCGGTGCAGCGCGTCGGCGACGGCTTCGTCGACCGACGTGCTGACCCGACGCGCCCGGCACAGCAGAACGAACAGCCCGAGCACGGCGAGCGTCGCGATGATGCCGAGCACTGTTTGCTCGGTCAGGAGCTCGACCACCCCGCAATGCTCCGCCGAACAGGGCCGATGGGCAAGCTCTCGTCAGGCTGACGGCCGGGTGTATCGGTGAACGGTCCACTACCGGCAGCGACGAGTAGACATCCGATGAATCACCAGGCAGGGTGGTCGCGTGCCAGCTCCACGTGTAGGCCTGTTCGCCACCTGCCTGACCGACACGTTCTATCCGTCGACGGCCCGCGCGGTGGTCCGGCTGCTGGAGCGACTCGGCTGCGACGTCGACTTCCCGATGGACCAAACCTGTTGCGGCCAGATGCACTACAACACCGGCTACCGCGAAGAGGCGCGCTCGCTGGCGTCGAAGTACGCCGGCGTGTTCGCCGGCTACGACGCGATCGTGGCGCCGTCCGGGTCGTGCGGCGGCATGGTGCGGGAGATCCATCCCGAGCTGCACGGGTCATCCGATGCCTTCGCCCGCACGTACGAGTTGTCGGAATTCCTCGTCGACGTGCTCGGCGTGACGGATGTCGGCGCCTACTTCCCACATCGAGTGACCTATCACCCCACCTGCCACTCGCTGCGGATGCTGGGCGTCGGGGACAAGCCGCTGCAGCTGCTGCGCTCCGTGCGGGGCCTGGACCTGGTGGAACTGCCGGAGGCGGAAACGTGCTGCGGCTTCGGCGGCACCTTCGCCGTGAAGAACGCCGACACCTCGACGGCCATGCTCGGCGACAAGATGCGCTGCGTGCTCAACACCGGCGCCGAAGTGCTGTGCGCCGGCGACAACTCGTGCCTGATGCACATCGGCGGCGGCCTGTCCCGGCTGCGCACCGGCGTGCGGACCGTCCACCTGGCGGAAATCCTGGCCAGCACCGAGGAGGAGCCGTGGGCAGCAACCCCGTGACCTGGCTGGGCAGCCCGGTTTTCCCCAAGGCCGCGAAGGCCGCGCTGGCCGACACCCAGCTGCGCCGCAACCTGCGCAAGGCCACCCACACCATCCGGGACAAGCGCGCCAAGGCCGTGGCCGAACTGCCCGACTGGGAACAGCTTCGGCGGGCCGGCGAGGCGATCAAGGACGACGTTCTGTCCAATTTGGACACTTATCTGGAACGGATCGAGGCCGCCGTCACGGCCCGCGGCGGGATCGTGCACTGGGCGAGGGATGCCCGTGAGGCCAACGAAATCGTGCTGCGGCTGGCCCGCGAGGCCGGCACCGACGAGGTGGTCAAGGTCAAGTCCATGGCCACCGCCGAGATCGGGCTCAACGAGGCACTGGAGGCCGGCGGCATCCGGGCCGTGGAGACCGACCTCGCCGAGCTGATCGTCCAGCTGGGCAAGGACCGGCCGTCGCACATCCTGGTGCCGGCCATTCATCGGAACCGTTCGGAGATCAAGGAGATCTTCCAGCGGGAGATGGCCGAGAAGCCCGTCTCCGACGAGCCGCGCGACCTGGCCGAGGCCGCCCGGCGGCACCTGCGGCGCAAGTTCCTGTCGGCCCGCGTGGCCGTGTCGGGGGCGAACTTCGGCGTCGCCGACACCGGCTCGATCGTGGTGGTGGAGTCCGAGGGCAACGGGCGGATGTGCCTGACCCTGCCGGAAGTGCTGATCACCGTGATGGGCATCGAGAAACTGGTGCCGACCTGGCAGGACCTCGAGGTGTTCCTGCAGCTGCTGCCCCGGTCCTCGACCGCGGAGCGGATGAACCCGTACACCTCGGTCTGGACCGGCGTGACGCCCGGCGACGGCCCGCAGCAGTTCCACCTGGTGCTGCTGGACAACGGCCGCACCGACGCGCTGGCCGACCGGGTCGGGCGGCAGGCGCTGCGCTGCATCCGGTGCTCGGCCTGCCTCAACGTCTGCCCGGTGTACGAGCGGACCGGCGGGCAGGCCTACGGCTCGGTGTATCCCGGGCCGATCGGCGCGATCCTGTCGCCGCAGCTGGTCAACGACATGCACGACAAGCAGGCGGCGTCGCTGCCGTACGCGTCCTCGCTGTGCGGCGCCTGCTACGAGGTGTGCCCGGTGCGGATCAACATCCCCGAGGTGCTGGTGCACCTGCGGGCCGAGGCCGTCGAGGCCAAGGGCCGCACCCCGGAGTCGGTCGGCATGGCCGCCCTGGGCTGGATCTTCAACGACGCGCGCCGGTACGAGAACGCCCAGAAGGTCGGTTCGCTGGCCCGGCACCTGGCACCGTCCGGGCGGATCACCAGCCTGCCGTGGCCCGGCTCGAAGTGGACGTCCGCCCGTGACGTGCCGACGCCGCCGGCCGAGTCGTTCCGGACGTGGTGGAGGAAAAACCGTGGCTGACACTCGTGCGGTGGTTCTCGGCCGCATCCGCCGCGCCCTGGCGGACCGGCCCTCGGTCGAGGCGATCCCCCGCGACTACGACGTGAGCCGGCCCCTCGGCGACCTGGTGGAACTGGCGGCCGAGCGGATCGCCGACTACCGCGCCGAGGTGCACCGGGTGGCGTCGGCCGACGTGCCGGCGAAAATCGCTTCGTTGCTGGCGGCCCGGGGCGCGGCGCGAATGGTCGGACCTGTCGACCTGCCGTCGAGCTGGCGGGTTGACGGGGCGGAATGGCTCATCGACTCACCGTCACTGTCGATCGATCAATTGGACAGCGCCGACGGTGTCCTGACCGGCTGCGCGGTGGCCATCGCCGAGACCGGCACCCTCGTTCTGGACGGTGGCGAGGCCCAGGGCCGGCGGGCGCTGACCCTCGTGCCGGACTATCACCTGTGCGTGGTGCGGACCGACCAGATCGTCGGCATCGTGCCCGAGGCGCTGGCCCGGCTGGAGCCGACACGGCCGCTGACCTTCATCAGCGGACCCTCCGCGACCAGCGACATCGAGCTGGACCGGGTGGAAGGCGTGCACGGTCCGCGCACCCTGCACGTGATCATCGCCGCTACTTGATCAGCCTCGACAACCGGCGGTCGGCCAGGGGCTTGCCGCCGGTCTGGCAGGTCGGGCAGTACTGGAACGACTTGTCGGCGAAGGAGACCTCGCGGACGGTGTCGCCGCAGACCGGGCAGGGCAGGCCGGTGCGGGCGTGGACCCGCAGGCCGGAGCGCTTCTCGCCCTTCAGGGTGGCCGAGCCCTGCCCGACGGAGCGGGTGACGGCGTCGGTGAGCACGCTGTGCAACGCGGCGTGCAGGCGGTCCAGGGCGTTGGCGTCGAGCTTGCCGGCGGTGGCGTACGGCGAGAGCTGCGCGGTGTGCATGATCTCGTCGGAGTAGGCGTTGCCCACGCCGGCCAGCAGGGTCTGGTCGGTCAGGGCCGTCTTCAACCGCTCGGTGCGGCCCTTGAACAGGGCGGCGAGCGTGTCGCGGTCCAGCGACAGCGCGTCCGGGCCGAGGCGGGCGATGCTGGGCACCTCGGCCGGATCCTTGACGATCCACACGGCCAGGCCCTTCTTGGTGCCGGCCTCCGTGAGATCGAAGCCCGGCCCCTGTCCCGGCGGTCCGAGGTGCACACGCAGGGCCAGCGGCCCCTTGCCGGGCTTGGGCGGGGCGGCGGACAACGTGTTGGCCCAGCGCAGCCAGCCGGCGCGGGCCAGGTGCACGATCAGGTGCAGCCCGTCACAGTCCAGGTCCAGGTGCTTGCCGTGCCGACCCGCGCCGGTGACCTCGCGGCCGTGCAGGTCGGTCCAGGGCGGGCTGGCGGTCTTGAGCACCGACAGAGACGCCACGTCGACCCGCGCCACCGTGCGGCCGACAGCGTGCTCGCGCAGGTGGTGCGCGAGCGCTTCGACCTCCGGCAGTTCAGGCAAGTGCTAGTCCACTGGTTGCAGCGGCCCGTCCACGTTGGGCAGGGAGTACACCTCGATGTTACGCGCGACCTTGCTGGTCTCCTGGCGCACGTTGAACACGCCGCGCACGGTGCCGACCCAGCGCTCCGGCGGGTGTTCGTCCAGGTCACCCGGTGTCTCGGCGACGATCGTCCACGGGCGACGCAGCGCCCACCGGGCCGGGAAGAACAGGAACAGCAGCACCAGCGCGAGGATCAGCCACCCCGGCACGACCACACCCGTCGGCCGCCAGACCAGCAGCACGATGGTGAGGATGACCAGGATCGAGATCATGCCGATGCCTGGCCCGTGGCCGCCGGCCACGTCGTGCTCGAAGTCGTCGGCGCCATCCATGTTCGCCCACGACATGCGACCCCGCACGGTCCACATCCTGCCGTCGGCGCCACGCACCAACCGCGTCATCACCGCCTCCTCGCGATCGCGAACCGGTCACCGAAGCGTCTGTTCACGGTATCGCGGCGGGACTGGACCCGGCGGGTGAACCTGTGCACCCGGCAATTGTGACGGTTCGGAACCGTCCCCGCTCAGCGGGGCTTTCGCGACGTGGTCGGACCGGTCGCGGTGTCGGCCGGGGCGCTGGTCACGGCGGGTTTGGTCGTGGTGGTGGTCGGCGTGACCGGACCCGAGGACTGCGGCGGCTTCTTCGGCGCCGTGGTGGTGGACGGCGAGGTCTTGATCGGCGCGCTGGGGTCGGACGGGGTCGAGCTCTGCAGCGCGATCGTCGGCCCGTCTTCGGTGCTGCTGGCCACCGGGTCGTCCAGCACGCGGCCGCTGGTGTCGACTGGCGCGGTCGACGTGGCGCCGGCCTCGGTCGGGTCGGGGGCGCCGGTCTGCGACGGCGGCGCCAGCTGGCCGACCCCGTTGTGGTCGGGCCGCTTGCCGAAGAACGCCGTCTTCGCGCCCTCGGCCGCCTGGAACTTGCCGCCTGCGGGCTGGCCGCTGGCGAAGGTGCTGGTCGGGATGGGCGCCGTGCCGCTCTGGCCGTTGGCGGCGCTCGGCTGGCCCGGCGACGGCGCGCAGTAGGTCGAGACGATCTGGTGGTCGCTGGGGTTGGGCAGCGCCTCGTGCACGTGCGACAGCCACGGGCCGATGGCGATGCCGAAGACGCCGACGGCGGCAACGGAGCTGGCCGTCAGCGCGAGTTTGACGCGGGTCGCCAGCAAGGCGCCCTTGCCGGCCAGAGCCGCGCCGAAACCGCTCCCCGTAGCGGCGTGGGCGGCGAGCGCCGCTGTCGCGCCGAGGCCGACCGTCGGCACCAGCAGGCCGGCGTGCGCACGCAGCGCGGAGCACACCTCGCGCAGCTCGCCCTGCAACGTCTTGCACTGGGCACAGCCGCGCAGGTGCGCCTTGATCCGGCGGCCTTCGAGGCCCTTCACGGTGCCCGCGGTGTAGCCGCCGAGCTTCTCCCGCACGGACTGGCAGGCCGTCGCGCCGAGATCCTGGGTCAGGTGGGCCTGGAGGTAGGCCGCACGCAGGCCGTCACGGGCGCGTCGGGCCAGTGCCGCGGTGGCGTTGGCGCTCAGGCCGAAATGCGGCGCGACCACCGCCGGCCGCTCGCCTTCCACCTCGACCTGCCACAGGACCGTCCGCCAGCGCTCCGGCAGGCTGGTGAACGCCTGCGTGATCAGCGTGCTCTCGGCCAGCCGCGACGAGTTGTCCGCGTACGGCTCCGCCCGGCGGTCCAACTCCGCGTCCTCCACCGGCACGTCACGGCGGCGGGCGCTCCACTCCCACGACACCCGGCGGGCCACCGTCAGCAGGTAGGTCCGCACGTGGTCGGTCGGCCCATTGCCGCGGCGCACCGCCTGCAACACCCGGAAGAAGGCCTCCGCGGTGAGGTCGTCCGCCTCCGCCGCGTCCCGCACCTGCTGCATCGCGAACCGGCGGACGGCGTCCGCGTGCCGCGAGAACAGCTGGCCGAAGGCGCTGTCGTCACCGGCACGAAGTCTGTCGAGCAGGGCTTGGTCGTCATCGGCGCCCGCCGACATCGGGCGGCTGAACTCTGCCATCCCCGCCCCCTCCCCAGCCGACGCCACCGAGTGGGTGACGATAATCCCACGAACAGGTGTAACCAAACGTAACAGGATCAGGACAACCTGAGTCGTTCTTACAAGGTCGCCGACCGCCGTCGATACCGCCGATTGGCCTCAGCCAGCCGTAATAACGCCTGGTGTCGGACCGGTCACGGCTCGGCGTCAGCTGGTCACGGCCCGGTCCACGCGGCCGCCGGACTCCAGTAGCCTTCACCCGTGGTGGAATGGCGTGGAGAAGCGTCGGCGCGGTTCCCCGAACTGCGTCCCTACCTCGAACGCGACTCCTGGTCCTGCCACGTCTTCCTGTTCGAGGTGCTGCAACTCGCCCTCGAGGCCCACCGCGCCGGCGACGAGGAGCTGCTGGCGAGGTCGTACGGCTTCGCCCGCTGGTGCTTCGAACAGCCCGGCCGCTTCCTGTCCAACGCCGCCGTCGTCAGCTTCTACGAACACGTCTTCGACGACTGGGACCTCCGCCACGACGTCGCCCGCCGGCTGCCCACCGAGGTCATGGCCCAGGTCCGCCCGCTCTGGGAGTGGCGCCTGCCCGCCGACAAGTTAGCCGAGGTCGACCGGCTGCTGGGGGTAGCGGACCACCCCGCTTGAAAACCCCTCCCACCCATGGGATATGCTGTGCGCAGCACGGCGTTGCGGACGTAGCGCAGTTGGTAGCGCATCACCTTGCCAAGGTGAGGGTCGCGAGTTCGAGTCTCGTCGTCCGCTCGGGTCTGAGGGGCGTATATCCGCAGAAAGCGCGGATATACGCCCCTCGCCGTTGTTTTGGGGGGCCGAGCCCCCCAAGCCCCCCACGGACTGACTCAGGTGGTGCTGGGGGCGAACACGGTGGCGGGGTGTTGGCGGAGGGCCTCCGTCTCCTGGCCTTCTCCCGCTCAGGTCTCGGCGTTCGCCCCGTGCACTCAGTTCTTTTCTGTCTTCAGACTTCTATTCGGTACATGCCGAAGATCATGAAGGCGGTTTCGAAGCGGATGGCCAGGTCGCTGAAGCCGGAGCCCCAGACGCGGACGGAGAGGACCTCGGTGCCGGGGCTGGTGGCGAAGGCGATGGTGACGTCGGAGTCGCCCTCAAGGGGGAACTCGAACCAGCCGTCCCTGGCGGTCGAGTCGGACGTCATCAGGCCCAGGTCGACGTTGCGCCAGTCGCCGTCCTCCAGCTGCTGACCGGCGAACGTGCTGGCCACCTCCACGAAGGCCTTGGCGTTCTGGGCGAGGATCCAGCCCTCGGCGAGCAGCTCGCCCTTCATTCTGCTGATCACGGCCTCCAGGGGTGGGCCGGCGCCGCGGCCCACCCCTGGAGGGTGCCGTCAGCCGCCGAAGTACGAGGTGAAGTTGGTGGCGAACTCCCAGTTGTTGAACTTATCCCAGTTGATGGACCAGGTCATCAGGCCGCGAAGATCGGGATGGCGGCCGTGCACGGCGTAGCCGCCGCAGTTGGAGCCCTTGGTCAGGCAGTCCAGGGCCTGGTCGAGGGTGCCGGTGGGAATCCAGCCGTTGCCGGCGTTCTGGTTGGCCGGCACGCCGATGGCGACCTGGCCGGGGCTCAGCGCCGGGAACATCCGCGAGGTGTTGCCGGCCACCGGGAAACCGGTCAGCAGCATGTCGGTCATGGCGATGTGGAAATCGGCCCCGCCCATCTGGTGGTACTGGTTGTCCAGGCCCATGATCGGCCCGGAGTTGTAGTCCTGGACGGTGAGCAGCGTCAGCGAGTCCCGCAGCGCGTAGATGACGGGCAGGAAGGCGCCGGCCCGCGGGTCCTGGGCGTTGTTGGGGCCGGGGCCGTAGAACTGGTAGCCCAGCTGCACGAAGAAGGTCTCGGGGGCCATCGTCAGCACGAACTTCGCGCCGTAGCGGGCCTTCAGCTGCTTGAGCGCGGAGATCAGGTAAACCACGACCGGGGTGGTCGGGCTGCGGAAGTCCGAGTCGCCGGCCTGCAGGGACAGGGACTGGTTCTCGAAGTCGATGTCGACGCCGTCCAGGCCCCAGCGGTCGATGATGGCGCTGACCGAGGTGACGAAGTTGGTCGCCTGGGCGGCCGAGGTCAGCTTCACCTCGCCGGCGGCGCCGCCGATGGAGATGACCACCTTCTTGCCCTTGGCCTGCTGGGCCTTGATGCCGGCCAGGAAGTCGGCGTCGCTCTCCACGCCCGCGCACTCGCTGGCCGAGCAGCGGTTGAACACGACGTTGCCGTTGCCGGCGGAGTCGGCGAAGGCCAGGTCGATCACGGTCCACGCGGCCGGCACGCTGGCGATCGGCTCGTAGCCGGAGCCGTTGGCGAAGCTGGAGTGCAGGTAGCCGACGAGGGCGTGGGTCGGCAGGCCCGACGGCGGGGGCGTGGTCGGCCCGGTCGTGGTGGTTGTTGTTGTAGTGGTCGTCGTCGTTGTGGTGGTGGGCGGCGGCTGGTTGCCGGCGGGGCCGGTCAACGCCACGTCGTCCAGGTAGTAGGTGGGCTGCCCGTACCAGCCGTGCACGTAGATCGTGACGGTGGTGGTGGACGCGCCGGTGGTGAACGACGTGGACAGCTGCTGCCAGCCGGAGCTGGAGGTCCACGTCTGCGGATCGGTCGTGCCGGTGCCGGTGGCGCCGAGGTAGACGTAGCTGCCCTGGACCCAGGCGGTCAGCGTGTACTGGGAGTTCGGCTGCACGCTGATCTGCTGGCTGCACTGGGCGAAGTTCTGGCCGGCGGGTGTGCCGGCGGCGGCCCCGGAGCCGGAGTGGGTGGGCGAGGCGACCGCGGCGGCGGCCGAGCAGGTCCAGCCGGACAACCCGGACTCGAAGCCGGGATCGGCCGCCAGGTTGGCGGTGGCGCCGGTCGCGGGCTGGGCCACGATGGCCAGCGCGACCAGGGCGGTTGCGGTGAGACCGGCTAAAGCGTGAAGCAGGGATCTGCGGGTCATGCGTGCCTCCACAGGGTGCGATCCGCGGTGCCCGAAAGTGGACTAGACCACATTTTCCGTGTCAAGGTCTAGACCAAAACCGGTGGCATGCCGGGCGAAAACGCTGGTTGTGGAGGTCGGCCGGCGGCGCAGCGCCGCCGGCCGAGTCAGATCAGACGGCGCGAGCGGCGTTGTCGGCGATCGCGTCCACGACCTGCGGCCAGATCGCCTTGGGCAGGTCGTGGCCCATGCCGGGGATGAGCAGCAGCCGCGAGTCCGGGATCGCCGCCGCGGTGGCCTTGCCACCGGAGACGTTGAGCAGCGTGTCGACCTCGCCGTGGATGACCAGCGTCGGCACCTTCACCGAGCGCAGGCCCTCGGTGCGGTCGCCGGACGCCATGATCGCGGCCAGCTGGCGCACGAAGCCCAGCGGATTGCGGGCCCGCGCGAACGCGGCCTCGCCGCCGGCGCGGATGGTGTCCACGTCGACCGCGATACCGGTCGAGCCGATGACCTTGCTGGCCCGGACCGCGGCCTCGCCCGCCTCCGCGGCGGTCTGCGGCGGAGGGGCCTGCAGCGCGGCCGTCGCCTCCGGCGTGGAGTGGCCGACCGCCGGGTCACCGGTGGTGGACATGATCGAGCAGGCCGACAGCAGCCGGTCGCCGTGCTTGATCAGCAGCTCCTGGACGATCATGCCGCCCATCGACGCGCCGACCACGTGCGCCCGGTCGATGCCCAGCTCGGTCAGCAGCGCCGCGGCGTCGTCGGCCATGTCCCACAAGCGGTACGGCGCCGTCGACGGGTCGCCCGCCATCGCCGCGGCCACGTCGAACGGCGCGCCGTCGAAGGACTGCGAAAGGCCGCAGTCCCGGTTGTCGAACCGGATGACGTGGAAACCCTTGTCCACCAACAGCTGGCACAGTCGCACGTCCCAGGCGATCATCTGCGCGCCGAGGCCCATCACCAGCAGCAGGGCGGGGTTCGCGGGGTCGCCGAACGTGTCGTACTCCAACGAGATCCCGTTCGCGGTCAGTTGCGGCATCGAGTGTCCTGATCCCTTCACGCCGGAAGAACTTGCAGGCCAAGGATGGCCACAAAATCCAGTCTGCCATCAGCGGACCGGCAAGGGCCCGCGCGTCGACCGGCCTGGTCCGCTCGCGCCGCCGCTCGACCCGAAAGGGACCGTCGCTACAGCTTGCCGCCGCAGCCCGAGCAGAACACCGCGCCCACCTTGTTGGCCGTCGAACCGCAGCCGCCGCACCTCACTGGGACGGCCAGCGACGAGCCGCAGGCCGAGCAGAACTTGCCGCCGTCGACCTTCGTCCCGCAGCTCGGGCAGTTCAGCTTGGCGCGGGTGGCCACGTCGACGTCCGCGGTCCAGTCCTTCTCCCGGGCCTTCTCCCAGATCTGGTCGCGCTGCGCCGCCGACTGGGCGCGGGCCACCTCCTCGGCCACCGACGGCGAGCAGCGCAGGCACTGGCCGACCTCGTCGTTCCAGCACTGCTGCTTGCACATCCAGTCCGAACAGCCGCGGCACTGCGAGAAGCTCGGGCTGATCTCCTGGACCGCGGCGGTCATCGCCCGGTCCTTGGCCGGCGAGTTGGTGGCCCGGTCGTAGCGCCACTGCTCGGCGGAGCGGCTGATGTCCTCAGCGGCCCCGCCGAACAGCGACCCGACCACGCGCAGCAGGCCGCGGCCCATTTCCACCTTGTCCCGCAGGAACGCGGAGCGATAGCCGTTGCCACAGCGCTCACAGTGGAACTCGAACTGGTATCCCTCGGTATTCGAGAGATCGCGGACGTTGTCGGTGAACGGAACCATTCCAGGCACGAACGGACCTTAGCCGCCGACCGGCCCGTTCCACCCCTGCCGTTTCGGGCACAAGGGGCCGCAATCGGGGCAAGGGTTCTCACCCCTAGGTGCAGCCGGTGATCCCCCGGTCACGCGGCGCGTCGCGACCATTCCCGCAGCGTCGCCGCCACCGTATCCACATCGTCCGATTCGCCGGAAGCGGCCGCCAGCACGAATTCGACCGCCGCCTCCTCGTCCGGCTCGAAATCGAACCCGTTCAACGCCAGGAACACCCGGGCCCCGACCCACGCGAGTCGTTTGTTGCCGTCGATGAGCGGATGATTGCGCAGCACCGAATGCATCAGCGCGGCCGCCTTCTCGTGCAGATCCGGATACGCCTCGGCGCCGAACATCGTCGTCATCGGCCGGGCCGCCGCCGAGTCGATCAGGCCGGCGTCCCGGATCAGCGCCTTGCCGCCCATCGTGGCGTGCGCGATCGCCGTCAGATCCGCCGTCGTCAGGTACCTGGTCATGCCGTGCCCAGCCGATACACGATCGCCTCGTCCCGGACCAGCACCCGCTCGGCCAGCGCCATGACCTCCGCGTGCCGCCTCGCGTCCAGCGCTTCCGCGATCGCCGATGCCGCGAATTCCGCCTCCGTCGACCCGGCCGCCTTGGCCGCGGCGCGCAGTTCGACGTCCAGTTCCTCCGGCAGATGCACGGTCAGCGTGGTCATGACACGACCCTATCCACGGCTAACGATCCGACCCGCCGGATTTGTGTTCAAGGCGTGACGGCCGAAAGGCGGGTCGGGGTCGTTCCGTTCACTATGTTGTGACGAGCGGACACTCCTGGTAGCAAGGCCGGACACATGCCGCGGACCACGGAGGATGATCGTGACCTGGCAGGAGGAACTGCGCGCACTCGATGCCGAGCTGGCGGACAAGGGCATCACGCCCGCCGAATACCGGCGTCGGCGCGACAACCTGCTGGCGGCGGCGTCGGGCGGCTTCCCGCCGGCCGGACAGGTCGCGCCCCAGCGCCCCGCACCGGCCGAAACGCCGACTCAGACCGTCCAGCCGCCGGCGCCGCAGCCTGAGCAGCAGCCGCAGGCCCAACCGCAGGTCCAGCAGCCGACGAGCCAGCCGATCCCCCGGCAGGATCCCCCGAGCCAGCCGATTCCCCAGCAGCAGCCGCCCAGCCGACCGATTCCGCAGCAGGCGCCGCCGATGACACCGGCTCAGCCCTTCCCGGCCGGCCAGCCCTATCAGTCCATGACGCCGCAGTCCCCGCCGCCGTCCGGCCAGTTCGGCCGCGGTCCGGCGATCCAGCCCATGCCGTCCGCGCAGACCCCGCCGCCCGGCAACGCCGTGGTGCCGCCGTGGTCCGCCGTGACCGAGCTGCCGATGTACCAGCCGCTCGGCGACCAGCAGGCCCCCGCGCCCCAGTACGCTCCCCGCCCGCCCACGGACGAGGACGTCTTCACGACCCGTGCGACCCAGAAGAAGTCCCGGGCCGCGCTGCTCGTCGTGATCGTCGTGGTGCTCGTCCTGCTGCTGGCCGGCGGCTGGTGGTTCGGGGTCCGCCCGCAGATCGAGGCCGCCTCCCCGCCGCCCGTGCCCAAGGCCCTGCACCTCGAGGACCTGCCCCCGCTGCCCGGCTCCGCCCGCCTCGACCGCGCTGAGCTGTCCGTCTTCGAGGGCCAGAACCGCGGCCTGTTCGACGCCCGCGAGGGCGACTTCCTCCAGGCCGACAAGGTGAGCCAGGTCACCTTTACCGGATCGGCCGACGGCAAGCTCAACTACGTCGAGTTCGCCTTCGTCACCGACAGCACCGCCGCGGCCAAGAAAACCAGCTCCGACCTGCTGGAGTACCAGGACCTCGGCGGACTGCACCCGGTCGACGCCAGCGGCCTGCCCGGCCAGGTGAAGGTGGTCAAGCTGGTTACCGGCGACCAGGTCCAGTACCGCGCCATCTACGCTTCCGGGCTGAACGCGGTGATGGTGGCCGTCGCGCAGGCGCAGCCGGTCGACGAGGCCGCCGTCGCCAAGGCGCTGAACGAGGCCGTGGCCGCACTGTTGACGAAGGCGCCGGTGAGCTGAGCCGGCGAGGGGAACCGGAGCTCGGATGACCACCACAGAAATCCCGCGGTTGTCGGGCGACCTGTCAGACGAGCCTGCCCGTTCGCGCTGGAACTGGCCGGTCGCGCTGCTGGCCGTGCTGGCCGCCGTGCCGGTGGTCTCGATGATCGTCGAGGTGCTGCGCTCGCCCGGGCTCAACTTCCTCGACTACTGGTCGGTGCTCGGCCTGGCCAGCTATCCGAGCGGCCAGTTCCACCTGGCCGGCCTGTTCGTGCTCTACAACGGGCACCCGGTGGTCATCGCCGGCACGCTGTTCTGGCTGGACGCGAAGTTCCTCGGCGGCTCCAACCAGGCGCTCGGCCTGCTGGTCGTGGTCCTCAGCCTGGTCGTGGTCGCGGCCATGGCGTCCATGCTGCCGCGCCGGCTGGGCGCGGCGGTGCGCGCGGCCCTGGTCGCGGGCTTCGCCTTCCTCGTCTTCTCGCCGGGCAACCTGGAGAACTTCGGCGAGGGCATGAGCGGCACGCACTGGCTGTCGGGCCTGGCCCCGGCCATTGTGGCGATCGCGCTGGCCCACCGCGGCCGGACCGTGCCGGCGCTGATCCTCGGCGTCATCGCGTGCTTCGGTCACGGCGCGGCCTTCCCGGTGTGGGTGGCGCTGGCGCTGATCGCCTGGCTGCGCGGCGACCGGCGGTGGCAGGTCATCGCGCCCATCGTGATCGCGGTCCTCGGTGTGGTCGGCGCGGCGATCGCCTACACCACACTGCCGAACACCTCCTCCATCCCGACGGCGACCTTCGCCCTCGACCGGCTACTCGCGGTGACATCCGGCGTGCTCGGCGTGCTCTGGTCCACCCAGACCCCCGAGCTGGCTGTGCTCTTCGGCGTGATCAGCCTGATCGCGCTGGTGGTAGCGGTCGTGTTGGTGGCGTCGTCCCGGGTTCGTCGGTCGCCGGAGCCCGGCCCGGACGTCGAGTCGTCGGACAACGCCGGCTGGACCGGCCTGTCCGTGCACATCGTGCTGGTGGCGATCATGGTCGGCCTGTCCCGAGCCGGCGTCGCCGACAGCGTCGGCGAGTCCGGCCGGTACGCGATGATCAGCGGCCTCGCCGCCAGCGCCGTGCTGGCGATGGCTGTGCTCCTGTGGCGCCAGCTCGCCGTGGCGCCGGCCGTTGTCATCGCGGTGACGATCGGGCTGGTCACCTTCACCCTGGGCAGCGCGCAGGCCACCAACGTGCGCAACCAGTACCCGGGTCAGACGGTGCTGGCGGTCGCGATGCGGCTGGACGCCAAGAACACGATGGCGTCGCTGCGCGTGAAGGACAGCATCCTGCCGGCGGCCAAGGGCCTCGGCGCGTACCCGTTCACCAGCGACTTCACCCTCGGCTGCGGCGGCCCCGAACTCGGTGCCAAGCTGGACGTCTCCGCCGCGCCGCTGCTCACGCCCAACGGGACCAGCGGCGGCTACGTGGAGTCGGGCAAGGTGGTCGGCGACACCATGTTGTCCGGGTGGGCCGTGGTGGACGGCAGGAGTCCCGACTGTGTGCTGGTCGTGGACGACCAGAACAATGTGGTCGGCGGCGGTTACGTCGGCCTGCCGCGGCCGGACGTCGCCGCGGCGACGCACACCACCGCCACCGGCGCCGGCTGGCACGCCGTCGCCGCGGCGAACGCGACGAACCCGCAGGTCGTGGCCATGGCCGGGGGCAAAGCGTACCGCCTGCCGGTGGCCCCGAAGCAGTGAGCACGGAGGCCGGGTCACAACCCGATCTCTCAACGACCCAGTCGAGTACGGCGGCCGCGGGGCCTTCGGCACAATGGCCCCCAGACGCGAGACGTGATCCGGAGGTTTGGGGATGTCCTGGCAAGAGGAGCTGCAACAGCTCGACAGCGAGCTGGCCCAGGGCCGGGTGACTCCAGAGGATTACCGTCTACGCCGCGACCAGCTGCTCGGCGTGGCCCAGGGTCAGCCGCCGCAGACGCCGCCGGGCGGTCAGCCCCAGCAGCCGGCCGAGCCTCAGCAGCCGCAGAGCAGCCCGTTCGGCCAGCCGTTCCGCTGGCAGCCGCCGTCCAACCAGCAGCAGAGCCAGACGCCGCCGGAGACGCCGTCGGAGAGCACCCAGGTGCTGCGGCCCATCACCGACCAGCCGGCCGGCGACAACGCGGAGCGCACGCAGGTGGTGCGCAACACCGGCGGTGACCACGCCGAGCGCACCCAGGTGGTGCCCAACGCCGGCGGCTTCGTGCCGGGCCCGCAGACCCCGCCGCCGTGGCAGGCCATGCCCCAGCAGCCGAGCATGGGCGGCGGCCAGCCGCAGGAGTACGGCGCGGCGCCGTGGAGCAACGAGCTGCCGCCGGACTTCGGCAAGGCCAGCTGGCCGCTGCAGGGTCCCGAGGTGTTCGACAGCGGCAAGCGCGGCAACAAGACCGGCAAGATCATCGCGATCTCGGTGGCCATCGTGCTGGTGCTCGGCCTCGCGGCCGGCATCTACTTCTTCACGGCCGGCTCGAAGACCGACGCCACCACCACGACGTCGACCAGCGCGAAGCCGACGACCACCACCTCGGCCCCGCCGCCGCTGCCCACGGGCCCGTTCGTCCAGGTGCCGGGCAAGCAGGTCTACAACGTCAACTACTCCATCGCCGACGCGGTGACCAACCACGCGCCGACGGAGCAGGAAGTCGCCATCCTCAAGCAGAACGGCGCCATCCAGGTGGCCGGCGTGGTGACCCAGAACGACGCCATGCACGAGGGCATCTGGGCGTTCCAGGCCGGCACCGGCGCCGACCCGAAGGCGATCCTCAACGCGATCGACAACTTCTACGCCCAGTCCAAGTACCAGCAGGTGACCACCGGCATCCCGACCGGCGTCACCGCCCGGACCCTGCCGGCCAGCGGCCCGGACGGCCAGACGGCGTTCCGCGCGCACTACATCACCAACGGCTACATTGTCCGGGTCGAGGCCTACGGTCCCGACGCGGCGGCCGCCGAGAAGGCGTTCCGGGACCTGCTCAAGACCGAGACGCAGAAGTACGCGCCGACGCCGTGATGTCGGACGAGGTCGGCTACGCCGACGGCGCGGAGTCCGAGGTCCTGCTCGCGCTGAAGGCCGCCGAGGACATCAGCGCGGGTTCGACGGAGCTGGCGGCCAAGGTCGACTCCTGGGAGACGGCCTACCACTTCTCGCCGCAGCGGCTGGCCCTGTTGGCGCCGCTGCGGCTGCGGCCGGACCTGCGCGCGGTGGACCTGGGCTGTGGCACGGGCGTGCTGACCCGTGCCCTCGGCGAAGCCGGCCTGGACGTGCTCGGCATCGAGGGCACGGAGGACCGTGCGGCGGCGGCGCGGGAGCGCTGCCGTGACCTGCCGAACGTGCGGATCGTGCGCGGCGAGATCGAGAGCCAGCTGGCGGCCACCAGCGGCGTGGATCTGGCCGTGTTGTGTGGCGTGCTGGAGTACAGCACCCGCTTCGGCGCCGGCCCGGAGCGGCTGCTCGACGGCGTCCGGCGGACGCTGTCCGAGCGGGGCGTTGTCGCGCTGGCCATCGAGAACCGGCTCGGTGTCGGCTATCTGCTGGGCCGGCCGGAGGATCACCACAGCAAGTCCTGGGTGGGCATCGCCGACTACCCGGGCAGTCAGCCGCAGGCTCGCACCTGGACCCGGCGGAAGCTGGCGTCGCTGCTGGCCGACGCGGGGCTGACGGCTCAGCGCTGGCTGCTGCCGTACCCGGACTACAAGCTGCCGCGTGTCGTGCTGAACACGGCGTTGTTCGATCGGCCGGACGCCGAAGAGCTGGTGGAGAAGCTGGTTCGCGACCCGCTGCGCGGCGCGTTCGGCGGCGGCCTCATGGTCTCGCCGGCCCGCGAGCTGCACAGTGCGGCGGTGGCCGAGGGCTTCGGGATCGAGGTCGCGCCGTCGTTCCTGGTGCTGGCGTCGGCGTCCGAGGAACCGCTGGACGAACTGCTGGACCCGAGCCTGGCCTGGCTGGTCAACGCCGGCCGCCGGCCGGAGTGGCGGCGCACCCGGGCGCTCGGCCGCGACCTTGTGCTGACGTCGAACACCGCCGGCAGCGTGCGGCGTGACTGGCTGCGGCAGCAGAAGGCCGCCACCGAGTCGTGGCTGCCCGGCCGCCCGCTCGACGCGGTGATGCTCGATGCCATGCGCACGGGCGAGCTGGCGGAACTCCGCCGGTTGGCCTTGCTGTGGCAGCAAACCGTGCTGGCCGAGGCGCGACCGCTGGCCGCGGACGACGACCGGCATCCGTATCTGCCGGGCCGTGCCGATGTGGCGGTTCTGCCGCCGGATCACCTGGACGTGCACCCGGGCAACTTGATCCTCGCGCCGGACGGCAGCGTCGGACGCGTCGACCGCGAGTGGCTGGCCGGCACTGGCGTGGACGCGGAGCTCGCGCAGCTGCGGTCGCTGCTGGAGCTGGCCAACGATCTCTACGACACCGGCTCGCCGCACGTCTGGGGCCACGAGGCCACCGTCCGCGATCTCGTGCGGGGCCTCGCCGATCTGGTCGGTCTCGTGGCGGCCGCCGACGAGCGCTGGACGGAAC
This sequence comes from Kutzneria sp. NPDC051319, assembly GCF_040682195.1. Taxonomy (NCBI): domain Bacteria; kingdom Bacillati; phylum Actinomycetota; class Actinomycetes; order Pseudonocardiales; family Pseudonocardiaceae; genus Kutzneria; species Kutzneria sp. NPDC051319. The sequence goes on along the minus strand of NZ_JBFBAM010000003.1, from coordinate 232,029 downwards.
TGGTCGAGGCCGAGGGCGAACTCCAGTGCCTGGTGGCCGGCACGCCGGCGGAGGCGACGGTCAGGTCGCTGCACGAGCGGGCGAGCCAACCCCCGCGATCGCCGCTGTGGGCGGTCGAGGGCGGCCTCGACCGGATCGTCGCCGATCTCGACCACCGCCAGGCGCTCGAAAACCACATCAAGGCGTTGGAGCAAGGCCTCGACGACGTCAATGCCGATCTCGACCGGCACCGGCAGGCGCTGGACGACAAGCAGGCGCACGCCGAGGAGCTGACCGGCCGCCTCGGTGTCTCCCAGCAGGAGCTGTCCGTCGCGCGGGCCGAGTCGGCGCGGTTGGACCGGCGGCTGGGCATGGTGTTCGCGGAGCTGGCGGACGCGGCGCTGGAGGCCGAGTGGTCACAGGCCCGGGCCGGGGAGCTGGAGCAGCAGGCGGCGGCCGTGGCCGATCGGCTGGCGAAGACGCGGGCGCGGCTGGATGCGCTGGAGGGCGCCAAGATCGTGCGGGCGGCGCACCGGTATCTGTGGCCGTCGGCGCGGATTGCGCGTGGCGTAAGGGATATCGCGCTGGGGCGGGCCGGGGACGAAGGCGATGCCGTGCTGCGGCGGTCGGGTCCGCTGGCCGGTGTGTTCGGGGCGCGCATGCGTGAGTCGGCGCGGCCGAAGCGCGAGGCGGAACTGCACTACCTGGTGAACGTGCCGGAGAAGCCGGTCGCGGTCGGCCGCGGACAGGTCGTGGACCTGGACGGCTGGGTGGTCAACGCCGGCATCGCGGTGAAGGACGTCCGGGTGCTGTTCGAAGGCGCCTGGCACGCGGCGAGCCTGGGCCACGCGCGGCCGGATGTTGTTGCGGCGCTGGGGCCTTCGGTCGTCCGCACGCCCGAGGGCTGTGGCTTCCGGGTCCGGCTGTCGCTGACGCGGATCGATGCGCCGGTGGACAAGCCGCTGGTGCTCGGCGTGCTGCTGGTGGACGGAACCCTGCTGCGGCGCGAACTTCCGCCGCTGCGGCTGGTGCCGTCCATTGTGGACCCGGTGGCAGTGTCGTGGCCCGGCAAGGGCCAGAAGGTCGCGGTGTGCATGGCGACCTACCGGCCGGATCCGGCTTTTCTGGCCGCGCAACTGGATTCGATCCGGGCCCAGACCCATGACAACTGGGTGTGCGTGCTCAGCGACGACAACTCCGGCCCCGAGTCGGTGGCGGTGATCCGCCGGTTGATCACCGGCGACGACCGGTTCGTGCTGGTGGAGCACGAGGACAACGTCGGCTTCTACGCCAACTTCGAGCGTGCGCTGGCCGCCGCGCCGTCCGATGCCGACGCGGTCGCGCTGGCCGACCAGGACGACGTGTGGGATCGGGACAAGCTGGCCACGCTGCTGTCCGCGCTGGAGAACCACGGGCTCGCCTACTCGGACATGCGCCTGGTGGACGAGCACGACACCGTCGTCGCCGGCTCGTTCTGGCAGGACCGCCGCAACCAGTGGACGGACCTGGAGGCGTTGCTGCTGCTCAACACCGTCACCGGCGCGTCGAGCCTGGTGGACGGCCGGACGCTGCGCGAGCTGGTGCTGCCGTTCCCGCCGGGCACGCCGTCGGCGTTCCATGACCAGTGGATCGCGGCGACGGCGCTGGCCGACAGCAAGCTGGCGTTCGTGGACCGTGCCCTGTATTCGTACCGGCAGCACGGGCAGGCCGTGACCGGCCATCGCCAGGAACGGCTGGACAAGGGCCTGCCCGGTCGCCTCGGCCTGGCCCTGCTGGCGTTGGGGCGCAACGAGGTGCTGACCGCCGAGCAGGAAAATCAGCTGGAAGCCGTGGCCGAGTACGAGCTGCGCCGGGTCGCCCAGTTCGCCTCGACGCTGCTGCTGCGCGTGGACAGCATGACGGCCGAGGACCGCGAGCGGCTCACCGAGCTGAGCGAGGTCGAGCACCGCCGCGCGCCGCTGCTGAAGCTGGCCGCCCGCTCCCGCGAGGAAACGGCTGGCGCGGAACGGTTCCTGCTCAGCGCGGCGCTGCGCTGGCACGCGCTGCGCAAGTCACGGGCGAAGATCCCGCCGCTGGCGCAGCCGAGCATCGACTAACCAACCGCGCTCGGCAGCGCCCCGCAGTCGACGATCACGCCCTCCATCTCGGCGCGGAACGCCGCGGCGGAGAACTTGGTCCGGCACACCTCGACCAGCGCCTGCTGGATCTCGGTCCACAGCACGTCGTCGGTGAGCATGCGGTCGCACAGCTCGACGATCTCGGCCGGCGACTCGCCGACCAGGTGCCGGGCCATCCAGCCCAGGTGCAGGCCCTCGCCGCCGACCGGCGTGGTGACGAACGGCAGGCCGGCGGCCATCGAGTCGACGAACTTGATCTTCACGCCGGCGCCGTAACGCATCGGCACCACGTGCAGGCGGGCCTTGGACAGCCAGACACCGGGGTCCGGGACCTTGCCCAGCACCTCGATGTCGTTGCGCGCCAACGCCCGCACCGCCGGCGACGGGTCGGCGCCGATGACCCGCAGCAGCAGGCCGGGATGCCGCCGCGACAGCTCCGGCAGCACGTCGTCGACCAGCTCCAGCACGGCGAACTCGTTGGGCGTGCGCGGCGTGTTGTCGAAGCCGCCGAAGAACGCCAACCCCTGCCGGCCGTCGAGACCGGGGACGTCGCCGGGCAGGTTGGCCGGGTAACAGGCGACGTGCACGGAGGTGTCGGGCGCGATGCCGCGGGCCCAGCGCGCCTCCTCCTCGCTCACGCAGACCGCCACATCGGCCCAGTTGAAGGCGTGTTCCTCCTGGTCACGCAGGTGCCGCGCCTCGATCGCCAGGCGTCGGCGCTCGGCCGAGGTCAGCGCCGTCTCGAAGTACTGGCCGGGGCGGCGGTAGAACAGCGCCTCGGAGTCGTAGACCTTGACCGCCTGCGGCTGCGACTTGGAGATCGTCAGGCCGGCCTGGGCGAAGTTGTGCGGCCGGAACACCACGACCACGTCGTACAGGCCGGCCCGCTCGGCCGACCAGCGCCGTGCGTCGGTGACGCCCCAGACGACCTCGATCCCCTTGGCCTGCAAGGCCGGCGCGTACTCCTCGGCCCGTTCGGGCGAGTGCGCGTAGAAGGTGACGCGGGCGTTCGGGTCGGCCAGCCGCCACGCGTCGACGACCGCCATCGTGCGGGGGTCGCCGCGGCCGCGGTCGGCCTGCGGCACGCGGTCGTCGATCAGCAGCACCCGATAGCCGGCATTGCGGTCACGCAGCCAGTACTTGTGGTGCTCACGCTCCGGCTCGTCCAGGCCGACGACGTCCGGCCGGTCGGCCAGCTCCTGCGGCCAGCGGCGCGTGAACACCTTGTGGTTGAGCCGCATCAGCTCCATGGCCCGGTCGGTGGTGCTGCTGCCGTGCCGGGCGTGCACCACCCGCGACCGCGGGTCCAGCCACACCGTCCAGCCCAGCGACTTGAGCTGGACCTGAAGGTCGACGTCCTCGAAGTAGGCGATCTCGTAGTCGGCGCTGAAGCCGCCGGCCTGGTGGAAGGCGCTGCGGCGCATCAGCAGGCAGGCCGCCGAGGCGTAGTCCACCTGGCGCGCGAACATCTCCTGCTCGGGGCCGTCCCAGGCCCGGCACCAGCCGTCGCCGCCGATGACGCTGCCGGCTTCCTGCACGGTGCCGTCGGTGTTGAGCATGACGGGCGCGACCGCGGCGATCTCCGGCCGCGCGTCGAGCACCTCCAGCAACGGCTCCAGCCAGCCCTCGGTGACCTCGACGTCGGCGTTGAGGAAGCACACCAGTTCGGTCTTGGCGTGCCGCACGGCCAGGTTGCAGCCGGCGCCGAAGCCGAGGTTGCGGTCCATGCGCAGCACGGTCGCGCCGGTGAGGTTCGCGGCCAGCCACTCGCCCGTGCCGTCGGGCGACGCGCTGTCCGCGACGATCACCTCGTACGGCTGCGGGGTGTGCTCGGCCAGCTTCTTCAGGCAGTCCACGACCAGCTGGCGGCCCCCGTAGGAGACCAGGACGAACGTGATCCTCATGCCCGCCTGATCTTCCCGTAGGTCTCACGCAGCGGCTGCGACCAGCGCAGCAACTTGGTCTGCCGCAACGCGTTCAGCTCGCGGTGGTCCTCGGCCGCGCGGGCCAGCGCCTCGCGGTGCAGGTGGCACTCGTGCTCCAGCTCGGCCCGCAGCCGCTCGACGGCCTCGGAGTCGTCGGCCGCCATCAGCTTGTCCACGAGGACCTGCCGCTCGTGCAGCATGCGGTGGCGCTGCCGGGCGTGGGCGTGTCGCAGTGCGGCGTTTTCGGCGGCCAGGTCGGCGATCCGCCGCTTGAGGTCGCCGCCGCGCTCGACCAGCGCCCGCTCGGCCGCCTCGGCGAAGGCGTCGATCTGCGCCCGCGCTTCCCGGGCCAGCACACGGACGTCGATGATCGGGCCCGTCACGGCCGTGCCCAGCGCGGCGGCCGCGGCGGCGACGTACGGGTCTTCGGTGACGACCTTGCGCGCCGAGGCGATCGCCGCAAGCTTGTCCTCGAAGACCACGTCCGCCGGCAGCTCGATGCCGTCCGGGCCGATGACGTAGTCGTCCTCGGGCAGCTCCCCGAGCTGGCGCAGCTGAAGCGTCCGGGCGTTGAGGACTTCCGCCGGCACCAGGCCGTCGGCCAACACCGCGAGATTGGTCGTGACGGTGGGCCGGTCCATGGTGAAGAACGCCTCGGCCCGCGCGGTGCCGTACAGCGCGGTCAGGTTGGTGTCACGGGTGAAGGTCGCGCACAGGATGCTCAGGTGCGCGGCGTCGTCGATCTGCCGCAGGCGCTCGGGCGTGGGCTCGCCCAGCGGCTCCGCGATCAGGCCGCCGTCCGACACCGAGGGCCGGCTCCAGCCGAGCGGGGCGTAGTGCGTGACGCGCCAGCCGGGCAGCCGCGTCAGCAGCTCGCGTTCCAGCACCCGGGGCACCACCTGGTCGCCGAGCCCCGGTAGGTCGCTGCTGCCCCACAGGGCGATGGCGCCGACGGTGGTCGGTCGGGACTCTGCACGCACGTCGGGCACTGTACCGAGTGGCCTTTCAGCGTTTGGGATGCGCGGCCAACTGCTGGAGGATCGGGTCGAGCACCGAGGGCTGGGTCAGCGGGCTGATGCCGGACGCCAGGTTTCGCTCGACCACCTCCAGCACCACGGTGTCGCTGTCCACCATGCGCTGCGCCTCGGCGTTCGGGTCCTGCTGCACGACGGCGCTCGGGGCGAGGGTGATGTCGGCGAAGGTGGCGGCCAGGAACGGCGCCGCGTAGTTGGTGAACGAGTCCGTGACCATCGTGGTCTTGCCGGCGACCATGCCGTTGACCGGGTTGTCGGTGCGGAAGGCCAGGACGTTGTGGGTGTCGAACGGCCCCTGCTGGGTGCGGTCGACGCCGCCGTCCGGGGCCAGCCGGTAGGTGTGGCTGCTCTCCGTGCCGGTGCGGGCCAGCATCGGCGGCAGGTCCGCCGAGCCGTCCACCTTGGCCCCCTCGGTGACCCGCCACGGCACGTCGATGCCGGGGCTGATGGCGCCGGCCAGGGCCCGGGTCATGATCAGGCCGCCGGCGTAGGTCCAGTGCGTGTCCTGCGGGTAGTAGACCGAGGAGCCCAGGCGGGCCAGGGCCGGCCGCAGGTCCACGGCGCCGGCCTCGGCCGTCACCTGGGGCCAGAACTTCGCGCTGAAGGCCAGGGCGCAGGACTTGCCCGGGTACTGGTCGGGCAGGTTCTCCGGCACCGCCGTCGACTTGTCCGGCGGGACCAGCAGCACGAACCTGCGGCCGGACTGCTCGACCGCCTTGCGCAGCTTGACCAGGCTGGAGATGACGGTGTCGAGCGGCTGCTGCGGCTGGCACTTGCCCTGCGTGTCGTAGCCGAAGTACAGCCAGTTGTTCTTGCCTTCGATCACCCGGGGATAGCCCGCGATCGGCGGCGGCTCGTTGTCCAGCGGCGACGAGCCCGGCACCGGCGGGGTGACCGTCGGCGGCGGCCCCGCGGCGATCGGCCCGCTGGACGGCTGTGACGGGTCCCCGCTGTCCTGGTTCGGCGGCTCGCCGAAGATCGAGCGGCTGATGCCGTCGGTCAGCTTGATCGCCTGTTCGCGGAAGGACAGGTGGTCGGTGGCCCAGGGGCCGAGCTCGGTGAAGAAGGACCAGCCGTCGCTCACGCCGGGGAACGGGTGCAGCGCTCGGTTCTCGATCGACGGCGGCGTGCCGAACAGGGTCAGGCCGAACAGCGGTGTCACGAAGAAGACCACCGCGCAGACCAGGGCGAACCGCTGCTTGCCGTGTCGGGGACGGTAGAGCGGGTGATCATCCGGCAGCCAGGACTCATGTCGTCCGATCGGCTGCGTGTCCTCGCCCAGGTCCCCCACGGCCTGCACACTAACCCAGTGCCCGTCGCCACCGTGGCCGTCTGCGGTGACCCACCGCACGGGGCGTTCTCCCGTGCAGATGACACCGCTACAGCCCCTTGTCGAAGGTCACGTATTTCTCACAAATATGTGATCCCGATCACTTCAGAATGGGTTCAGCTGCCCAGCGTGACAGGACACGGTCAAGACGGTACGAGCGTGTTACACACAGTATTTAACTGTGAATCTGTTAAGGACGACTGTATTCCCCAAACGGGTGAATCCCTGTCACCTTGATAACGCAGGTTCGCCGGGGCCAAGGGGCCGGCGAAGGTGGGGGCGGAACACCTTGGAGGCAGCTGTGGCGTTGCAGGTGGCGGCGTTGGTTGCGGTCGGTCTCGTGCTGTTGGTCCGCGTCGTGGTCGCGAGTTACGACCGCCCGTCCAACCCGTCCGACCGGTAGCCGAGCATGGACGGCGTCCTGGGCAAGCTCGCCGAGCTGCGCGACCGTGGCTTCCAGTTCATGAACATCCCCGACGAGGACGGCCACCTCGACCGCATCATGGGCTACCGCCAGCTCCGCGGCTTCGTCGACACCATCCTGTTCCGCTCCGAGGACGACGCCAAGGCCGGCCGCATGCCCGCCGTGCACGACTCCGCCCAGCCCGGCAAGGCCGTCTGGCTCTTCGAGGGCAGCCTGGCCGAGGCCATCGACCGCCTCCTGGAGCTCCCCGCCCCCGGCACCCCGTCCGCGCCCACCCTGGCCGGCCCGTCCGCCGCGCCGGACCTCGTGCCCGCCAAGGTCAACCCCTTCCGCATCTGGACGGCCCAGGAGGGCATCGCCTGACGCTAGGTTCTGCGGCATGTCTTCTGGGCAGGTGCCGCTGTGGGTGCCGGTGGTGGTGGCGTTGCTGGGGCTCGGGGGTGTGCTGGGGGCGCAGCTGATCGCGGGCTGGCGGGAGGATCGGCGGTGGCGCCGGGAGACCGAGCGGGAAGAGCTGCGGTGGCGCCGGGAGCGGGAGAAGGACCGGGAGAACCGTAGCTACGAGGGCCGGGCCAACGCGTACGCCGAGGTGATCGGGGCGGTGGAGGCGTTCGACTGGGTGCTGTACGACGCCCGGCGGACGCTGCGCGAGGGCGGGACGGTGGACGAAGCGGCGGCGGCTGATCTGCGGAAAGTGGCGGCGCAGGCGCGGAGCTCGCTGGGGGCGGTGAACGTGCACGCGCCGGAGCGGATCAGGGCGATGCTGCGGGAGTCGCTGGTGCGCCGGTCGACGCTGGCGACGAAGCTGCTGGTCAACCGGCACGGCGAGGAGGAGCGGACGCTGTGGCGGGAGGCCCAGCGGGAGTACAAGGTCATGCGCCGGGCCATGCGCGAGGACCTGGGCCTGGACGCGGAGGCGCTGCTGGGGGCGGGAAAGCCGTCAGCGGGAGATGTGCAGGACGCGCCCGGTGATCTCGAAGCCGACACGGGTGTAGACGCGGGTGGCGTTGTCGTCGGCGGCCATCAGGAACGGGTGCCGGGCGCCGATGTCGTGGGCGACCTGGACGAGCCGGTGGGTGATCAGGGCGGCGATGCCCCGCCGGCGCCACGAAGGGACGACGCCGATGCCGGCTAGCTCGGCGACGCCGTCGATGGGCACGGTGATGAGCCCGCCGCCGACGGGTTCTCCGTCCATGGAGCGGGCCAGCAGGGCGTAGCCGCCGCGGTCGCGGGATCCCTTGTGGCTGGCCAGATCCGCCTCGGTGGGCGGCGGCTCGCCGTAGGCCAGGTTCAAAGCGGTGGCCATGGCCAGTACGGTGTCGTCGGAGTCGGCGGCGACCAGCTCCACACCGGCCACGGCCGGTGGCTCGATCAGGGTCGGCACGGTCATCACGGGCAGCAGGCCCTCTTCGACGAAGCCGGCCCGCTCCAACGCGGACCGCACCGACGGGCAGGCGCTGGGCAGGTACTCCAGCCGCGGTGTGCGGCCCCGTGCCTCGAAGGCGGCGATCAGCGCGGCGACGTCCTCGGCGGTGGGCCGGGCGTTGTCGTCGGGCACGGCGTAGTTGCGGTAGGGATTGTCGCTGGTCTCGGAGAATCCGACGGTGAAAGGGCCGACACGGACCGGGTCGCGGCGGCCGGCGCGCAGGTAGGCGGCGATCTCGATGCTCATCAAGTCCAGAGTATGAACGCTGGCCTTCACGTCGGCGTCAAGGTTTACGGTCGTCAGCATGCGCATCGGCGAGCTGGCGGACCGGGCCGGAACCACGACCCGCTCGCTCCGCTACTACGAGGAGCAGGGCCTGCTGCCGGCCCGCCGCACGGCCAACGGCTACCGCGAGTACGACGAGGACGACCTGCGGGCGGTGAACGAGATCCGCTCGCTGCTGGCCATCGGCTTCGCGCTGGAGGACACGAGGCCGTTCGTGGAGTGCCTGCGGGCGGGCAATCCGACGGGCGACGTGTGCCCGGCCTCGGTGGCGGTGTACCGCCGCAAGCTCGACGAACTGGACGACTGCATCGCCCGGCTGCAGGCGGTGCGGGCGCAGGTCGCCGCCGCGGTCGAGCGCAACCAAGGGGAGGACTCATGCTGCAAGAGGTCACCGACGCGGACTTCGCGGACCGGGTGCTGACCAGCGACAAGCCGGTGCTGGTGGAGTTCTGGGCGACGTGGTGCGGCCCGTGCCGCATGGTGGGACCGGTGTTGGAGCGCATCGCCGACGAGCACCCGGAACTGACGATCGTGAAGATGGACCTGGACGCCAACCAGGCCACGGCCCGCGCCCACCAGGTGATGGCGGCGCCGACGATGCTGCTGTTCCAGGGCGGCGAGGTGATCGCGACGATCGTCGGCGCGAAGCCCAAGGCCGCCCTGGAGCGGCAGCTGTTTCACTCCGGGTTGTTGCCGTCGCCGACCACGAACGGCGTCGTGACGTCGGTGTAGGCCAGGTGCATCACCATGCCGATCTTGGCGTGGCCGAGGTTGTGGCAGTGATCCATCCAGATCCCGGGGTTGTCGGCCTTGAACGCCACCGTGACCGACTCCCCGGGTTGCACCGAGACGGTGTCCAGCCACACCGGGCTGCCCGCTGACGCGACGCCGTCCCGGGACAGCACCAGCACTTCGTGTCCGTGCAGGTGCATCGGATGCTCGCCGAGGCTGAGGTTGCGGAACGTCACCCGCACCGTGTCACCCTCGCTGACCATCAGCATCGGGGCGTCGGGGAACACCCCGCCGTTCATCGTCCACTTGAATCCCGACGCCCCGATGCCCTGGTCCAGGTCGACCGTGTAGTCACGGTTGTAGTTCGTGCCAAGGGAAACCGGTGCCGGCCTGCCGTAGTGCATCAGGTCGACCTCGGGCCCGGGCGCCGAGGCGTCCACAGTGGAACGCCCGTCGGGGCTGAGCACGTACGCCGGCGAGTCCTCGCCGACCAGCGACACCCGGACGGGATGGTTCGGCATGGTCAGTTGGATGTCGGCCCGCCCGCCGCCGCCGATCGGGACCGTCTGATCGGTCAGCTCCCCCGGCTCGTGCAGGTCGTTGCCGTCGACGGCGGCCAGCTGCCACGGCGAGCCGGTGACGTGCACACTGTCCACCTCGGAGTCGGTGTTCACGACCCGCACCCGCACCGAGGAACCGGCCTTGACCGGGCGGATCTGCACGCCTGGGTTGTCGCCGAAGGACAGCTTGTCGCCCCAGGTGTGGATCGACAGCGCCTGGTCGACGTCGGCCACCGGCCCGGTCCGAGGCTCCACGACCAGCAGCCCGAACATGCCCCGGACCACCTCGTCCTTGGTGTCCTCGTGCGAGTGGTACCAGTAGGTGCCGACCTGGTTGACCTGGAACCTGTACTCGAAGCTGCCGCCCGGTTTCACGGCGTCCTGGGTGATGCCGGCGACACCGTCGTAGGCGTTGGGCACGTCCAGGCCGTGCCAGTGGATGGTCACCGGCGTCGAAGGGGTCCGGTTGACCAGGGTCGCGTCCAGCACGTCGCCCTGCCGGAGATGGATCTCGCTGGGGTTGAAGGAGTATCGGTCGCCGTTCTGAACGGCGGTGATGGTGATCTTCTTGACCGGCCCGGTGGTCGGCGAACCGGTCAGCTGGGTGACGCTGCGCATGGCCATGCCGGGCATCGCCGGCATGCCCATGTTCATCGTCGTCGGCGTGGCCGAGGCGGGAATCCAGACCGCGACACCGAGGCCTGCCAACACAACCAGCGCCACCGGGGCGATCCAGCGTCGCACCGGCAGCACGGTCAGCAGGCCCACCACCGCGAACAGCGCAACGGCGGTCCACTGTGGAATTGCTTGGGGCAGCAGCAGATCCAGCACGAAAGCGGCCGCCGCCGCGACGACGAGCAACTTCTGCCGTTGTGGGAAGGCAAAGGCCACGGCCAGCAACGCCAGGTCCCGCAACGGCCGTAGTGCGAATTCGAAGCCGTAGGTCAGCATCACCACCGCCACGGCGACCTTGAGCACGAGCAGGGCGCCCACGGTCCACTTGCGCCACCGGCGAAGGGCCAGCGCGACGATGAGCAGCAAGGAAGTCAGGAATTCCGCGATAAGTGCGATCACATACACGACGCACAATGCTCACCACGGAAAGCCGTAGCGGCGTCCGCTCACAGGCGGCACCGCGCCGTACTACTCGCGCGGTCGCACGAGCTTCGACTCGTACGCCAGGACGACCAACTGCGCCCGATCCCGCGCGCCGAGCTTGGTCATCACCCGGCTGACGTGCGTACGCGAGGTCGCCGGGCTGATCACCAGGTGCTCGGCGATCTCCTCGTTGGACAACCCGCCCGCGACCAACGCCAACACCTCGCGCTCGCGGTCGGTCAGCTCACGCAGGGCCGACGGGTCGGGGCGGCGGTGCTCGGGCCGGTTGGCGAACTCGGAGATCAGCCGGCGGGTCACGGTCGGCGCGAGCAGCGCCTCGCCGGCGGCGATGACCCTGATGGCGTGCAACAGATCCACCGGCTCGGTGTCCTTCAACAGGAAGCCCGACGCCCCGGAGCGCAGGGCCTCGAACACGTACTCGTCGACGTCGAAAGTGGTCAGCACCAACACCTTCACGCCGGCCAGCGCAGGGTCCGCGGTGATCTGCCGGGTCGCCACGAGTCCGTCCACACCGGGCATCCGGATGTCCATCACGACCACGTCCGGCCGGTGCGCCCGAGCCAGCTCGACGGCCCGCGCGCCGTCGCCGGCCTCGCCGCACACCTCGAACCCGTCCTCGGTCTCCAGCAGCAGCCGGAAACCGGCCCGCACCAGCGCCTGGTCGTCGGCCAGCACCACCCGGACCGTCATAGCGGCAGCTCCGCCCGAACCACGAATCCCCCCTCGTCCCGCGACCGCGCCAGCAGCGTGCCGCCGAGCGCCAGCGCCCGTTCCCGCATGCCGCGAACACCGTTGCCGGGTTCGGTTTCCACCGGGCGACCGTCGTCCTGCACCTCGACGACCAGACTGCCGTCGTCGCGGGAGAACCGCACGCTGACGCTACGCGCCTCCACCGCGTGCCGGACGGTGTTGGTGAGCGCCTCCTGCACGATCCGGTACGCCGTCGAGTCGACGGGGGCCGGCAGCTCCCCGGGATCACCGCTGACCTCGACCGACAGCCCCGCGCCCCGGGCCGAACCGAGCAGTTCGTCGATACGGGCCAGGCTCGGCGCCGGCGCGCGGTCCTCGCCGGAACGCAGCACGCCGAGGGTGGCCCGCAGGTCGACGAGCGCCGCCCGCGACGCCTCCTTGATCGCCAGCAGCGCCTGTTTGGCCTCCTCCGGCCGCCGGTCGGCCACGTGCGCACCCACCCCCGCCTGCACGTTGATCATGGCCAGGCTGTGCGCGACCACGTCGTGCACCTCGCGGGCGATGCGCAGCCGTTCCTCCTCGGCGATCCGACGGGCCCGCTCCTCGAACACCTCGTGCTGCGACCGCCGGCTGGCCCGCACGTTGCGGGCCGCGGTGCCGATGGAGATCGCCACCGGCACGAAGCCCACGTACCGCACGTCGGTGGCGTCCCCGCCGGTGGCGAGCTGCGCCGCCGCGAAGCCGGCGAGCAGCACCAGCCCGGCGATGCTGGACCGGACCGGCCCCACCCGCTTGGCCAGCGCGTACAGGGCCAGCGCCGGGAAGATCGGCGTCGGCGCGCCCTGGTTGTCGGAGTAGAGGTAGCTGAACGCCAGCACGGTCGACAGCGCGTACACCGTGTACGGCCAGCGGTCGCGCCAGAACAGCGGCACCGCGCCGGACAGCATCCAGGCCACGCCGAGCACCGTGAAGTGCACGGTCTGCTCGTGCCAGCGCGAGGTGAAGCCGGCGATCAGCAGGCAGCCGATCGCGAGCGGTATGGGAAGCAGCGCGGCCTTCCTCGCCCGACCGTGTGGCACGCCGCCGACGCTACGACATCGCCCGCCGCCGCGCGTACGTCACGAAGCGGCAATGCGAACTACGTTCCACGTGGAACCTTGATCAGCGCCCGACGGCGTAGCCCTGCATGCCACGGGCGTTGGCCGCGCCGTACAGGAGCCCGGTCGCCGAGTCGCGGGAGACCGCGGACAGCCGCCCCAGCGCCCACTCGCCGGCGTCCACGACGCGGTGCCCACGGGCCTGGAGCTGCTCGAAGGCCTCGGCGCCGAGGCGCGACTCCGCCACCAGCTCGCCGGGCTGCCAGCTGCGCGGATAGAACGAGAGCGGGAACGCGGCCGAGTGCCACATCGGCGCGTCGATCGAGGCCTGGAGGTTCAGCCCGCCCACGGTGTGGGCCAGCCAGAAGCACAGCTGCCACTGGTCCTGCTGGTCGCCGCCGGGCGTGCCGAAGGCCAGCGGCGCGCCGTCGCGCAGGGCCAGCGACGGGCTCAGCGTGGTGCGCGGGCGACGACCGGGCACGAGCGAGGCCGGCAGGCCCTCCTCCAGCCAGAACATCTGGGCCCGGCTGCCGAGCGCGAAGCCGAGCGACGGGATCGTCGGCGAGGACTGGAGCCAGCCGCCGGACGGCGTCACCGAGATGACGTTGCCCCAGCGGTCCACCACGTCGATGTGCACGGTGTCGCCGCGCATCTGGCCGTCGCGGGTCACCGTCGGCTCGCCGACTGCCGCGTTCATCGGCGAGTCGCCGCCGCCGACGCCCCGGCCTTCGGCGATGTACGACGGCAGTCGCGGCGCCCGCCCGCCCGGCGAGCCCGGCCGCAGCTCCAACGACGCGCGGTCGTCGATCAACGCCACCCGGGAGGCGGTGTACTCGGCGGACAGCAGGTCGTCCATCGGCACGTCGGCGCTGTCGCCGTACCAGGCCTCGCGGTCGGCGAAGGCCAGCTTGGCCGCCTCGATGGCCAGGTGCACGGTCTCCGCGGTCGGCACGCCGTCGACGTAGGCCAGCCGGTCCCGCAGCTCATGCAGCATCAACACCTGCTGCGCCAGCGCCGGACCCTGGCTCCACGGTCCGCACTTAGCCAGCGTCCGGTCCCCGACCTGCACGGTCACCGGGTCCTCGTAGGTCGCGGACCAGGTGGCCATGTCCTGCCCGGTGAGCACGCCGGCGTGGTCGCGGCCGGAGTCGTCACGGTGCGGCTTGCGGCTGAACGCCTCGATCTCCGCGGCGACGAACCCCTGGTACCAGGCCCTCCGAGCCGCCTCGATCTGCGCTTCCCGGTCTCCGCCAACGGATTCCGCCTCACGCAGCAGCCGCTCCCAGGTGTCGGCCAGCACCGGGTTGCGGAACAGGGTGCCGGCCTTGGGCACCTCGCCGCCGGGCATCCACAGCTCGGCCGAGGACGGCCAGTGCTCCGTGAACAGCTGCCGCACGCCCTCGATGGTGGCCGGAATCCGCTCCACCAAAGGGAATCCGCCTCGGGCGTAGCCGATGGCGTAGTCCAGCACGTCCCGCAGCGACTTGGTGCCGTGATCCCGCAGCAGCGTCAGCCAGCCGTCCCAGGAGCCCGGCACGACCGCCGCCAGCAGGCCGCTGCCGGGCACCAGGTCCAGGCCCTGGTCCCGGTAGTGCTCGATCGTCGCGCCCCGCGGGGCGACGCCCTGCGCGCACAACACCCGGGGCGTCGGGTCCGCGGCCGTCGCGAAGATCGCCGGCATGTCGCCGCCCGGGCCGACCAGATGCGGCTCCACCACCTGCAACACGAAGCCGGCGGCGACCGCGGCGTCGAACGCGTTGCCGCCGGACTCCAGCACCGCCATGCCGGCGGTGGAGGCGAGCCAGTGGGTGGAGGCGACCATGCCGACCGTGCCGGTCAGCTCCGGGCGAGTCGTGAACATGACCCCATCAGATCACGGCGGCCAGCGAATTTCCCACGTCCAGGTGACCACGGCCGACGCCCCACCAGGTCAGCCCGCAGCGCCGCAGCGCGTCCGGGTCCAGGTGGTTGCGCGTGTCGACGACGACGGAGCCGCTGGCCAGATCGCCGATCCGGGACCAGTCCAGGCCACGGAACTCCGGCCATTCGGTCAGCACCACCACGGTGTCGGCGTCCTTGGCCGCCTCGTACGCGTCCGACACCACCCGGATGCCGTCGACCTCGTGGTCGATGCCCGGGTCGTAGCCGGTGAGCTCGGCGCCCTCGGCCCGCAGCAGGGCGGCCACGGCCAGCGCCGGCGAGTCCCGCAGGTCGTTGGTGCCGGCCTTGAAAGCCAGGCCCAGCAGGCCGATCCGGTGACCGCGCAGCCGTCCGCCGGCCGCCTCGCGGATCTTGGCCACGATCAGCTCGCGCTGGTGGGTGTTGGTGTCGATGGTGGCCTGCAGCAGCGAGAAGTCGTAACCGACCGCCGCCGCGACCTGGAGCAGCGCCTGGGTGTCCTTGGGCAGGCACGAGCCGCCCCAGCCCGGGCCGGGCTGCAGGAAGGACTGGCCGATGCGGCGGTCGTAGCCCATGCCCTCGGTCACGTCGGCGACATCGGCGCCCAGCCGTTCGCACAGCTCGGCGATCGCGTTGACGTACGAGAGCTTCATGGCCAGGAAGCAGTTGGCGGCGTACTTGACCATCTCGGCGCTGGCCGCGTCGGTCAGCACCGTCGGCGCGCCCAGCCGCGCGTACAGGGCGGCGACCCGCTCGGCCGCGTCCTGGATGTCGCAGCCGACCACGATGCGGTCCGGGTTGAGGAAGTCGTGCACCGCCGTGCCCTCACGCAGGAACTCCGGGTTGGACACCACCGGCACGTCCTTGCGCTTGAGCAGGCCGGACACCCGGGCCGCGGTGCCCACCGGCACCGTCGACTTGTTCACCACGATGCTGCCCACCGGGAGCATGGTCCGCACCTCGGAGATCACCGACTCGACGGCGGCGAGGTCGGCGGCGCCGCCCTGGCCCATCGGCGTCGGCACGCACAGGAAAACCACCTCGGCGTCGCCGACCGCGGCCGACGCGCCCACCACGAACTCCAGCCGCCCACCGGCCTGACCCTCCGCGACCAGCTCCGCCAGCCCCGGTTCGAGGATCGTCACCTTGCCGGCCCGCAGCCGCCGCACCTTGGCCACGTCCACGTCCGCGCACACCACGTGGTGCCCGAGCGAGGCCAGACAGGCCCCCGTGGTGAGACCGACGTACCCGGTCCCGATCACCGCGATTCGACGAGCGAACACCTCGCACCACCCCGACCTGGTCGCAGGAGTCTCCGCCGCCGACGTTCGCAGGCCGAGTTGACGGGCCCGCTGGCTTAGGCCGTACAGGTGGTGAACACCCGGTGGCGCTACCCGAGGTTTAGGGTGACCGCCCGTGGAGCAACGTCGCCTGGGTGATTCCGGTCTTGTCGTCAGCGCGGTCGGCCTCGGCTGCAACAACCTGGGCCGCCCAGGGACATCCACGGAGACGCTGGCCGGCGCCCGTGCCGTGGTGGAATCCGCGCTGGACAACGGGATCACGTTCTTCGACGTCGCCGACGTCTACGGCGCGCCCCGCGGCCGCAGCGAGGAACTGCTGGGGCAAGCGCTCTCCGGCCGCCGCGAGCACGCCGTCATCGCGACCAAGTTCGGCGTGGACATGCAGGGCCTCAACGGTCCCGACTTCGGCGCCCGCGGTTCGCGCCGCTACGTGCGACGGGCCGTCGAGTCCTCGCTGCGGCGGCTGAACACCGACTGGATCGACCTCTACCAGCTGCACCGGCCGGATCCGCGCACGCCGCTGGCCGAGACGCTGTCCGTGCTGGACGACCTCGTGCACGAGGGCAAGATCCGCTACGTCGGCCACTGCAACCTCGCCGGCTGGCAGATCGCCGACGCCTCATGGACCGCGCAGACCGAGCACGTCGCTGCCCCGGTGTCCGCGCAGAACCACTACTCGCTGCTGGAGCGCGAGGTCGAGCGCGAGGTCGTGCCGGCCTGCGGCCGGTTCGGGCTCGGGCTGCTGCCGTACTTCCCGCTGGCCAACGGCCTGCTCACCGGCAAGTACCGGCAGGACGGCGAGCCGCCGGTCGGCAGCCGCCTGTCCGGCCGGGAACGGCTGCTGGCCGAGGCGCCGTGGGACCGGATCGAGAAGCTGCGGGCCTTCGCCGAGGAGCGGGACGCGCCGATGGTGCGGCTGGCCATCGGCTGGCTGGCCGCGCAGCCGGCCGTCGCCTCGGTGATCTGCGGCGCGACGAGCCCCGAGCAGGTGCGGACCAACGCCCGCGCCGGCGAGTTCACGCTCACCCCCTCCGACCTGGACCAGCTAGACGAAATATGTCCGCCGGGTCGTCGCTGAGTGTGATGCTCGTCATCCCCCGGTAGGAGGCCGAAACGGCACCTGCGGCCGACGCGGGATCCGCCTGCCGTCGCGCACCCTGTTTGACATGGAACTTCTTCAGTTCGCGGGACTGTTCGTGGGTGGCTCGCTGGTGGTGGCCCTGCCGCTGTTGGCGATGCTGCGGCTGTTGCAGGGGCCCGCCGACCGACACGACGTCTGATCGATCCAGCAGGTTAGCCTCGCCGAATGCAGATCTCTGACAACGCGGCGATCGTGACCGGTGGGGCTTCCGGGCTGGGCGGGGCGACCGCTCGGGCGCTGGCCGCCCGTGGCGCCAGGGTGTTCGCCCTGGACCTGCCCAAGGCCGTCGCCAACGCCGAGGCCGTCGACGGCGTGACCTACGTCGAGGCGGACGTCACCAGCCCCGAGCAGGTGCAGGCCGCGGTGGACACCGTGGTCGCCGCCGGGGCGCCGCTGCGCATCACCGTCAACTGCGCGGGGGTGGGCACCGCGGGCCGGATCGTGGGCAAGAACGGCCCGCACGACCTGGACACGTACCGGAAGGTCATCGAGGTCAACCTGATCGGCACGTTCAACGTGCTGCGGCTGGCCGCCGAGGCCATCGCCAAGACTCCCGCCCTGGCCGACAACCAGCGGGGCGTCGTGATCAACACCGCCTCCGTGGCCGCCTTCGACGGCCAGATCGGGCAGGCCGCCTACTCCTCGTCCAAGGGCGGCGTCGTCGGCCTCACCCTGCCGGCCGCCCGCGAGCTGGCCTCCTCCGGCATCCGCGTGATGACCATCGCCCCCGGCATCATCGACACCCCCATGCTGGCCGGCGTTTCCGACGAGTTCCGCGCGGGCCTCGCCGCCGGCGTGCCCTTCCCCAAGCGCCTCGGCCGTCCCGACGAGTACGCCCAGCTGGCGGTGGCCATCGTCGAGCACGACTACCTCAACGGCGAGGTCATCCGCATGGACGGCTCGCTGCGCATGGCCCCCCGCTAGCTCCCGCTCAGAGGTCGCCGGCGAAGGGCAGTTCGGCCATCGCCGGCGAGCTCATCCACTCCCGCAGGGCCAGCGTGGCGTGGACGTCGTCCTCGTTGTACTCCAGCAGGCGCTGCCGCTGGGAGACCTCGGCGGGGGCGCCGTCCATGCCGACGGCGTCGCGGTACCAGCGCATGGAGTTCTCGCCGCCGGCCTCGGGGTCGCGCCAGTGGAAGCCGGCGACCGGGGCGATGATCTTCAGGCCCTTGCCGTGGGCGCACAGGAACTGGTCGCGGACGCTGCCGAAGACGTCGACCCAGGCGGGATCGCGGATGAAGGCGTTGACCTGGGCCACGGTGGGCACGCCGGGCTTGCCGGCGAAGCGCTCGGCCGAGAACAGCAGCCAGCGGTTCTCGGCCAGCTCGTTGTAGCAGTAGGCCCGGAAGGTGAAGCCGTGGGCGAGCGCCTTGGTGCGGACCAGCATCAGCCACGTCCAGAACTCGCCGAAGGACCGGGCCTCGTCATCGTCCGGCAGCGGCTCCCAGGTGACGAACGGCCGGTAGCCCTGCCGCTCGCCGATGTCCTTGCCGGTGAGCAGGCAGCCCCACATGTACGCCCCGGCGTCGCCGAAGCTCTCCATGTCGATGTCGACCTCGACATCGGCCCGCGGCACACGGACCTTGCGCACCCGGCGGACCACGGTCAGGTCCCGCAGCCAGGCGCGGGCCAGGATCACGGCGTCCGACAGCGGCATACCCACCAACGGGGTCGCCAGCTTGGTCGCCGGGTCCATCGCCGCCAGCTCGTCGACGGTGGAGACGCCCAGCTTGCGCAGTGCGAACGCGTCCTCGCCGCGAACGACCAGGCTCACGTCGCGGGCCTCGTTCAACGCCACGTCGCAGACCGGCCACCACGGGCAGCTGCGGCATTCGACGATGCGGGAGGGCTGGGCCAGCGGCTCGCCGCCGGTCGAGGCGGTGTTGGCCACGGCCAGCCGGTCGGCGAAGCGCATGTCGTACTCGGACAGCGCGGTCCGGGCGCCGGGCCAGGTCGGCGCGTCCAGGTCGTGCCAGAGGACGACGTCGGCGTCCATGCCGACCACGCCGCCGTAGGACCGGCCGCTCGCGGCGAAGCCGCTGGCCTGGAGCATGCGCTGGGCGTGGGCCAGCCGGAGCTGGTCGCGCGGCTGCGGGCGGACCTTGCGCAGCGGGTCGGAGCGGATGCCCATCGGCGTCGGCTCGCTCAGCGGCGACGTGCGGGCACCCGTGCCGGGGTCGGTGACCTTGTGCCGGACGACCAGCACCGGGACGTAGCCCGTGCTCACGCGGACCAGCAGGTCGATGCCGCCGCGGCGGCCGCCGGACGGGTCCCGCGGCAGCTGCGGCGCCCACACGAACGGAGCCCCGGCGGAGAGCGCGGCCACCGTGGCCCGCTCCCGGTCGGCGGTCTTGGCGTCGAGCGGGATCTCCGTCCAGGCCGAGCCGGCCATCGTGGCCATCCGGTCGGCGACCAGCCGGCGGTGGGCCATCGCGTCCGCGCGGCGCTGCTCGCCGGTGGGGTCCGGGGCGGCCCGGGGAGCGTCGGCCATGGTCGGGTCGTTCTCCAGGTGCACGCGCCGCCGGCAGCGGGTCACCACACCGGCGTCGAGCAGCACCGAAGACGTCACGGCGACCAGCCTAGTTCCGCCCGTCGGGGTCCGTGTCGACGGCCGGTGGATCTCCACCGGCCGGACTACAGTCGAGGCGTGGCACGCAACCGGTCGAAGCCTCGGATCACTCCCGCTCGCGCCAAGAACATGATCGGCCTGGCCAAGGTCGTCGCGCCGGCCGTCGTGCCCGTTGTCGCGCCGTACGCGCTGCGTGCCGCCTCGATGGCCCGGGACGCCGTCGACCGGATGCGGGCCCGCCGCCTCGGCGTCGAAGTGAAGGATCTCGCCTCCTACTCCGGCCGTGGCGGCGCGCTGCACGCCCGCATCGCCGGCGCCGCGGCGGCGGCCGCCGACCTGCGCGCTTCCGACCCGGCCTTCGCCGACACGAGCGAGGCGAGGCTCGCCCAGCTCGCCGCCGCCGTGCGGGCCGCGGAGCGGATGCCCGGCGCCCGCCGCAAGGCCGCGCACAAGGCCGTCGGGCAGGAGCTGGACCGGCTGGAAGAGGATCTGCTCCGCCGGCTCGGCGTGAACTAGACGGTCCTGCGGTAGCCGACGAGCGGCAGCACGCGGCTGACTGCCGTCACGGTGACGGCCGCGACGACCACGTGCATCACCACCAGGCCGGCGAAGTTGACCCCGTCGGCCACGCCGGTGACCAGCAGCAGCACGTCCGGGATGAAGCTCAGGACGACGACCGCCGGCACCAGCTTGCGCAGGGTGGCTCGCGCATTCGCGGCGCGGCGGCGGACGAGCGCCCAGCCGAGGGTGCCGGCGAGCACCCCGATGATCGTCAGTGGCGCGTAGGCCACCAGCTGGAGACCCATGCTGGTGCCGTTCGGACTCAGGGCGGTCGCGGCCAGCGCGACACCGGTGTTCAGGGCGATCGAGACCACCGCCGCGGCGGCGACGCCGAGCGTGACGCGGGCGGTCGAGGTGTCGACCTGCGGGTGGATCTGGGTGCTCATGATCGTCTCCCTAGAAGTGGATAGCTATGCTCCGTTTCTCTGCGACCGACCGTAGCAGTCGAAACGGATACGAGCTATCCACATGGACGATGCTTATCCATTTGACAGCTACGATGGGTCCCATGGACGGGTCGAAACCACTGCGCCGCGACGCCGAGCGCAACCGGCAGCGCATCCTCGCCGCCGCGAACGCGCTGGTCGCGGAGGTTGGCCTCGACGTGACCCACAACGACATCGCCCGCGCGGCCGAGGTCGGCGTCGGCACCGTCTACCGGCGTTTCCCCGACCGCCAAGAGCTGATCGACGAGCTGTTCGACGAGCGGGTGGACCGGATCATCGCCCTGGTCGAGGCCTCGCTTTTGATCGAGGACCCGTGGTCGGGGCTGTGCGCGTTCATCGCCGGCAACCTGGAGCTGCAAGCCGGCGACAAGGGGTTGAAGGACCTGATGACCGGCGACGGCCGCACCACCGACCTGGCCCGCCGGGCCCAGGCTCGGATCGGCCCGGCCGTGCGCGAGCTGGTCCGGCGGGCGCACGCCTCCGGGCAGCTGCGCCCCGACGTCGGCGTCGGCGACTTTCCCCTGGTCCAGGAGATGGTCGGGGCGGTGCTGGAGCACTCCAAGCGCATCGACCCCGACCTGTGGCGGCGCGCGCTCGCCCTCGTGCTGGACGGCTACCGGGCCGACGCCCAGCAGCGCGAGCCGCTGCCGGGCGCCACGCCCACGCCGGCCCAGATCGAGCAGGTGCTGAGCGCGCCCCGCCGCTAGGCGTTGCTGTCCGGCACGTCCCTGCTGGTCACGAAGCCCTCCTTGACCAGCCAGTCGCGAGCCACGTCGGCCGGGTCCTTGCCCTGCACGTCCACCTCGGCGTTCAGCTTCTGCATGGTCGGGTTGTCCAGCTTGGCCGACACGGGCGCCAGCACCTGCTCGATCTGCGGGTGCTCGGCCAGCACGCTGGAGCGGACGGTCAGGGCGGCGTTGTACTGCGGGAAGAAGTGCTGGTCGTCGTCGAGGACCTGGAGATCCAGCGACAGGATCCGGGCGTCGGTGGTGAACACCTCGCCCCAGTTGCAGGCCTTGCCGTCCTTGGTGGCCTGGTAGACCGCGCCGGTGCCGAGGATCTTCACGTTGTCCGACGGGATGCCGTACTTCTTCGTCATACCGGGAAAACCGTCGTTGCGGCTGGCGAACTCGGTCTCCAGGCAGAAGGTCGCCGCCGACGGATCGACCTTGGCCAGCTGCGACAACGTGTGCACGCCGTACTTCTTGACCACCTCGGCGTTGGCCGCGATGGCGTACTTGTCGTTGACCGGGGACATCGCGATCCAGCTGACGCCGTTGGCCTTGTCGGCGTCACGCACCTTGTCGAACTGCTGCCGGGGATCCACGATCACGTCGCTGTGCCCGAGGTAGCTGATCCACGCCGTGCCGGTGTACTCCCAGGTCAGGTCGACCTGCCCGGCCAGCAGGGCGTTGCGGGCCGAGTTCGAGCCCTGGATGTTGGTCAGGTCGCTGACCTGCGCGCCGGCCGCCGACAGGGCCAGCTCGGCAAGGTAGCCCAGCACGATGTTCTCGGTGAAGTCCTTGGACCCCACGGCCAGTTTCACGCCGGACAGCACCGGTTTGATCGACCCCGGTCCGACCGACACCGGCACGGTCGAGCCGGAACTCAGCCCGCACCCGGTCAGCAGCGTCCCGACCAGGGCCAGCGCCACCAGTTTCCTCATCGCAGCCGTCCTCATCGCAGCCCCCGGGGTCCGAGAAACTCCTCCGCCAGCCCGCCGAGCCAGTCGACGAGCAGCGCCAGCGCCATGGCCAGCACCGCGCCGACGATCAGCACCGAGGAGCGGGCCAGCTTGTCGCCGGTGTCGATCAGCACGCCGAGCCCGCCGCCGGCCACGAAGAACGCCAGCGTCGCGGTGCCGACGGCCAGCACCAGGGAGGTGCGCAGGCCGGCCAGGATCAGCGGCACGGCCAGCGGCAGCTCGATCCGGCGCAGCACCGACGAGGGCGACATGCCGATGCCGCGGCCGGCCTCGACCAGCGTCGGATCGACCTGCCGGATGCCGACGATCGTGTTGCGCAGCACCGGAAGCAGCGAGTACAGCGCGATCGGCAGCGCCGCCACCCAGAACCCTGTGCTGGAGGTGGCCAGGAAGAACAGCACCAGCACGCCGATGGCCGGCGCGGCCTGGCCGATGTTGGCCAGCGCCAACACGAACGGCGCCGCGAACCGGGCCCAGCGCCGGGTCAGGATGACGCCGAGCGGCACCCCGACCAGCACCACGATCGCCGTCACGGCAATGGCCAGCAGCAGGTGCTGCCAGGTCAGGTCGAGCAGCGTGGAGAAGTTGATGTTGCGCTGCTCGATGTCGTCGAGCTGCCGGGTGCCGATCCACACCAGCAGGCCCGCGACCACGGCCAGCACCACGACCGGCTGCGCGAACATCCGGATCCGGTCGGAGCGGTCAGCCATGGTCGTGTTCCTCCCGCAGCTTGCGGACGGTGTCCATCACGGTGTCGATGCCGACCGCGCCGAGGTACTCGCCACGGGTGCCGACCACCGGCACGAAGCCGCCCTCGGTGAGGATCGCCTCCAGCGCGTCCTGCAACGTGGACTGCTTGGTGACCAGGTCGTTCACCGGCCGCCCGACCGTGCCCAGCGGGCGGTCGCTGAGGTCGCGGATGTGCACCCAGCGCTTGGGACGGCGGCGGTTGTCCAGCACCAGCGCGTACTTCCGGTTCTTCGCCGTGAGCCGCGCCCGCACGTCCTCCGGCCGCTCGTCGATCGTCGCCGTCTCGGCCTCGTCCATCTCGATGTCCCGCACCCGCAACAGGGTCAGCTGCTTGAGCGACGCGCCGGCGCCGACGAAGCCGGCCACCGTGTCGTTGGCCGGGGCGGCGAGAATCGCCTCCGGCGTGTCGAACTGAAGGATGCTCGACTGCGGCCCGAGCACGGCGATCCGGTCGCCGAGCTTCACCGCCTCGTCGAAGTCGTGCGTGACGAAGACGATCGTCTTGTGCAGCTCGGACTGCAGCGACAGCAGTTCGTCCTGGAGATTGCCGCGGGTGATCGGGTCGACCGCGCCGAACGGCTCGTCCATCAGCAGCACCGGTGGATCGGCGGCCAGCGCCCGGGCCACGCCGACCCGTTGCTGCTGACCGCCGGAAAGCTGGCGCGGGAACCGGTCGCGGTACTCGCCGGCGTCCAGCCCGACCAGCTCCAGCATCTCCTCGACGCGGGTCGCCGTCTTCGGCTTGGGCCAGCCCAGCAGGCCCGGCACCATGCCGATGTTCTGCCCCACGGTCAGGTGCGGGAACAGGCCGGCCTGTTGGATCGCGTAGCCGATGCCGCGGCGCAGCTCGTCCGGGTCGAGCGAGAGCGCGTCCGCGCCGCCGATGGTGATCCGACCGGACGACGGCTCGATCAGCCGGTTGATCATCTTCATGGTGGTGGTCTTGCCGCAGCCCGACGGCCCCACGAACACCACGATCTCGCCGGCCGCGATGCTCATGCTGAAGTCCTCGACCGCCGCCTGCCTCGTCCCGGCGTAGCGCTTGGTGACGTTCTCGAGCTGGATGTCGACGGCCTGGTCAGTCACGGATGCCCCTCGATGTGGTCAGCCGGCCGACGAGCACGTACACGCCGTCCAGCAGCAGTGCGATCACGATCACGCCGACGGTGCCGACCAGCGCGAGGTCGACCGCGTTGACGCTGCCGACCCGGGACAGCCCGCTGAAGATCAGGTTGCCGAGCCCCGGGCCCTTCACGTACGCGGCGATGGCCGCGACGCCCATCAGCAGCTGGGTGCTGACCCGCATGCCGGCCAGGATCGCCGGCCAGGCCAGCCGCAGCTCGACGCCGGTCAGCACGCGCAGCCGGTTCATGCCGATGCCCCGGGCCGCGTCCACCACCGCCGGGTCGATCCCGTTCAGGCCGACGACCGTGTTCCGCACGATCGGCAGCAGCGCGTACAGCACGAGCGCGACCATCGTCGGCGGCACGCCCAGCCCCAGCACCGGAATCAGCAGGCCGAGCAGCGCGAACGACGGGATGGTCAAGATCGCGCTGGTCAGCGCCGTGGCCACGGCCGAGCCGACGGGACTTCGGTAGACGGCCACGCCCAGCCCGACGCCGATGACCGCCGCCAGCAGTGTGGCCTGAACCACAGCGCTGGCGTGCAGGTAGGAATCCATCAGCAGGGACTGCCAGCGCGCCGTGACGTACGTCCACAGAGCCATGACGTGACGGTTACCCGAAACGGAGTAGTTACAAACCACCATTCGGAACGATTACGAGGAGCCCTTACGCTCATCCACGTGTCCAGACGGCAGCAGCTCACCGGCCCCGTGCGCTTGATGCGCGGCGTCATGCTGGCCGTCAGCTCCACCACCCTGGCCGTCACCGCGCACGGCGTGGCCGGCGGCGGTTGGCCCGAGACGCTGCCCGTGCTGCCGTTGAGCCTGCTCATCGCGCTGGCCGGCACCGCGCTGGCCGATCGCTGGCGCAGCAGCTGGACCATCGTCGGCGCGCTCGGCGCCACCGAGCTGGCCCAGCACGTGCTGCTCTCGGTGATGCACGGCGAGGGCGTCTTCGGCTCGGGCGTGATGACCGCCGCGCACACCGTCGCGCTGCTGCTGACCGCCGTGCTGCTGGCCAAGGCCGACGCCACGATCGTCGCCGTCGCCGGCGCGGTCCGCCGGCTGCTGCCGGTCGTGCCGAGCTTTCCTCACCCCGACCACGTGGTCGCCCCCGTGGCGACGTCGGCGCCCAGTCACGTCCTCGACGTGCTGCTGCGCCGGGCCCTCGGTCGCCGCGGTCCGCCGGTTCTCTCCTGAATCCCTTTCACCCCAAGCCATTACTCATTCAGGAGAGAACACCCCCATGTCTGTCACCCGCCTCGCGCTGCGAGCTGGCGGCGCACTCGCCGCCGCCGGCGTGATCGCCCTCGTGGCCGCGCCCGGCGCGTCCGCGCACGTCACCGCCAACGTCACCACCGCCGTCCAGGGCAGCTACGCGAAGATCACCTTCCGCGTGCCCAACGAGGAGGACAACGCCGGCACGGTGAAGGTGCAGGTCAGCTTCCCCGACGCGTACCCGATCGCCGGCGCCTCGGTGAAGCCGGTGCCCGGTTGGAAGGGCCAGGTCGACATCGAGCCGCTGGCCAAGCCGGTCAAGGAGAACAACTCCGACGTCAAGAACGCGGTCAAGACGATCACCTGGACCGCCGACCCGGGCACCCGGGTCAACCCCGGCGAGTTCCAGGAGTTCGACGTGTCGGCCGGTCCGATGCCCGACGACACCGACGAGCTGCTGTTCCCGGCCGTGCAGACCTACGACAACGGCATCGTGGTGAACTGGACCGACCAGCCCGCGGCCGCCGGCCAGCCCAAGCCCGAGCACCCCGCGCCGTCGATCAAGCTCCAGACCAAGGCCAACGACCCCGGCGCGATGGACATGACCTCGATGGGCGCGACCGGCGGCGTCACCGACACCGCCGCGTCGAGCTCCGTCGGCTCGGACAACACCGCCCGCTGGCTCGGCGGCGCCGGCCTGCTGGTCGGCGCTCTCGGCGTGGGCTTCGGCGCGGTGGCCGTGCTGCGCAACCGGCGGCCGGCGTCGGCCACCACCCCGACCGAAGACGGAGGCAAGTCGGAGTGAAGCGGCTGCTGGCGTGCCTGCTGCTGGCGGCGGGCGGCATGCTCGGGCTGGCCGGGCCGGCGTTCGCGCACAACGTCCTGGTCGGCAGCGACCCCAAGGACGGCGTGTCGCTGGAGACCGGGCCGTCGACCGTGAGCCTGACGTTCGACCTGCCGATCCAGCAGGGTGACTTCGATGTGATCACCGTGAACGGGCCGAACAGCACCCGCTGGGAAGCCGGTTCGGCCAAGGTGGACAGCAACGTGATCAGCGCGCCGGTGCGGCCGCTGGGCGCTGCCGGCGTGTACACCGTCGGCTACCGGATCCTGTCGGCTGACGGACATCCGGTGTCCGGCTCGGTGAAGTTCACCCTGACCAAGGCCGGCAACGGCACGCCGGCCACGCCCACCGCGGCGGCCGGTCCCCAGTCGTCCGGCGGCTCCGACAGCGGTTCCGTGCCGGTGTGGCCGTGGATCGTCGGCGGCGTCGTGCTGCTGGGCGTCGGGGTCTTCGTCGCGCTGCGCATGGGTCGAGTGCCGGAGGACAGCTCGAAGTGACCACTCCCCGGACCATCGCGCGGCACAACTACGGGCTCGGCGTCGGCCTGCTGCTCGCGGCCGTCGCCGGCGCCCTCATCGGGACCGCACTCACCGGCGAGGCCGCCGCCCCCGGTGTGGTCGAGCCCGGCGCGATGGTCCGGTTCGGGCTGCCCGTGGTCCGGGTCCTGCTCGACGTTTCGTCACTGGTGACGGTCGGGCTGAGTCTGCTGCCCATGCTGCTCGGCTTCGACCGTCCCAAGCAGACCGAGCCCGTGCTCGACGTCGCCCGCCGGGCCGCGGTCATCAGCTCCGCCGCCTGGGCCGTCACCGCCCTGCTGTCCCTGGTCTTCGCCGCCGCCGACCTTCGCCCCGGCGCCTTCCCCACCTTCGCCACCATCGTCGAGTACGTCACGGACATCGGCGCCGGCCAGGCCCTCGTCATCAGCGCGGCCATCGCGCTGGTCTACCTGTTCTTCGCGGTTCTGGCCCTGCGTCACGGCGAAAAGGTGCCGGCCGAACTCCGGATCGTGCTCTCGGTCTTCGGCCTGCTGCCCATCCCGGTCACCGGCCACGCCTCCAACTTCGGCCTCGCCTGGGGTGGCCACGGCCTGACCATGGTGTCGATGGAGCTGCACGTCATGGCCGCCGCCGGCTGGACCGGCGGCCTGCTAGCCGTTGGCGTCCTGCTGCTCGCCAACCGCTCCCTGCTGGCCCGTGCCCTGCCCAAGTTCTCCAAGCTGGCCACCGTCTGCCTCGTCGCCGTCGGTGTCACCGGCCTCGTCAACGCGGTCATCACCCTTGTCGAGACGCCCGGCGTCACCCTGTGGACCGGCCTTTTCGTCACGCACTACGGCTGGATCGTCATCGGCAAGATGCTCTGCTTCGCGGCGCTCGGCCTGCTCGGGGCCAACATCCGCTTCCGGCTCATGCCCCAGGTCGAGCAGCACCAGCGGATTCCGGCCCTGGCCGGCTGGTTCACGTTCGAGGTCGCCGTGATGGGCCTGGCCTACGGCCTGGCGGTCGTCCTCACTCGCGCCCCGGTTGTGTGAGCTCGGCCGACTCCTTGGCTACCGCGGCGGCTTCGTCGTCGAGGCCGATGGCGGCGTAGTAGCCGCTCAGGGTGGTCAGCGAGGCGGCGAGATCCTTCGCGGAGCCCACTCGCCGCCACGTGTCGGCGGCTTCCTCGATGGTCGCCACCGCGTCCGGGAATTCGCCCTGGTTGTTGTAGGCGACGCCGAGCCGGGTCAGGGCGTCGGCCAGCTCCGACAGGCGGGACGTGTCCTCGGCCGCGCGGGCGCGGCTCTTCTCCACTGTCTCCACCAACGCCGTGACCGTCTGCGTGTCCATACCGGCCTCCCCGCGACGGATCATAGGTGGCCTGACCAGACCGGCATCCCGGATAACCGGGGCTGCGCGGTCGAATGCGTCGAATTCCTCAGACCGCGCTGCCCTGCAGCAGCACGGCGGCGACCTGGGCCGGATCATCGCTCATCGGCACGTGCCCGCAGCCGGCCAGGGTCAGGTGCCGGGCGTTGGGCAGCGCCCGCTTGGCCCGTTTGGCCTGGTAGGGCGGCAGCATGGCGTCCTTGCTGCCCCAGGCGACGGTGATCGGGATGTCGTCGGGGATCTGCTCGGCGAACGGCGTGCCCTCGCGCACGATGAGCTTGTACGAGGGCCAGGCGATCTTGAACGCCTCGAAGTCGCCGAGGGCCTGACTCGGATCGAGCTTGCTGGGCTTGGCGACGATGGCGGCGTACATGAGGCCGCGGCCGGCGGTGTGGTGGACGAGCCGGGGCAGGGCCGGTTCGAGGGCCCGGCTGACGCCGCGCATGGTGCCGAATACGGCTCGGGTGTAGGCGAAGTCCCAGTTGGCCCGCCAGAAGCCGGCGGGCGACAGGGTGGTCACGGAGCGGACGGCGTTCAACGCGCCCAGCTCCAACGCGAGCCGGCCGCCCAGCGAGTTGCCGGCGACGTGCGGGCGCTCGATGCCGAGCCGGCCGAACAGCCTGATCAGCTCGTCCAGCGTCTGGGCGAGGGCGGTGCGGCCGTCGTGGTCGAGCGGGCCGGACTCGCCGTGCCCGGGCAGGTCGACCAGGATCAGCTCGCGGTGCGGGGCGAGCAGGTCCACCACCGGCGCCCACGCCTGCCGGCGGTGGGTGACACCGTGCAGCAGGACCAGCGGATCGCCCGATCCGACACGGTCGTAAGACAGGCTCACAAGACCCACCTCCCCATAACCTACTGACGGTAAGAATACCTTTCGGTAACTCGATTGCCAGACCCCGTTAGCGTGGATCCGTGCCGCCGACACCCGACTCGATGCTCCGTGAAGCCGCCGAACACGGCCTTGACCTGCTGAAACAGCATGAGGTCGACGAGTCGGGCTGGGACTACCTCGTGCTGCACGCGACGGCGGCGAACGGCGCGAAGTGGATCCTCCGGGCACCCCGCCACACCGACGGCCACTACCTGCCGGCCGAGGGACCGCTGCTCGACCACGTCCGGCCGCTGATGCCCATCGCGGTGCCGGACTGGCGGATCCGCACCGACACGCTGATCGCCTACGAGCGGCTGCCCGGCGTGCAGGCGGACCGGCAGTGGACGCCGACCGACGACCTGCTGGGCCGGTGCGTCGCCCTGCTGCACGCCCTGCCGACCGACGAGCCGCAAGCGCTGGGCGTGCCGGTTTTCGACCCGGAACAGCAGCGTCGGTGGATCGCCGCCCGGCTGGCCGAGGCCCGGGAGGCCTTCGCCATCGCGGACGAGCGGTGGCGCCGCTGGCAGGACTGGCTGGCCGACACCGACCGTTGGCCGCAGGCCATGGTGCTGGCCCGGGGCGACCTGCACCCGCAGCACCTGCTGGTGGACGGCGGCCGCCTGGTGGGCATGATCGACTGGGCGGACGCCACGATCAGCGACCCGTCACTGGACTTCGTCGACCCGTACGCCCACCTCGCGCCCGCAGTCTTCGAACGGCTGCTGATCGACTACGAACGGCACGGCGGGCACGTCTGGCCGGGCATGCGGGAGCACATCGCGCACCGCGCGTCACTCGAACCGGTGTTCGCCGGCCTGTACGGACTGGAGACGGGCCGGGCCGACATGATCGAAAAGGCCCGCGAGCTGCTCAGTCGCGGTCGGTGACCTGGGCGGCCGACGGCTGGGTGCGCAACTCGCCGAGCCGGTCGAGCACGCCGTGCCCACGGCGGTCGAGTTCGCGGCGGTCGATCCAGCCGGACGCGTAGTGCCGATAGGCCTGGGACAGCATCACCAGTTCGGCCAGATAGTCGGCGGAGCGCCGTCGGCGGTCCTCAGGTAGCGCGGTCAACAGCGGCAGCTGACTGTCGACGACCTCGTCGAGCAGCTGCGCCGTGCGCAGGGCGCGCCGGGTACGCCACCCCGTCCACGCGAACATTCGCGTCCCCGCCAGGCCCTTCACCGCTGCAGCTCACCTCACCAGCATCACCGACACGATGCCTGTGACGTCGTACCGGTCCGGCACCGCGTTACCGGGATGTGACGCTACCGGTAAGGGACCCACCTGGTGAAGGTGTCGCCGGCACGAACCGAGCGAAGTCGCCGCCGCAGCTCGGACCGGATGTTCGGGTTGCTGCGGGCAATCGGCAGCACAGCGGCGGTGAGCTTCAGCTCACGCACCTCGCGCAACACCGGGAAACCATCCCACCGGGTGACGTCGAAGCCGTAGGCCTCGGCCAGGATCTCGTGCTTGTTCACGGTGTGGTGGAAGCGCAGCTGGCCGACGGCGATCGGCACCAGGTCCCACTCGCGCGGCCCGACGCAGGTGGTGTCGAAGTCGCACAGCACGGTGCCGCCGGGCGTGGTGATCAGGTTGCCCAGGTGCGCGTCGCCGTGCACGACACCCGGCGGCAGCTCGTAGCGCACCTCGGCCAACCGGGTCTCCACGTCGTCGCACCGGCGCAGCAGGAACTCGACGTCGTCGGGGTCCCAGCCCTCGGCGTCGTGGATGCGGCGGCGCAGGTCGTCGATCGGGTTCCACTCCGGCAGGTTGGCGTCCTCGACCGGGATCTCGTGCATCTGGCGCAGCAGGTCGGCCAGCTCGACGGCGGTCGGCTCGTCGCCGGTGTCGGGCACCTCCTGCCAGAACGTCAGCGAGTGCTCGCCGATGTGCAGGGGCTGGTCGACGTCGGGCAGCAGCTCGACGGCCGGCACGCCGTAGTCGGACAGCAGCTGGGCGGCGTTCACCACGTTGTCGGCCCGGTGCCGCAGCCCCGGGGTGAGCACGATCCGCACCACGACCGGGTGCCGGGCCAGCCGGAAGACAGCGTTGTTCACGAACCGGATGAGTTCCGCACCGGTCGCGTCCAGCCCGACCTCCGCGCACGCCTGACCAAGGACGGCCCTGAGCCGATCCGTGGTGGAGCGTCCGTCCGACAACGAAGCAGTCACTTGGTCATACCGTCCGATACACCTTGATCCGCTCGGCGAGGTCGAGCGCCGCCGAGTTGTTCTTGCGCCGGCCGGACTCCAGCTGGAGCGGCATCAACCGGTCCGAGATCCGCTTGCTCTTGATCGACTCGCCCAGCCGCATGGCGTGGTTGCCGATCTTCACGCCCTGGTCTACGTCTCCGACGCGCATATGGTTCTCCGCCAGCATGGACAGGCCGAAGACGTGGGTTCGCTGCATGTTGCTCTCGTAGCCCTCGGTGCACTTGATCAGCTCGTTCACCGCGAGCGGCGCGTACTTGACACGGTTGTCCTCGAACTTGCTCAGCGCCGACAGCGCCGAGCCGATCATCCCGTGCAGGTCGTTGACGTCGAAGAACTTGACCCAGCTCGGAGCTTCCTCGCTCTGCGCCCGCTCGAACTCGTCCCGGGTGCGGCTGATCATGCGCTGCACCTGGTCGGGGCGGTCGAGCATGCCGTAGGCCCACGCCTCGTTGGCGCACAGCACCGCGACCGTGAGGGCCGAGCCGGACTCCTGGGCGGCGATCTGGCCCAGCTGGAACATCTTCAGCGCCTCGCCGGCGGCGTCGTTGTGCAGGTAGACGCGGCCCATCCGGTACAGGATGTTGGCGACGAGGCCGTTGTCGTTGCCCATCTTGGCCAGCTCAAGGGCCTTGGCGAAGTGCGTGCGGGCCGAGTCCAGCAGACCCGTGTCGAACGAGGTCCAGCCGGCCAGGCTGTGCATGTCGGCGACGGCCTTGAACAGCCGGAGCTTCACCGGCTCGGCCGCCTCGACCTCGAGCAGCTGACGGGTCCAGGACAGCTGGGCGACCACCGCGTCGCGGCAGAACCCGCCGCCGTACTGGTAGTCCAGCGAGCGCAGCGCCCTGGTCGCGGCCTCGATCTGCCGCACGTCGGTGGTGCCGATCCGGTTCGGCGTCGGCGTCTGGGCCGCGGTCGGCACCCAGGCCCCGCTGTCCGTGCCCAGCACCTGGGCGCCCATCGTGACGGAGGCGGCGTGCTGCAGGAAGCGGCGGCGCTTGACCTCCTCGTCCTCGCGTTGCTCGGCCTCGTCGACGGAGCCGGCGACCTTGAGCGCCGTCGTCTCGTCGTAGGCGAGGCCCATGTAGCCGCGGGGGACCCCGAGCCCGTCCGCGATGCGGGCCAGCACGTCGTAGGCCATGACCTGGCGACCCTTGAGGATCTCCGAGACCTCGGACTGCGACTGGCCGGTCAGCGCCGCGATCTGCCGCTGGGACACGCCGACGCGTCGAAGCTGCCGGTAGACCGAGCTGACATCTCGGCCGGCCAGCGCGTCGCGCATCTCCTGGCGCTCCCAGTTGTCCGGCGTAACGGGCGAGCTCTGGGAACCGATGGTGTTCAATTGCGCCCCCTCACGGTCCGTTGGGCGTCATCCGAAGCGTAAGGGCTGCTCTGCCCGCCGGAGAAGTGCTGATCGGCGAACCTGATCGGTCGCACCGAATCCTCATGACCGCTCATCGTGCAACTCCCACCGATCAGCGCTGTGACGCCCCACAACGTTTGATGTCGTCGCAATCTAGTTTTCCGTAAGCGGTCGCACACGGAGGGACACAGCAAGTGGAACTGATCGGACGAGTCCAGGGTTTCACCCCGGACGTGCTCGCCGACCAGCCCGCGAGCTGCCCCGACGGGCGACGCGCATGGCAGATCCACTGCCGCGACGTGGTCAACCGGGAACGGCACCTCACCGTGGTCGTGGACAAGGGCAGGGTGGTCCTGATGGGCCCTCCTGGGGAGACCGCGGTCCTGTCCGCCGGCCAACTCGGCCAGCTGCGGACGGTCCTGCGCGAGGCCGCCGACCAGGCGGAAAGGTGACGGTGACGTTCAGGTGGACGAGATACTCGGCCAGGTGCTCCGCAACGCCGTGTGGGAACGCTTGGACATGCTGTCCGAGCTGGCCGACCGGGCTGACGCGCCGTCCCTGCTCTCCGTCGCTCGCTCCGAGCTGCCCCGGCTGACCGACGGCTGGCGGGCCCTGCTGGCCGCGCACGAGCCCGACGAGAAGGGCAACTGCCCGGAGTGCTCCAGCCGCTGGCGGCAGCAGAAGTCGCCGTGCGCCGTCTGGCGCGCCGCCTACGAACACCTGGTCGCCGGTGGACTCGCGCCGCGACCCGCTCGACACATGCTCACCACGCAGCAGCCGGCCCCGGCGCCGCGCGGTTCTCGACACCGCAGCACGGTTGCGGTGGCCCACTAGCTGGCGGCGTCGGCGACCCGGAAACCCCGACCCGGGCACGCTGATCCTCCGCCACCGGCCGGCGACCCGGGGACGTCCGAACCCCCGACCGCGACGTACCGGGTCGCTGGCCAGATAACTCCACAGATTTCCGCGGGCCGGCGCTGTGTGGCGCCAGGCGACTGACTGTCGGGCGCCAACCCCGAACCGGCGACGGTCCGCGGCCACCAACCCCGGTTGGGTGCCTGTTTTCCCCGGACAGGCACCCAACCGGTCTGTGTTTGTTTGGCGCGCGTTCCGCGCGCGGCTCGGCCCCCCTTAAGCCCCTGCCTCGCCCTTGCTGGATTTTTCGAGGCCCGCGTCGGCATGGTGGTGGGCGCGTTGGGCGGCGGACCTCAAAAAATTCAGCAATCGGGCGAAGCAGGGGCGGGGCCGAGCGCTCTCTGGGGTTGGAGGTCGGGCGGTCTTCTAGTGGACGGCCTTGACTTCTAGTGGACGGCCTTGATTCGGGTGACCATGAAGCCGCCGGCGACGGTGGCGATGGCGGACAGGATGAACAGGGCGGCGTAGCCGCCGGCCAGCTGGAGGGCCAGGCCGGCCACTACGGGGGCGATGACCTGGGGCAACGCGTTGGCGACGTTGATGACGCCGAGGTCCTTGGCGCGGTTCGAGGCGGCCGGCAGGACCTGGGTGAGCACGGCCAGCGCGACCGCCCAGTAGACGCCGAAGCCGATGCCGAGCAGCGGGGACGCGATCAGCGCCGCCGTCCAGGTCGGCCAGATCGCCAGGATTATCGCCGCGACAGCCATCACCACCGACGAGGCCACCACGTACGGCTTGCGGCGGCCGGACTTGTCGGACATCCGCCCGGCGACCAGGGCCCCGATGGTCAGCGCGATGCCGTAGAGCACCATCAGGATCAGCAGGCCGTCGACCGGATCGCCCTGGTAGTGCACCGCGTCGGCCAGGAAGTACAGCAGGTAGAGCGTGCCGAGCGCGTTGCCCAGGTTGACCATGAAGTGGGTGCCCCAGCCCCAGCCGAAGTCCGGGTGCTTGGCCGGGGAGATCCACAGCGCGCCGAGCATCTGCCGCAGGCCGCCGCCCGGCCGGAACCGGCGCGGCAGCGCCGCGTCCGGTGTGAACCGCACGAAGGCCAGCGCCCCCAGAACGACCAGCACCGCGCACGCCGCGTACCCACCAGCCAGGCTGGTGATCACCACCGACACCAGTGCGGCGCCGGCCACCGTGCCCAGCATCTGGCTGATGCCGATGAAGCCGCCGACCTCGGCCCGCTGCTCCACCGGCACCCGGTCGGGCAGCGCCGAGGTCAGGCTGGCCAGCATGCCGTTCAACCCGGCCTGCACCAGCGACCAGCCGATCACCATGATCACGACGTTGGGCGCGACCGCCAGCACGACCAGGCCGAGGGCACCGAGCACGGAGCCGGCCAGCGTCCACGGGTGTCGACGGCCCCACCGCGAGGTGGTCCGGTCGGACAGCGCGCCGATCACCGGGTTGGCGATCAGCGCCATCAACGCGCCGATGCCCGTGACCAGGCTGAACACCGACTCCTTGTCGGCGCTCGCCAGCAGTTGGGCCTGCTCGGGCAGCAGCACCTGGATCGGCGCGTAGATGGCCAGCCACAGCCCGAGGTTGGCCAGGAACAGCAGCGTGGTCCAACCGCCACGCACCCGAACGGCGGGTTCGGTGAGCGCGCTCGGTTCATCGTCGAACGGTCCAACCCCGTCGACCTCGGTCGCCTGGGCCATCAGTGCTCACCTCTGATCAGGTCTCGGTACCAGGTGAAAGACGCCTTCGGCGTGCGCCGCAGCGTCTCGTAGTCGATGTGGACCAGGCCGAACCGCGGCTCGTAGCCCTTGGACCACTCGAAGTTGTCCAACAGCGACCACACGAAGTAGCCACGAACGTCGGCGCCCTCGTGCATGGCCAGCCGCAGCGAGCGCAGGTGCTCGGCCAGGAAGTCGATCCGGGCCTGGTCGTCGACGCCGTCGTAGCTGCACCCGTTCTCGGTGATCTGCAGCGGCGGCAGCCGGTCCCCGTGCCGTTCGCGCAGCTGGCCCAGGAACTGGCGCAGCCCGTCCGGCACCACCGGCGACCCGTTGGTCGTCATCGGGTAACCCTCGACCTCGCCCAGGTCGAACGGCAAGGGATTGCCCTCCGACGGGGCCGAGACCTGGGTCGGCTCGTAGTAGTTGACGCCGTAGAAGTCGATCGGGGTGCTGATCGTCGGCAGGTCGTCGGCGAAGCCCGGCGGCAGCAGCGGGTGCATGGATTCCGGGTACGTGCCGGCCAGCACCGGGTCGGCGAACAGCCAGTTGATCAGGTCGCCGGCCCGGCTCGCGGCCTCGTGGTCGCCGGGCGAGTCGGTGGCCGCCCAGATCGGGCCGTGGTTGTTGGCTGTGCCGACCTGTTTGGCGCCGGCCGCGCGCAGCGCCTGCACGGCCAGGCCGTGGGCGAGGTTCTGGTGATGCGCGGTCGGGACGGCGTCGAGCAGCAGGAACTGGCCGGGCGCGTACTGGCCGATGCCGTACCCGTAGACCGTGGTGACCATCGGCTCGTTGATCGGAATCCAGATCGGCACCCGGTCGGCGAGCCGCGATCCGACGATCGAGGCGTACTCGGCGAAGTGCTTGGCGGTGTCGCGGCTGAGCCAGCCGCCCGCGTCCTCGATCGGCTGCGGGGTGTCCCAGTGGTAGACGGTGGCGACCGGCGTGATGCCGGCCTCGCACAGCGCGTCGACCAGGCGGTCGTAGAAGTCGAGGCCCTCGGCGTTGACGGGGCCGGTGCCTTCGGGTTGCACTCGTGGCCAGGCGATCGAGAATCGGTACGCGCCGACACCGAGGTCGCGCATCAGGCCGATGTCCTCCGGGTAGCGGTGGTAGTGATCGCACGCGACCGCGCCGCTCTGCCCGGAGAACACCCGATCGGGTGTCTCGCAGAACGTGTCCCAGATCGACCTGCCCCTGCCACCCTCAGAGACAGCACCCTCCACCTGATACGCCGAGGTGGAGACCCCCCAGAGGAAGTCATCGGGGAAGGATGGGAGGACCGGCTCGCTCATGGCACCACCTCTGAGACTTGCACTACCGGCGAGTAAACGTGAAATTTGTTCGGATAGTAGGCGTGTGCGCGGTCACAGGGAAGTGCCCCGCACCCGTCGCAGGCGAGAATGCCTGTCACAGCCGCCAGCCAAGGAGTCCACGTGTCCGCCGACCTGACCACCGACGTGGGCCCACTGCGTCGCAAGCCCGTCCAGCAGCGCAGCGCCCAGCGGGTCGAGCGCATGCTCGAGGCGTGCGCCTCGCTGATCGAGGAGTTGGGCTACGACGGCGTGACCACCACGCTGATCGCCGAGCGGGCCGGCGTCGCGGTCGGCTCGCTCTACCAGTTCTTTCCCGACAAGCGCGCGGTCGTGCAGGCGCTGACCCTGCGCAACCTCGAGCGCTTCATGGCCAACGTGGTCCAGCGCTTCGACTCCGCCGAGCTGGAGCACTGGTGGGACGCCGTCGACTCGATGTTCGACGTGTACGTGGAGATGCACCGCACGGTGCCCGCGTTCAGCCGGCTGCACTTCGGCGATGTGGTCGACACCCGGCTGCTCGACGACGGCAAGGACAACAACACGGTCATCGCCGAGGGCCTGGCCTCGCTCATCGCCGAGCGCTTCGGCCGCTCGATGTCCGAGCTCCAGCTGCCGGTCGCGGTAGCCATCGAGGCGGCGGACGGCGTGCTGAAGTTCGCCTTCCGCCGCAACGAGCGCGGCGACCAGATCGTGGTCGACGAGGCCAAGGCCCTGATCAAGGGCTACCTGTCGACCCGGCTCGGCGAGCCAGAGTAGGGCCGCCCTCGTCGCTCAGCCGAAGGCCTGGCCCTCACCCCGGTAGGTGGGGGCCGTCTGCTCCACCTGATAGCCGCGGACCAGGTGGAACTCGCGGAAGCGCTCCGCCAGCTCGCCGGCCTTGGCGTGCCGCATCCAGACCCGGTCGCCGACCCGCAGCCGGTCGGCCGCCTTGCCGGTGACCGGCGTCTGCACCTCGCCCGCCGCCTCCAGCTTGGTCAGCTTCAGGCCCGCCGGCAGGTAGGGCGAGGGCAGCCGGTCCTCGCCGATCGGCCCGGACGCCGGGTAGCCGCCGGTGAACAGCGTCGCCACGTTCGGGCCCGGCCTGCGGACCACCGGCAGCGCGAACAGCGCCGCCGGCCTCGGCTGGAACGACCGGTAGCCGTCGAACAACGTCGGCCCGAGCAGGCCCGATCCGGCCGCGACCTCGGTGACCGCCTGCTCCGACGACGTGGCTTCGAGGCTGCCCGTGCCACCGCCGTTCACGAACTCCAGCGGCGCCAGCGCCCGCACCGCCGCCACCACCGCCGCCCGTCGTTCGGCCAGCTCGGCCGACGACTTCCCCTGCATCCAGCGCACCGCCACGCCGCGGAGCGGGTTGCCGGGCGGGGCGTCGCCGATGCCGGCGATCTGCCCTTCGTACGCCATGATCCCGACCAGCTTGAAGCCCGGCCGGTCGACGATTCGCCTGGTCAGCTCCCTGGCCTGGGCCTCGGTGTGCACCGGCGAGCGCAGCGGGCCGACGTGCAGCCGGCGCGATCCGTTGAGCGGTCGCCAGGACGCGTCGAGCTCAAGACAGACCCGGATGTCCGGGTGGCCCGGGCCGAGCGCGTCGTCCACCAGGTCGAGGTGGTCCACGGAGTCGACCATGATCGTGATCGCCTCGCGGGCCGCCTCGTCGACGGCGAGCTTCTGCAGCGTCGCCCGGTCCGTCGTCGGGTAGCCGACCAGCAGGTCGTCGCTCGTGCCCTCGGCGAACAACCACATCGCCTCGGCCAGCGAGTAGGTCATCAGTCCGGCATAGCCTGGCGTCGCCAGCACCCGTTCGAGCAGGGCGCGGACGCGCACGGACTTGCTGGCGACGCGAATCGGCGTGCCGCCGGCCCGTCGCACCAGCTCGGTGGCGTTGTGATCGAAGGCGTCCAGGTCGACCAGGGCGAACGGCGGATCGAAGCCCTCGGTCGCGGAGTCGAACCGGACGCGCTGCTGCTGCGGTGACACAGTTGAACGGTACGTCGAGACGCATTGAAATGTGAATACTTTTCACCTAGCTTGTGTGCAGCGCATCACAGGGTCGCGGAGGACAGAGATGGTCGGACGTCTCCGGTTGGGCACCGACACGGCACGGCCGGCGCCGTGGCGTAACTGGGCAGGAACCGCTCGGTCACAGCCGGTGCATGTGGCGCGGCCGCGTGACGTGAGCGAGATCGCCGAGGCCGTCACCGTCGCTGCCAAGGACGGCTTCACTGTTCGCCCTCGGGGCAGCGGGCACTCGTTCACCAGCATCGCCGCCACCGACGGCGTCGCCATCGATCTGGGCGAGTGGTCCGGCGTCGTGCGCGCCGACCGGGAGAATCACCTGGTCACCGTGCGTTCCGGCACGCCTTTGCACCGCTTGAACGCCGAGCTGCACCGGCTCGGCATGGCCATGGCCAATCTCGGCGACATCGACGCGCAGACCATTTCCGGCGCCATCTCCACCGGCACCCATGGCACCGGCGCCCGCCTCGGCGGCCTGTCCACCCAGGTCCGGGCGTTAGAGCTGGTGCTGGCCGACGGCTCCGTCGTCACCTGCTCCCCCGATGAGCGCCCCGACCTGTTCAGCGCCGCCCGCGTCGGTCTCGGCGCCCTCGGCGTGATCAGCACCGTGACTCTCCAGTGTGTGCCCGCCTTCGCCCTCCAGGCTCGGGAGTTCCCTCAGCCTCTGGACGCGATCCTGGAGCGGTTCGACCCCCTCTGCGACTCCGAGGACCATGTCGAGTTCCACTGGTTCCCGCACAGCGACCGTGTGCAGGTCAAGCACAACATTCGCCTGCCCGCTGACGCCTCGATCGCCCCGTTGTCCCGCGCTCGGCAGTTCTACGAGTACGAGGTGATGGAGAACAGCGCCTTCGGCCTCGTCTGCAAGCTCGGCCGCGCCGTCCCCTCCGTCGTCCCCACCTTGAACCGGGTCTGCGCCTCGCTATGGTCCGAGCGCTCCTACTCCGACCACTCGTTCCGCGTGTTCACCACGCCCCGTCGGGTCCGCTTCGTCGAGACCGAGTACGCGGTTCCACGTGAATCACTGCACGACATGCTCCGCGAGTTCCGCGCCGCCATCCCGCGCCTTCGCCACCCCGTCATCGTCCCCGTCGAGGTCCGCGTCGCCGCCGCCGATGACATCCCGCTCTCCACCGCCTACGGCCGGGACAGCGCGTACATCGCCATCCACCAGTACGTCGGCATGCCTTACCGCGAGTACTTCGACTGCTTCGAACGCATCGCCGGCGCCGTCGGCGGCCGCCCCCACTGGGGCAAGATGCACACCCTCGACGCCTCCGTGCTCGCCACCCGCTACCCCCGGTTCGACGACTTCCGCGCCCTCCGCGCCACCGTCGACCCGAACGGTGTCTTCCGCAACGCCTACCTGGACACTGTGCTCGGCCCCGTGTGACCCACGGTCATGGGGGCAACCCACCCCGCAAGCCCTTTCAGGTTCTCCATCTCCGCAGGTCACAGCCTACGCAAACGCTTGTCCACAGGCCGTTGAGTTATCCACAGGCAATCCCTAGTGAAGATCAACTACCCAGGGTCGCCGGTAGCCTGACCTCGGGGTCGCCCCCTGGGTCTGGGACCGCTGGAGTAGCGGGCTAGCCGAGGGCGGCGACGGCGTCCACGATCGGGGTGTCGCCGGCGATCAGTTCCAGGGTGAGGCCGGCGGTGCCGGGGGTGTCGAGCAGGGCGACGAGCACGGCGGCGACGTCGGCTCGAGTCACGGGGCCGCGCATGGCGCCGGGGGTCTCGATCCGAATGCGACCGGTGGGCGCGTCGTTGGTGAGACCGCCGGGGCGCAGCACGGTCCAGTCGAGGGCGAAGCCGCGGACGGCGTCCTCGGCGGCGGTCTTGGCAGCCATGTAGGCGGCCCACGACTCGTCGGAGCCGGCGGCGAGGGGTCGGCCGACGCCCATGGAGCTCACGAGCAGGTAGCGACGGACGCCGGCGGTCAAGGCAGCCTCGGCCAGGAGCACGGCGGCGGCGCGGTCGACGCTGTCCTTGCGGTCGGTCCCGCTGCCTGGTCCGGCGCCGGCGGCAAAGATGACGGCGTCGGCGTCCTTGAGGTGCCCGGCGAGCTCGTCGACGGCGATGGACTCCAGGTCACACACCACGGCGTCGGCCCCGGCGTCGCGAAGGTCGTCGACGTGGGCGGGGTTGCGCACCAGTCCGACGGGACTGTCGCCGCGGGCGGAGAGCAGACGTCCGAGCTTGAGGGCGATCTGGCCGTGTCCGCCGGCGATCACTACGCGCATGTGGTCCGACACTAGTTCAGCTGGCGGTGGCCAGCACCTGCTCGTAGACGACCTCGTTGACCCACCGGGTGACGGCGGTCTGCTCCAGGCTGACGTGCTCGGGCGTGCCGGCGAGGTCCATGGAGACGGTGCCGTCGGGGTCGGCGCTGACGATGGACAGGCCGTAGCGGCGCGCCCGCGGCAGGCAGTTGCTCAGGTAGTCGTCGGTGAGGGCGACGGAGGAGGGCAGCACCACGGCGGCGTCGCCCTGCAGCGCGAAGGGAACGGCGGAGGCGAGGCCGGTGCGCCAGTGCTTGGCCACGGCCAGGACGCCGACGATGCGCACGGCGGACGGCGGAACCTTGCCGGCCAGCTCGGGCCACACCCACGTGGCGACGGTGGTGCGGTCGACGACGGGCCCGACACCGAAGCACAGCCGTTCGGCATGCGCGTCGGGCAGGAGCTCGGCGACCACGAAGACCTTCCGGCCCAGCAGGGTGAGCTGCGGCAGCAGCACGCCCTTCCAGCCGAGTCGTTCGACCGCCTTGGCGGCGAGTTCCTCGGGCGGTGCCGGGAGTTCGACGGCGGGGACCGCGCGCGACGGCAGGGTCTTGGCGTTCTTGTGGACTGCTGCCGTGTTGCCAGCGGAGCGGCTCACGAACTTCGCCTCCTCATCAGCCTCGACGACTTCGCCGTCGCGATTTCTTCCGGTTACTGGAGTACCAGGTCTGACCGGCGCGGATTCCGCTGTGCGCCGCGGTGTGCGGTTGGCGGCAACATGCGGTCGGTGACCGGTCGAGAGCCCGGAAAGCGACTTCGGTCCGGCGGTGCTGCCGTTCGTGTGAACGGCTCCGTCGGACGGTCGACGGTCGGCCAGTGGTCTTTCACGGCCCGATGCACGTGCATCTGCGCAGGCATCGGGCCCCGGTACCGTTCACGCGAGTGGCGGAACACATGCCGCTGACCAGCCGCGCAGGCCGCCGGACGGGTGAACGGCGACCGTTCGTCGCACGGATCCCGGCCCGGCCTGCGACGAACGGTCGGCGCTCGGTCGGCCTCGTCCGCGCGGGGCGTGGACAATCCTGGTGACATAACCGGTACAGTCCGTCACTGGCATTCCCGGATGCCTGGTTGGCCGTTCATCCCCGTACCCGGCTTGTGGATGAGAAGTCGCCGAAGGGTCACTTGGGCCTACTGCCAACTCTCCTGTTTGCATTGTGCGGTTCTTGAACTCGACGTCGGTTGCCACGCGCCCTTCGCCGAGCCGGGCGGTGAGGGAGCGAGGTTCCCGAATGCCACACAGACTGTCCTTGGTACGACGCCTGGCGCTGCTGCGCCGCATGTACACGGGCGAGACCGATTCGAGCCTGCTGCCCGCGGTCACCGCGGGCGTGCAGCGACTCACCCCGGACGACCGGGTCCAGCTGCACGAGATCCTGGACAACGACAACGTGGGCCGGCTGTTCGGCCATGACGAGTGGTCCCCGCCGCCGCCCCACGTGCGTCGCGAGTTGCTGGCCGACGCCTCGACGGAGGGCCAGCGCGAGCTGGAGTCGGGGATCTTCACCGCCGCCGGCCGCGCGGTGAACTACCTGCACCTGCGCATGCCGGCGGATCTGCTTCGCCCGGCCCGCGTGTTCCGCATGATCCGCCCGCACGCCCACGAGATGGTCCTGCATCTGGACAGCGGCGCCATCGGCCCGCTGCTGGTCGAGTTGCTGCCGCGGATCACCGACCACGAGGTGCTGGGCGTGCCGGGCCTGCGCGCCCGCCTGCATCGCCGCCACGTCGAGCTCTATCTCGTGGACGACGTCTCGGCGACCGTGCACCTCTCGAACGTCTCCTACCGCCAGTGGGTCGCCGCGCTCACCTTTGCCGAGTCCCTGGTCGATCTGGGCGAGCTCCGCTGGCTCGGCAACGACCCGACACCACTGACCGACGCCGAGCGGTCCGCCCTCGACACCCGTCACCGCGCGCCGGGCCCCGCCGCCCTGAACAGCGCGCTGTTGCGCCGCGCCCGCATCTTCGGCGACGCCCTGTGGCTCACCCCGTGGTCTCGCGGCTGCGAGACGACTCACGTCGAGTGGGCCGGGCAGCCGTCACTCGGGCGGGTGGCCCGCCTTCTTCTGCACCCGCTTTTCGGTCTTCCCGGCGATGGACATCACGTGCGCTACTTCGACGCGGCCGGCCTCGTCGTCGCCGATCCGCACGCTCCGCGCTGCCCCATGCACCCAGCGTCGACCGAGCCCGTCCTGGCCCTG
The DNA here is from genome assembly GCF_040682195.1 of Kutzneria sp. NPDC051319. Lineage (NCBI taxonomy): Bacteria > Bacillati > Actinomycetota > Actinomycetes > Pseudonocardiales > Pseudonocardiaceae > Kutzneria > Kutzneria sp. NPDC051319. Next base: position 189,027 of record NZ_JBFBAM010000003.1, on the reverse strand, counting down.
CGCCCCGAGCCCGCCCCGGATGGTCCACTCGAGTTGTCCTCGCCGGGTTGGCGCGCCGCCGCCTCCCCCTGGCTCGCCTGGCAGCGCGTCCTGGCCGCCGCCAATCCCCACCTTCCCCAGCAGTCCCCCGCTCGCCAATAAGTGACCGACATCACCCATTAGCAGTACTTCACACCCGCTTTTTAGATAGCGAGTAGCAAGTAATCGGAAAAGCCCATGTCAGGGCTGTGGGAAATGACAGGACGCCCCGGCGGCTCGCGCAGAGCCGCCGGCGCCCACCCCCCGGAACGACCACGCCCCACCACGCCCACCACGCCACGACCAGCACCTTCACCAGCCAGCACCCCATATTGGGGGGGTGCAGGGGGGCGAAGCCCGCCCTGCCCGGGGGTCTGGGGCGCGAGCCCCAGCATAAAAAACGAGAAAACCCCGTTTCCAGCATGCTGGAAACGGGGAACCCCATTTTCGAGTGGGCGAGGGGGGAGTTGAACCCCCACGTCCTTTCGGACACACGGACCTGAACCGTGCGCGTCTGCCATTCCGCCACTCGCCCTCGGTGACGGGAGAAACACTAGCACGGGTGCGGCTCCGTCTCCTAATTGGACCGTGTCGCACCTCGCGGGCCCGGATACGATCGAGTCAGGAAGTCCGTAGCGAGAGGAACAGCCGTGGGACGCGTGCAGCGCTTCGAGCGCCGACTTGAGGGCGCTGTGGGCAACGCCTTCGCACGCGTGTTCGGCGGCAGCGTCGTGCCGCAGGAGGTGGCGCAGGCGCTGCAGCGCGAGGCCGAGCTGAACGTCAAGGAGCTCGCCGGTGACAGGCTGCTAGCGCCGAACAGTTACCGCGTGGTGCTCGGCGCAGCCGACCACGACCGTTTGGCGGGTGCCGAGCAGGACGAACAGCGCATATCGGAGCTGCTCGAGGACTGCGTCCGCGAGCACCTCGCAGAGCACGGATGGGATACCTATGGTGACGTCGTAGTCTCCCTGGAGCGCTCCGACGCGCTGCACACGGGACAGTTCCGAACCAACTCGTCCGTCGACCCTGACGTACGACGGCCAGCACCACCTCGCAACGCAGGAGACCGATCCATGAGCCAGCCACCAGGCCAGTACCCCCCGCAGGACCCCTACGGTCAGCACCAGGGTCAGCAGGGTTACGGCTATGACCAGGGCTACCCGCAGCAGGGCGGCGGTTATCCGCAGCAGCAGCCGCAGCAACCACAGCAGCAGCCGCAGGGCGGGTACGACCAGTACGGCCAGCAGCAGGGCGGCGGTTACGACCCGCAGGGCTACCCGCAGCAGGGTGGGGGCGGCGGTTACGAGCAGGGCTACCCGCAGCAGGGCGGCGGTTATCCGCAGCAGGGTGGCGGCTACGAGCAGGGCTACCCCCAGCAGGGCGGCGGCGGTTACGAGCAGGGCTACCCGCAGCAGGGCGGCGGTTATCCGCAGCAGGGCGGTGGCTACGACCCGTACGGCCAGCAGGGTGGCTACGGTCAGCAGCAGGCTGGTTACGACCAGTACGGCCAGCAGCAGGGCGGCTACGGCCAGCAGGATCCCTACGGCGCCCCTCCCGGGCCGCCGCCGGGCCCGCGCCAGATCACCGCGGTCCTGCAGCTGGACGACGGCTCCAACCGCACGTACAACCTGAAGCAGGGTGGCAACGTGGTGGGCCGCGGCCAGGACGCGGACTTCCGACTGCCCGACACGGGGGTCTCCAGGAGGCACCTGGAGATCACCTGGGATGGTCAGAGTGCGATGCTCGCGGATCTCGGCTCCACGAACGGCAGCACGGTGAACGGCACCCCGGTGCAGACCTGGCAGCTCGCGGACGGCGACGTCGTCCGGGTCGGCCACTCGTCACTCGTGTTCCGCACGCAGGGCTGAGGCGGTCGCGGGCGGGTACGAGGTCGGGCGGGAGCGGTCACTACAGGTGCCAGAGCTGGTGTTGCAGCTAACCAGAGCAGGGTTTCTCGCCCTGCTCTGGTTGTTCGTGCTGGCCGCGCTGCGCGTGGTCCGATCGGACATCTATGCCGCGTCGGGGTTGAGAGTCGCGGTGCCCGGAGGGTTCCGCAAGGGTGGCAAGCAGTCGGCCAAGGGGAAGACGGCCAGACAGCTTGTGGTCACCCACGGGGCGCTCACGGGCACCCGCATCTCGCTCGACGGCAGACCGATCCTGATCGGCCGGGCCGACGACTCGACCCTTGTGCTCGATGACGATTTCGCGTCGACACGACACGCGAGGCTGTCGCTGCGTGGCAGCGACTGGTACGTGGAGGATCTTGGCTCCACGAACGGAACATACCTAGACCGGGCGAAGGTCACGGCACCCCTCCGGGTCCCGCTCGGTGCCCCGATCCGCATCGGCAAGACAGTGATCGAGCTGCGCACATGACCCTCGTCCTCCGCTACGCCGCCCGCAGTGACCGGGGCCTGGTTCGAGCCAACAACCAGGACTCCGTCTACGCGGGCCCACGACTCCTCGCCCTTGCCGACGGCATGGGCGGCCACGCCGCCGGGGAGGTGGCCAGCAAGGTGGTTGTCGCCGCCCTGGCCCCGCTCGACGACGACGAGCCCGGCGACGACCTGCTCGACCAGCTCCGCGGTGCGGTGCTGGAGGGCAATGGCGCCATCGCCGAGCTGGTGTCGCACGACCCCGACCTCGACGGGATGGGCACCACGCTGACCGCGGTGCTCTTCTCCGGCAACCGGCTCGGGCTGGTGCACGTCGGCGACTCGCGCGCCTACCTCCAGCGCGGCGGCCAGTTCACCCAGATCACGCACGACGACACGTTCGTCCAGTCGCTGATCGACGAGGGCCGCATCACCGAGGAGGAGGCCAACGTGCACCCGCAGCGCTCGCTGCTGCTGCGCGCGTTGACCGGCCACGAGGTGGAGCCGAGCCTGGCCGTCCGGGAGGCCCGCGCCGGCGACCGGTACCTGCTGTGCTCGGACGGCCTGTGCTCCTACGTCAGCCACGAGACGCTGGCCGAGGCCATCCTGATCCCGGACCCGCAGGCCTGCGCGGATCGGATGATCGAGCTGGCGCTCAAGGCCGGCGGCCCGGACAACGTGACGGTGATCATCGCCGACGTGGTCGACGTCGACTACGGCGACGACGCGCCCATCGTGGGCGGGGCGGCCGGGGACGGCAGCAGCGATCAGCCGCCGCCCGACTCTCCGGCGTCCCGGGCCGGCGCGATAACCGCGCCACGGACGCCGCCGCCACAGCCGATGGCGCAGGTAGGACCAACACCGGACCCCAAGGCGAGGAATCGCAAGCGGGTCCGGTTACTCGTCTGGATCGTGGCGATCCTAATCGTGCTGGGGCTGGGCGCGGGCGGCACCGTGTGGTGGGTGCTCGGCCAGTACTACGTGGGCGCCACCGACGACAACCATGTCGCGATCTTCGAGGGGGTGCGCGGGGGCCCGGTGCTGGGCATTCCGCTGCACCGCGTCGCGGAGACGTCGTGCCTCGCCCCGGAGGAGGCCGGCTGCAAGTCGCTGACCCTGGACGAGCTCCAGGAGTCGGCGCGGGAGGACGTGCGCAAGGGCGTGATCCCGGAGAAGCCGGGCATGGACGGCGCGCGGGAGGCGGTGCGGCGGCTGTGGCTGGGCGCGCTGCTGCCCACGTGCACCGCGGATCCGGCGTCCACGGCCACGTCGACGACCGCGACCTCCACCACGGGCACCAGCGCCTCCGGCAGCGCTGTCGCCGGCAGCACGACCAGCACCACACCCACGCTGACCAGCGCATCGCAGCAGCCGGGCAAGAACTGTAGGAAGGTGGGCTGATGGCCCTCCCGCCCGGTGTGCTGGGCGCGGCGACCACGCACATGAGTGCGCCGGGTTCGTCGTCGTCGCCCGCCACACCGACCCGCCGTGGCACCGAGCTCGCGCTGCTCGGGTTCGGGCTGGGCCTTGTCGTGCTCGCCTTCGTGCTGATCTCGGAGAACCAGTCCCAGAAGCTGAAGCCGGAGATCCTGCTCTACATCGCCGGCTACGCGGCGCTGTTCGGGGTGGCGCACCTGGCGGTGCGCAAGTTCGCGCCGTACGCGGATCCGCTGATCCTGCCGTGCGCGGGGCTGCTCAACGGCCTGAGCATCGCGATGCTGTACCGGCTGGACCCGGCGCTGGCCCAGCTCGCCCTCGAGAGCGGGCACGGCTACTCCAACGCGGCCCCCAAACAGCTGCTCTGGACCGCGCTGTCGCTGGTCGCGATGGTCGCGGTGCTGTGGGGCGTGAAGGACCACCGGACGCTGTCCCGCTACGGCTACACCTTCGGCCTGGTCGGCCTGGTGCTGCTGGTGCTGCCGGGCGTGCTGCCGTGCAGCATCTCCTGTGTCGGCGGGGCCAAGCTGTGGATCATCATCGGCCCGGTGTCGATCCAGCCGGGCGAGTTCGCCAAGGTGCTGATCATCCTGTTCGTGGCCGCGTTCCTGGTGGCCAAGCGGGACCTGTTCACCATCGCCGGCCGCAAGGTCCTCGGCCTGGAGCTGCCTCGCCCGCGTGACCTCGGCCCGCTGCTGATCGCCTGGGCGATCGCGATCCTGGTCCTGATGATCGAGACCGAGCTGGGCGCCTCGCTGATGTTCTTCGGCACGGTGCTGGCCATGGTCTACCTGGCCACCGAGCGATCCGCCTGGGTGTGGATCGGCATCGTGCTGTTCATGGGCGGCGCCACGCTGGCCGACCGCATGTTCGTCCACGTGCAGCAGCGCGTGGCGAACTGGATCGACCCGTTCGCCGATCGGGGCGACACCGGCTACCAGATGGTCCAGTCGCTGGTGAGCCTGGGCAGCGGCGGCATGGCCGGCGCGGGCCTCGGCGCCGGGCACCCGGAACTGGTGCCGGTGGTCAGCAGCGACTTCATCGTCACCGCGTTCGGCGAGGAGCTGGGCTTCATCGGCCTGGCCGCGATGATCGTCATCTACATGCTGCTGGCGCTGCGCGGCCTGCGCAGCGGGCTGGCGGTGCGCGACACCTTCGGCAAGCTGCTGGCCGGCGGCCTGTCCTTCCTGCTGATGTGGCAGATGTTCGTGGTCATCGGCGGCGTCAGCAAGCTCATCCCGGAGACCGGCCTGACCGCGCCGTTCCTGTCCGCCGGCGGCTCGTCCCTGCTGGCCAGTTACGTCATCGTGGCACTGCTGCTGCGGATCTCCGACGCCGCGCGCCGCCCGCAGGCCAGCCGTCCCAAGCCGCAGGCGCCGATCGCCGAGGCAAGCACCGTCCTCGTGGAGCGACCGACGTGAACAAGCCACTTCGCCGGGTCGGCCTCGCCATGATGGTGATGGTCCTGCTCCTGCTGGCCAACCTGACCTACGTGCAGGTGATCAACGCCGACACGTACGCCAACGATCCGAGCAACAACCGCAGCGTGCTGGAGGAGTACGGCCGACAGCGCGGCCAGATCGTCAGCGCCTCCGGCACCATCCTGGCCAACTCGGTGGAGACCAAGGACGCCCAGCACTACCTGCGCGTCTACAAGAACGGCCCCGAGTACGCCCCGGTCACCGGCTACTACTCGTCGCAGTTCGGCGCGACCGGCATCGAGCGGGCCGAGGACGACGTGCTCAACGGCTCCTCGTCGAAGCTGTTCGTGCGCAGGCTCTCCGACCTGATCACGGGCCGGGACCCGCGCGGCGGCAACGTGCAGCTGACCATCGACCCCAAGGCCCAGGACGCCGCCTACGCCGGCATGACGGCCAAGAGCTTCAGCGGCGCGGTGGTGGCGATCAAGCCGTCGACCGGCGAGATCCTGGCCATGGTGAGCACGCCGTCGTTCGACCCGAACCCGATGGCCGCGCACGACAACACCACCCAGCGCGACACCATCTCCAAGCTGAACGACGACCCGAACAAGTCGGCGCTGAACCGGGCCACCCAGGAGACGCTGCCGCCGGGCTCCACCTTCAAGCTGGTGGTGGCCTCGGCCGCGCTGGCCAACGGCATCGACGACGCCAACACCAAGAACCTGCCGGCCGATCCGACGATCACCCTGCCCGGCACCAGCACCACACTGTCCAACTTCGCCAACGAGACCTGCCCCGAGGCCACCAACGGCCAGGTCTCGGTCTCGATCGCCATCGAGTACTCCTGCAACACGGCGTTCTCCACGCTGGCCGGCAAGGTCGGCAAGGACAACCTGATCCAGCAGGCGGCCAAGTTCGGCATCGGGCAGACCGACCTGACCGTGCCGCTGCCGGTGGCCACCTCGACCGTCGGCTCCATCCCGGACGAGGCGGCGCTGTTCCAGAGCGGCATCGGCCAGCGTGACGTGAAGCTGACCCCGATCCAGGACGCCATGGTGGCCGCGACCATCGCCAACGGCGGCGTGCGCATGCAGCCGCAGCTGGTGAAGAACATCCTGGCCCCGGACATGTCGTCGATCTCCAGCTTCTCGGCGCAGGAGGCCCCGGGCGGCCCGGCGCTGCCCAAGGACATCGCCGACCAGGTCAAGGCCATGATGCTGCTGTCGGAGCAGCACACCGGGGGCGCCGGCAAGCAGGCCAACATCAAGATCGCCTCGAAGACCGGCACCGCCGAGCACGGCACCGACCCCAAGAACACCCCGCCGCACGCCTGGTACGTGGCGTTCGCGCCGGCCGACAACCCGCAGATCGCCGTGTGCGTAGTGGTGGAGAACGGCGGCGACCGCGGCCTGGCCGCCACCGGCAGTTCCGTGGCCGCCGGCGTCGGCCGTGCGACCATCAACGCCTACCTGGCCGGGGGAGGCTGAGGATGCTCACCACCGGGCAGCTGCTCGCCGACCGGTACCGGTTGGCCCGGCGCATCGCCGTCGGCGGCATGGGCGAGGTGTGGGAGGCGACCGACTCCCGGCTGGACCGCGCCGTCGCGGTGAAGGTGCTCAAGCCCGAGTTGTCCGGCGACCCCGAGTTCCTGCACCGGTTCCGCACGGAGGCGCGGACCACGGCCTCGCTCAACCACCCCGGCATCGCCGCGGTGCACGACTACGGCGAGACGGCGTCGGAGCCGGACGGCCCGGAGGACACCGCCTACCTGGTGATGGAGCTGGTGGCCGGCGAGCCGCTGGCCGCGATCCTGTCCAGCCAGGGCCGGCTGACCCCGGACCGCACGCTCGACCTGCTCCAGCAGTGCGGGGCGGCGCTGCAGGCCGCGCACGAGCGGGGCTACGTGCACCGGGACGTGAAGCCCGGCAACATCCTGGTCGGCCCGAACGGCAAGGTGAAGCTGACCGACTTCGGCATCGCGAAGGCGGCCGACGCCGCGCCGGTGACCCGGTCCGGCATGGTGATGGGCACCGCCCACTACATCGCGCCCGAGCAGGCCGTCGGGCAGGAGGCCGAGCCGGCCAGCGACGTGTACGCGCTGGCCGTCGTCGGCTACGAGTGCCTGGCCGGCCGGCGGCCGTTCCTGTCGGAGAACGCCGTCACGGTCGCGATGATGCACATCCGGGAGGTGCCGCCGCCGCTGCCGCCGGACGTGCCGCCGGGTGTGCGGGCGCTGGTCGAGGCGACACTGGTGAAGGACCCGCGGCAGCGCTACCGCAACGGCGGCGAGTTCGCCGCGGCGGCGGGCGCGGTGCGCGCCGGGCTGCCGCTGCCGACCCCCTCGGGTCTGGTGATGGCGATCCCGATGCAGCAGCACCGGCCGCCGCAGGGCGGTCCGCCGACGTATCCGCCGGGGGCCATTCCGGTGGTTCCACCCCAGGTCCCCCCATCGGGTGCTCCGGTGGGGCCGGGCACCGGTACCTTTCTGCTGGGACCGCCGCCGCAGCCCAGACCGAACCGGACCGGGCTGTGGGTCCTGCTTGCGTTGTTGGTGGTGATTCTGGTGAGTCTGCTCGCGGTCTGGGGGATTCGCGAATGGCAGCGCTCGGGTGCGGGGACCGAGGGCACTGGAAGGCCGACCACGGCCGAGCTCACGGGCGACCGCCCGGCACAGGACCGATGTCTGGGGACGGTCATCTGCGCTGGACGGGGGCCCGGTGGCTGAGGCGGGCGGCAGGAGCATGATGGGACGACTGTTGACGAGGAACGAGACGACGCACCGATGAGCACTCCGCGACTGCTCTCCAACCGTTACGAACTGGGCGAGACCCTCGGCTACGGTGGAATGTCGGAGGTCCACAAAGGCCGCGACGTCCGACTCGGCCGGGATGTCGCGGTCAAGGTTCTGCGCGCCGACCTCGCCCGGGATCCGCAGTTCCAGGAGCGCTTCCGCCGCGAGGCGCAGAACGCCGCCGCCCTCAACCACCCCGCGATCGTCGCCGTGTACGACACCGGCGAGACCAAGACCGAGTACGGCCCGCTGCCCTACATCGTCATGGAGTACGTGGACGGGCGCACGCTGCGGGACATCGTCAAGACCCAGGGGCCGCTGTCGGGCAAGCGGGCCATGGAGGTCATGGCCGACGTCTGCGCGGCGCTGGACTTCAGCCACCGGCACGGCATCATCCACCGGGACGTCAAGCCGGCCAACATCATGATCACCAAGACCGGCGCGGTGAAGGTGATGGACTTCGGCATCGCCCGCGCCATCCACGACGGTCAGGCCGCCGTCACGCAGACCGCCGCCGTCATCGGCACCGCGCAGTACCTGTCGCCGGAGCAGGCGCGGGGCGAGGCGGTCGACGCCCGCTCCGACGTGTACGCCGCCGGCTGCGTGCTGTTCGAGCTGATGACCGGCCAGCCGCCGTTCACCGGCGACTCCCCGGTCGCGGTGGCCTACCAGCATGTGCGGGAGGAGCCGCCGTCGCCGTCCTCGGTCAACCCGCAGGTGACGCCGGCGTTGGACTCGATCGTGCTCAAGGCCATGGCCAAGGGCCCGGCCAACCGCTACCAGTCGGCCGCCGAGATGCGGGCCGACCTGGTGCGCGTGCTGTCCGGGCAGCGCCCGTCCGCGCCGGCCGTGATGACGGCCGAGGAGCGGACCGCGTTCATGGGCAACGGCAACGGCGCCCGGACCCAGGTCGTCACCGGCCGCCACCGCCCGGCCCCGGCGTCGGAGGAGCCCGAGTACGACGCGTACGACTTCGAGGCCGACGAGGAGGCCGAGCGCAAGGCCCGCCGCAAGCGGGCGCTGACCATCGCCGGCGTGGTGCTGATCTGCATCGCCGTGCTGGCCCTTGCCGCGTGGCTGACCACGATTTTCCTGGGTGGCAACAACAGCGGCAACAGCAGCGCCAACGTCGAGGTGCCCAAGGTCGAGGGCATGCAGCTGCCGGCGGCCCAGCAGGCGCTGCGGGACAAGGGCTTCACCAGCCCGCAGATCTCCTACGTGATCTGCGCGCCCACGACGGACGGCTCGACGCCGCCGTGCACCGCCGACCAGATCGGCAACGTCATCAAGCAGGATCCGGGCGCGGGCCAGAACGTGGACAAGACGACCACGATCAAGCTGACGGTGGGCAAGTCGCCGAACACCTTCGCGCTGCCGGACGAGTCGGGCAAGTCGCAGGAGGACGCGACCAAGGACCTGCAGAGCCGCAAGCTCGCGGTCGCGCCGGCCACCACCACCGAGACCGTGGACGACCCGAAGCTCATCGGCAAGGTCAGCTCGACCAACCCGCCGGTCGGCTCGCAGGTGTCCGAGGGCGCGACCATCACGCTGGTCATCGGCAAGGGCCCGGACCAGGTGAACGTGCCGGACCAGACCGGCCAGCCCTTCGACGTGGCCAAGAGCAACCTGGAGAAGGCCGGCTTCACCGTCGCGCGGTCGAACAAGTCCAGCCCCCAGACCAAGGACCAGGTGCTGAGCCAGAGCCCGTCCGGTGGCAGCAAGGCCGCCCCGAACAGCACCGTCACGCTGACCGTGTCGCTGGGTGACCAGTTCAAGATGCCCAATCTGACGGGGTTGACGGTCTCCGCCGCTCAGAGCCAGCTGGCGCAGCTCGGCTGGAAGGGCCAGTTCAGCCAGACGACCGACGTGGACATCACCAAGCCGGCCGGCACCATCGAGTCGTTCAGCCCGGACGTGGACGCGGCGGTCGGCATCAACCAGACCATCCAGATCCAGGTCTATCAGCTGACGAGCGGTCCGCCGACGTCGACGACCAACCACTGACACACAAAAGGGCCCGGCTGTTGCCGGGCCCTTTTGTGTGTCCGGGTTCAGCCGGTGGCGGCGGCCGCGGCCAGGCGGCGCATGCCGGCCTCCAGCTCGTTGACGCGCTCGGGGGCGACCGGGAAACCGGCGGCGCCCATCCAGTTGGCCAGCATGCGGTGCCCGCCGTCGGTCAGCACGGACTCCGGGTGGAACTGCACGCCCTCGATGGGCAGCTCGCGGTGCCGCATGGCCATCACGATGCCGGTCTCGGTGCGGCCGGTGACCTCCAGCTCGGCCGGCACCGTCTCGGGCAGCACGGTCAGCGAGTGGTAGCGGGTCGCGACGAACGGCGACGGCACTCCGTTCAGTACGCCGACGCCGGCGTGCTCCACGAGGCTGGTCTTGCCGTGCAGCAGCTCGGGGGCCCGGTCGACGGTGCCGCCGAAGACAACGCCGATGGCCTGGTGCCCGAGGCAGACGCCCAGCACCGGCACGCGCTTCTCGGCGCAGTAGCGGATGACATCCATGCTGGCGCCGGCTCGTTCGGGCGTGCTCGGACCTGGGCTGATGAGCACCCCGTCCGCGGCGTCGACGTCGGACAGCTGCACGACGTCGTTGCGCCGCACGACGCACTCGGCGCCGAGCTGCGCCAGGTACTGCACGAGGTTATAGACGAAGCTGTCGTAGTTGTCGACGACCAGGACACGCATGATGTGAAACTACCCCGTTGTCACCTGGTTGAAGGGCAGGAGCGGCTCTACCCACGGGAATACGACGAACATCAGCAACGCGACGATGCCCAACACCAGCACGGTGGCCTCCGCGATCTTGGCCGCGGTCGGTCCCGGCAGGTGCCGCCAGATCCAGCCGTACACGTCAGTCGGTCTCCTTCAGCTCCGGCGGGACCTTGTCCGGTTGCTTCGGGTCCTTGGCGTACTGGTTGGTCAGCACGGTGTGCAGGATCAGCCGGTGCGACGCGGAGAACTTCGGCGTGCAGGTGGTCAGCGTCATCAGCGAGGCCTGCTGGCCGGCCGGCAGCTGGAGGTCCTGCTTGTGCGGCACGGGGGCGATGACATCGCCCTGTGACGGCAGCACCGTCTCCTGTCCGACCAGTCCCGCATACGGGCCGCCGAGCGGGGCGACGCCCTTGCACTGCGGCTGCGCGCCCTTGCCCGCGGCCCAGCCGGCGACCTCGTCGGTGGTGGGCAGCATCCGGTAGACGAACCAGTCGGTCTCGGTCTCCACCACGACGGCGTCGCACGAGCTGACCAGGTCCAGGTCGTTGAAGGGCGCGCCCTTGCCGACGCGGTGGCCGGCGACCGCGAAGTCGCCGGGCTGCCCGGGCAGCGCGGAGCCGACGTAGTGGCCGGGGCCGATGTCCAGGTCGGCGTCGGTGGTGCCCTCGACGATGGTGAAGTGGTAGTCGGCGCCGAGCGCCGGCACGTAGATCTTGGCGAAGCCCTTGCCCTCGGCCAGGTCGTAGTGGGTGCCGCGCTGCGGCCCGCCGACCGTGTCCTGGTCCTTCCACTGGGTGTCGAGCGAGGACGTGGCCTGGTTCTGCTTGCCCGCGGAGATCAGGTCGGTCCAGTACACCTCGTAGACCACGAACAGCAGGATCACCATGCCGGCGGTGATGAACAGCTCGCCGAACGAGCGGACGACCGTGCGAGCGGTGTCCTTGGGCGGCGGGGGCGACTCCGCCGGGTCGTCGCCGATCTCCGGGCCGATCCGGCCGGTGTCGTCCTCGTCCGACTCGGGGATGAACTGCCTGCCCAGCGGTCCCGGGTGAAGAACGTCGATCTTCGGGAGGAACGCGGTGGGCTGTTCGGGCGCAGGACGGGGGCGCCAACCGGCCGGACGTCCCGCAGCCGGCGGCGGGTCGTAGCTCACGTGTGCTCCTCCTGTGCCCCTGACCTCAACTAGTGGTTCGCTGGCATCCTCGTTTACGTTAACGTGTTACCCCTGGCAGTGGTTGCCCGCGCAGCCACCGATGCCTCACGCGCGAGGTCAGGCGAGGAAAGATGCCCAAGTCGAAGGTCCGCAAGAAGACCGTCTACACGCCACCGACCGACCGGCGCACGCCGGTCAAGGTGAAGGCAGTCGGCCCGTCCCACCCGGTGTACGTGACGGTCATGCTCGGCATGATGCTGCTCGGCTTGGCGTGGCTGGTGGCGTACTACCTGGTCCCGACCGGTATTCCGGTGATGGAGTCGCTCGGGTCGTGGAACTTCCTGATCGGCTTCGCGCTGATGATCATCGGGCTGCTGATGACGATGCGGTGGCGTTGACCGCCGCTCACCACGCGTGACGACGACCCGGGCGTGACACGTCCGGGTCGTCGTCTGTTACCCCGTCGTTCGCCCAGTTCACCGCATGGTCATCGAACGACACGCGTGTAAGTCATCCCCACTGGGGACAACTCCTGTGGACAACTTTGCGCAATAAAGCACAAGCGCCGGAGCGTGCACATGAGCGAGCCCACGACGACGGAACACCGCTGGGCCCCACAGGCGCCGCTGGTCGGCATCGGCTGGGTGCTCACCGCGATCGCGGCGCTGCTGGTCTTCGTCGGCGAGGACCCGGCCGGCAAGGTGCTGCTGACCGTCGCGGCGCTGATGCTGGCGGCCATCTCGCTGTTCGGCACCGTCGCGCGGCCACGGCTGCGGGCCGACGAGCAGGGCGTGACGGTGCGCGGCTTCCTGTCCAGCCGCAGCTGGACCTGGCCCGAGGTGCGGATCCGGCTGGCCCACGGCCGGCGCCTCGGCCGCGTCACCTCGACGGTCGAGCTGACGGTGCTGCACGACGACGGCCTGATCGTGCTGGGCCAGTTGGACCTCGGCGAAGATCCGGCCGACGTCGTCGAGCAGCTCCAGGCGCTACGACCCTGGCCCCAGGGCTGACAGCAGCTGCTGCGCCCTGGTCACGTAGATCAGCACCAACACCACGAACAGCGCCACCAGCGCGCCCGCCTGCCACCAGGTCCGGTTCTTGTCCGGCGTGTAGACCAGCGCGGCCATCGCGATCGCACCGACGACCAGGCCGCCGAAGTGACCGGTGATCGAGATACCGGGCAGGCTGAACGTGAGGAACACGTTCAGCGCGAGCGTGATCAGGATGGGACGCGGATTGAGCTTGAGCCGGACCACGGCGACCAGGTAGCAGCCCATCAGGCCGTAGAGCGCGGTGGAGGCGCCGGCCGCCCCGGTGTCCGGGTCGGAGAACAGCATCACCGCGATCGAGCCGCCGATCAGGGCCAGGAAGTACACCGCGGCGAACCGCACCCGGCCGAGGATCCGCTCCATGTCCCGGCCGATCATCCACAGCGACAGCATGTTCACCGCGATGTGGATGAAGCCGTAGTGCAGGAAGCCGCCGGTGACGACCCGCCACCACTGGCCGTTGAGCGCGGCCGCCCGCGGCCACGTCACCCACTCGGCGAACAGCGGCGAGTCGCTGTTGTTGGCGAAACTTCCGGCCTGCAGCGCGGTGATCACGTAGATGGCCACGTTGGCCGCGATCAGCGCGTAAACCAGCACCGGCTGCCGGACCAGCCGCGCGCCGGCCACGGTGACCTTCTGGCGCGTGGCCTGGTTGCCTTCGTTCACGCACTCGACGCACTGCTGGCCGACCGAGGCGTCACGAAGGCATTCCGGGCAGGTCGGCCGGTCACACCGGGTGCACCGCAGCCCGGTGTGCCGACCTGGGTGCCGATAGCACGCGGGCAGCGCGTCAGTCGGCTGCCCGTACGGCGCGGTCATGTCAGCCGCGGTCGATCGTGATCTTCTCGATGACGACCTCGGTCAGCGGTCGGTCGCTGCGGTCGGTCGCCGTGTTGCCGATCGCGTCGACGACCTTGCGGGACTCCTCGTCACGCACCTCGCCGAAGATGGTGTGCCGGCGGTTGAGGTGCGGGGTCGGGCCCACGGTGATGAAGAACTGCGAGCCGTTGGTGCCGGGCCCGGCGTTGGCCATGGCCAGCAGGTACGGCTTGTTGAAGACCAGCTCGGAGTGGAACTCGTCCTCGAACTGGTAGCCGGGGCCGCCCCGGCCGGTGCCGGTCGGGTCGCCGCCCTGGAGCATGAAGCCGGCGATCACGCGGTGGAACACGGACCCGTCGTAGAACGGCCCCGTCTTCTCGCCACGAGCGTTCTGGGTGGAGTAGTCCTTGGTGCCCTCGGCCAGCCCGACGAAGTTGCGGACGGTCTTCGGGGCGTGGTTCGGGAAGAGGTAGAGGCGGATGTCGCCCTGCGTGGTGTGCAGGGTCGCCCCGACGATGTCGTTGTCAGCCACGACGCCATCGTGCCATCCACGGCGGGATCGCGGCGGGAGGGGCAGACTGGATCGGTCAGATCGGTACCGATCGGCAGGGCTTGGAGCAGCAGATGGACGAGGTCGAGACCATGACCGAGGCCGGCGCGAAGGCGGGCGAGGCGGTCGGCCGGGCGGTGCGTGCCGCTCGTCGGCAGGCCGCTCGCGCCGGTCAGGCCGGCATCGAGAAGACGCACGAGCTGGTGGATTTCGCCGGCGAGGAGTTCAAACCGACCCGCAAGGCCGCCCGCAGGATGGCCAAGCAGGCCCGCAGAGACCTCCAGCGCACCGCGGACCAGGCGCGCAAGGATCTCAAGCGGACCACGGGCAAGGCGCGAGCCGAGGCCGTGCGCAACGCCAACCAGATCCGCAAGCAGGCCCGCAAGGTCGCCGAGGACCTGGCCGACACCGTCGACCCGCGGCCGACCAAGCGTCGCCGCCGCTGGCCGTGGCTGGTCGGTCTGGTGGTCGCGGGCGGGGCGACGGCGGTTGTCGTGCTGTCCCGGCGGCCGCGCGAGGTGCGGCTGCAGGACGTGCGCGAGGACCCGCCGGGCTCGGTCCACGTGCCCGAGCCGGCCCGCAACGGCCACGAGGCGCCGAAGACCGCGGACAAGAAGTAGGGCCGATGCCGCCCCGACCCCGCTGACCAGCGGGGTCGGGGCGGTTTCCCGTTCCGCCCGGCCCGGTCGCCGTTCGTCGCGGAAACGACACCGTTCCCAGGGCCCGGTCGCCCCGCTGGTCGCTTATGCCCGATTGAGGGCTGCCGATGTGATCTGGATCTCCTAGGTTGCGGCGGGTAACTACCCCCGTCCGGGAGGTTGCCGTGGGCACCACCGAAGACTCCGCCGCCGCGCCGACGCCGGCCGCGACCGACTGGAGCGAGGTACAGGCCAGTCCTGACTTCGCCGAGCTGCGCCGCCGGCTGCGCGGTTTCGTGTTCCCGATGGCCGGGCTGTTCCTGGCCTGGTATCTGCTGTACGTCCTGCTCGCCGACTACGCCCACGGCTTCATGTCGACAAAGCTGTTCGGCAACATCACCGTCGGGCTGCTGTTCGGCCTGCTCCAGTTCGTCTCCACCTTCGTGATCACCGGCCTGTACGTCCGGTTCGCCAACCGGGTCGTGGACCCCGCCGCCGAGAAGATCCGGCACGAGATCGAGGGGGAGCAGCCGTGAAGGTGTTGGCCGCGGGCGTCGAGGGCAGCAACCCGACGCTGAACATCTCCATCTTCGCCGTCTTCGTGCTGATCACCCTGGTGATCGTGTTCCGGGCCAGCCGGAACAACAAGACAGCAACCGACTTCTACGCCGCCGGCCGCGCGTTCACCGGCCCGCAGAACGGCGTCGCGCTGTCCGGCGACTACCTGTCGGCCGCGTCGTTCCTCGGCATCGCCGGCGCGATCGCGATCTATGGCTACGACGGCTTCCTGTACTCCATCGGCTTCCTGGTGGCGTGGCTGGTCGCGCTGCTGCTGGTGGCCGAGCTGCTGCGCAACACCGGCCGGTTCACCATGGCCGACGTGCTCAGCTTCCGGATGAAGCAGGGCCCGGTGCGCACCGCCGCCGCCATCTCCACGCTGGCCGTCTCGTTCTTCTATCTGCTGGCGCAGATGAACGGCGCCGGCGGCCTGGTGGCCCTGCTGCTCGGTGTGTCCAGTGGCACGGGCCAGGCCCTGGTGGTGGCCGTGGTCGGCGTCATCATGATCGTCTACGTGCTGGTCGGCGGCATGCGCGGCACCACGTGGGTGCAGATCATCAAGGCGGTGCTGCTCATCATCGGCGCCTTCGTGATGACCGTCTGGGTGCTCGGCCACTACGGCTTCAACCTGTCGGCGCTGCTCGGCGACGCCGTCGCGCACGGCGGCAAGACCGGCGAGGCGCTGCTCGGCCCGGGCAAGCAGTACGGCGCCACCGGCGCTTCCCGGCTGGACTTCCTGTCCCTCGGCCTCGCCCTGGTGCTCGGCACCGCCGGCCTGCCGCACGTGCTGATGCGCTTCTACACGGTGCCGACGGCCAAGGAGGCCCGGCGCTCCGTGGTCTGGGCGATCGTGCTGATCGGCATCTTCTACCTGTTCACCCTGGTGCTCGGCTACGGCGCCGGCGCGCTCGTCGGCCCGGAGACGATCAACGCCGCGCCCGGCAAGGTCAACTCGGCCGCCCCACTGCTGGCACTGGCCCTGGGTGGTCCGGTCCTGCTCGGCCTCATCGCCGCCGTCGCCTTCGCCACGATTCTGGCCGTCGTCGCCGGTCTCACCATCACCGCGTCGGCGTCGTTCGCCCACGACATCTACGTCAACGTGATCAAGAAGGGTGACCGGAGCGCGGCCAAGGCCGAGGTCAAGGTGGCCCGCTGGGCGGCCGTGGTGATCGGTCTGGTCGCCATCGTCGGCGGCATCGCCACCAACGGCCAGAACGTCGCCTTCCTGGTGGCGTTGGCCTTCGCCATCGCTGCGTCGGCCAACCTGCCGACGATTCTCTACACGCTGTTCTGGAAGCGGTTCAACACCACCGGCTCACTCTGGAGCATCTACGGCGGCGTCATCATCACCGTGGGTCTGATCGTCTTCTCCCCGGTCGTCTCCGGCGCGAAGACGTCGATCTTCCCTTCGGCTCACTTCGACTGGTTCCCGCTGAGCAACCCGGGCCTGGTCTCCATCCCCCTGTCGTTCCTGCTCGGCTACCTCGGCACCGTGCTGGGCAAGGACCGGGCCAACGAGGCCAAGTACGCCGAGATGGAGGTTCGCGCCATCACCGGCGCCCACGCCGCCCAGGCCGTCCATCACTAGCAGACAGCAAACCCTCGATTGCCGCCCTCACTCACAACCCGAGGGCGGCAATCGCCTGCTTGGCCACCTGCTTGGCCTTGATCGTCTGCTTCTGGTCCGTGGACACCACCACAGCGGACCCCGCCTTGGACACGGCATACACCGCCCCACTGCCGGTCGCCTCCGAGCCGCCCGCCCATCCCCCCGGCAGCTCCGCCTTGTCCGAAGTGTCGATCGGCGCCGCCTTGTTGACCAGCGCCGTCGCCGACCCCGCGTCCCCCACGTACACCTGCACCGTCATCTGCTTGTCGTTGCCAAAGCTGTAGAAGAAGCACGCCGGGTGCGGCTTGTCCGCCGACACCATCACCTTCGTGACCTTCTCCCCATTGGCATCTTCAACAAACGTCGAGCTCAGATACGGACACTGCGCAGTGCTCGCCGGCACCGGATCCGCCGGCGCCACCGCACTGGTAGACGTGGGCACAGCCTTGCTGCTGGTCGTAGGCGCCGGCTCCGCCGTCCCCGCCGCGAGCTGCGGCGACGAGCACCCCCCCAGCGTCACGGCAGCAGCCAGAACCCCGATGCACCACGCAGCGTTCCTCATAGGTCCGACAGTGTCGACCATGACAACCAGCACCCAGGACCGGGGGTAGACCACACCCCGCGCGATGCGCAGCGAGCCCCTAAAGAGCCCTCACCCCAAAGTGGGGGGTGCAGGGGGGCGAAGCCCGCCCTGCCTCGGGGCGTGGGGCGAGAGCCCCACAAAAGACAACGAGCGAGGCGGCGAGGGCGCGCCAGCGCCCCGCACACCTCGCCCACTCGCGAGTGGAGACAAGGGGAATCGAACCCCTAACCCCCGCCTTGCAAAGGCGGTGCTCTGCCAATTGAGCTATGTCCCCGAGGGGTCGCGACCGTCAGGCCGTCGGACCCCGATGTTCGCCCAACCTCAGTCGGTCGGGGCCGTCGCCTCGCGCCACAGGTCGGCCTCAGCCTTCGCGGACCGCTGACGTCGCACGATGAACAGCACGACTCCGGCCACAGCCACGAGCGCGATGAGCTTCTTCACGTCTAGTCGCCTCCTTGGCGCTTCCACACCGCAACACAGGACAGGTAGTCCCCAACATACACGTGCCACCGACCAGCCAACCGGCCAGAGACCCCGCCCCGAACCCCTCCAACCGAACGGCTCCGCCAGCCGGGGAGTGGGGGGTGCAGGGGGGCGAAGCCCGCCCTGCCTCGGGGCGTGGGGCGGGAGCCCCACAAGGCACGTGAAACGATAAATGCCTGGAAGCAAAGCTTCCAGGCACACGTAACCCATCGTTTCAGTGGGCCCAGGAGGACTTGAACCTCCGACCTCTTCGTTATCAGCGAAGCGCTCTAACCGCCTGAGCTATGGGCCCTTACGAGGGAGAAGATTACCGTACTCCTCTCCCCTGATCCAAACCGGGTCTACTCGCGCTCGGAGAGGGTCACCTCGACGCCTCCGGCCAGGTCAGCGGACACGTTGTAGATGAAGGCGCTGACGGTGGCCATGGCCGTGAACAGGATCACGTTCACGAGCCCGACCACGGCGGCGATGCCGAAGACGCGGCCGGCGCTGATGAGGTCGCCGCCGCTGGTGTCACCGCCCTGCACGAGGTCGTTGTAGGTGCCGTTGAGCTTGGTCCACACGTTCATGCCGCCGAGCACGCTGTAGAGCACGCCGACGGCGACCATCCAGACCAGGAACATGGCGAAGCCGAGCACCAGGGCCAGCTTGAGCACTGACCAGGGGTCGACGCGCTTGATCTGGAGGCTGGCCCGCCGGGGTCCGCGGCCGGGGCGGCGCAGCGCGGTGGGCGCGGGCGTGCCTCGGGGCGGGGTGCCGGTGGGGCCGCCGAGGTTGACCGAGGTCCGGGTGGACACGGTCGGCGAGTCCAGCGGGGAGGCGGCCGGCGTGGGCGGCGTGACCGGGCGGAAGTTGGTCGTGGCCTCGGAGCTGGTGTCGACCGGCTCGTTCTCGTACGCGGTGGAGGCGATGGTTCCGGCCGATGCGGCGGCCGCGGCGGCGGCGTTGTCGGCGGTGACCCGCTGCCAGGGCGGCGGGGCCGAGGAGGCCACCGTCTCGGTCGAGACGGTGGCCTCCCCGGGGCTGAACTTGGCAGTCTCCTGCTCGTGACTGACGGCGCCGTTGGTCACCGGCTCGGCCGCGGCCGCCGGCTGCTCGGGCTGCTCCGGCTCGGGGGCGGGAGCCTCCTCGGTCGCCACGGACTTCTTCTCGACCTCGCCGTCCGGCTGGGTCTTGGCGTCCGGCTGTTCCGGGTTCTCCGGAGTTGTCACGAGCGATCCTCAGTCAGCTTGTCGGTTGTCCCCGCCGCGCCTTTACTCGGCCACGTCCGGGGCGGGGGTCTGGTCGTCCTCTCCGGAGACGTCCGTGGGCTCGTCGGCGTTGCGTGCCACACCCATCAGGGTGCCGCCCTCGTCGAGGTTCATCAGCCGCACCCCCTTCGTCTGTCGGCCGGCCTTGCGCACCTGCACCGCGCTGGTACGGATCACTCCACCAGACGAGGTGATGGCGTACAACTCGTCGTCCTCGTCCACGATCAAAGCACCGACGAGCCGGCCGCGCTTGCGGTCGTACTGAATCGTGAGCACGCCCTTGCCGCCGCGACCCTGGATCGGGTAGTCGTCGATCGGGGTCCGCTTGGCGTAGCCGCCGTCGGTGGCGACCAGCACGAACTTGTCGAGCTGCACGACGCCCATGGACAGCAGCTCGTCGCCGGTGTTGAAGCGCATGCCCAGCACGCCGGAGGTGGCCCGGCCCATCGGCCGCAGCGTCTCGTCGGTGGCGTGGAACCGGATGGACTGCCCGTCGGCGGAGACCAGCAGCAGGTCGTCCTCGGCCGCGCAGAGCACGGCGCCGACCAGCTCGTCGTCTTCCTTGAGGTTGATGCCGATCAGGCCGCCGGAGCGGTTGGAGTCGAAGTCGGCCAGCCGCGACTTCTTGACCAGGCCGGTCTTGGTGGCGAGCACCAGGTACGGCGCGACCTCGTAGTTGGGGATCTGGATGACCTGGGCGATCTCCTCGCCCGGCTGGAACGCGAGCAGGTTGGCCACGTGCTGGCCGCGCGCGGTCCGGTTGGCCTCGGGCAGCTCGTAGGCCTTGGCCCGGTAGACCCGGCCCATATTGGTGAAGAACAGGATCCAGTCGTGGGTGGAGCACACGAAGAAGTGGGCGATGATGTCGTCCTGCTTGAGCGCCGCGCCCTGCACGCCCTTGCCGCCGCGCTTCTGCGAGCGGTAGAGGTCGGTCTTCGTCCGCTTCGCGTAACCCGTCCGGGTGATCGTGACGACCACGTCCTCGACGGCGATGAGGTCTTCCATGGAGACGTCGCCGTCGAACGGCAGGATCCGGGTCCGCCGGTCGTCGCCGTACTTGCCGACGATCTCCATCAACTCGTCGCGGACGATGGCCCGCTGCCGCTCCGGCTTGGCCAGGATGTCCTGCAGGTCGGCGATCTCGATCTCGATCTCGGCCAGCTGGTCGACGATCTTCTGCCGCTCCAGGGCGGCCAGCCGGCGCAGCTGCATCTCCAGGATGGCGTTGGCCTGGATCTCGTCGACGTCGAGCAGTTCGATCAGGCCGATCCGGGCGTCCTCGACGGTCGGCGACCGGCGGATCAACGCGATGACCTCGTCCAGCTGGTCGAGCGCCTTGACCAGGCCGCGCAGGATGTGGGCCCGCTCCTCGGCCTTGCGCAGCCGGAACTTGGTCCGGCGGACGATGACCTCGATCTGGTGTTTCACGTAGAGGCGGATCATCTGGTCCAGCCGCAGCGTGCGCGGCACGCCGTCGACCAGGGAGACCATGTTCACGCCGAACGTGTGCTGGAGCTGGGTGTGCTTGTACAGGTTGTTCAGCACGACCTTGGCGATCGCGTCCCGCTTGAGCGTGACCACGATGCGCATGCCGGTGCGGCTGTTGGACTCGTCGGCGATGTTGGCGATGCCGGTGAGCTTGCCGTCGCGGACCAGGGTGGCGATGTTCTCCACCAGGTTGTCCGGGTTGACCTGGAAGGGCAGCTCGGTGGCGACCAGGATGACGCGGCCCTTGTTGTCCTCCTCGACCTCGACGACGGCGCGCATGCGCACCGAGCCGCGGCCGGTGCGGTAGGCGTCCTCGATGCCGCGGGTGCCCAGGATCAGGCCGTGGGTCGGGAAGTCGGGGCCCTTGATCCGGGCCATCACGGCTTCCAGCGCGTCCTCGTCCGAGGTGTCCGGGTTCTCCAGCGCCCACACCACCGCGCTCGCGACTTCGCGCAGGTTGTGCGGCGGGATGTTGGTGGCCATGCCGACGGCGATGCCGGCGCTGCCGTTGATCAGCAGGTTGGGCACCCGGGACGGCAGGACGATCGGCTCCTGGATGCGGCCGTCGTAGTTGTCCCGGAAGTCGACGGTGTCTTCCTCGATGTCCTGCAACATGTGCATGGCCAACGGGGTGAGACGGCACTCGGTGTACCGCATGGCGGCGGCCGGGTCGTTGCCGGAGGAGCCGAAGTTGCCCTGGCCGTCGACCAGCGGGTAGCGCATCGCCCACGGCTGGGCCAGCCGCACCAGCGCGTCGTAGATCGACGAGTCGCCGTGCGGGTGGTAGTTGCCCATCACGTCGCCCACGACGCGGGCGCACTTGTTGTAACCGCGGTCCGGCCGGAAGCCGGAGTCGAACATCGAGTACAGCACCCGCACGTGCACCGGCTTGAGGCCGTCGTACACGTTGGGCAGCGCGCGACCGACGATCACGCTCATCGCGTACGCGATGTAGGAGTTCTGCATCTCCTGCTGGATGTCGACCGGCTCGGTCCGCCCGCCGTTCGCGGGGGGCAAGGTTTCGGTCACGACTGGTAGTTCCTTTCAACCAAGGCGAGGAGGCGGTGGGGCCGGGACGTCACACGTCGAGGAACTTGACGTCCTTGGCGTTGCGGGTGATGAAGGACCGCCGGGCCTCGACGTCCTCGCCCATCAGCACGCTGAACAGCTCGTCGGCGGTGGCCGCGTCGTCCATGGTCACCTGGAGCAGCACCCGGTTGGCCGGGTCCATGGTGGTCTCCCACAGCTCCTGCGCGTTCATCTCGCCGAGGCCCTTGTAGCGCTGGATGCTGTCGTCCTTGCCGATCTTCTTGCCGGCGGCCAGGCCGGTCTCGATCAGCCCGTCGCGCTCGCGCTCGGAGTAGGCGTACTCCGGCTCGACGCCGCGCTGCCACTTGATCTTGAACAGCGGCGGCTGGGCCAGGTAGACGTGCCCGTGCTCGATCAGCGGCCGCATGAAACGGAACAGCAGCGTGAGCAGCAGGGTCCGGATGTGCTGGCCGTCGACGTCGGCGTCGGCCATCAGCACGATCTTGTGGTACTTGAGCTTGGCCAGGTCGAAGTCGTCGTGGATGCCGGTGCCGAAGGCAGTGATCATGCTCTGCACCTCGGTGTTCTTCAGCACGCGGTCGATGCGCGCCTTCTCCACGTTGATGATCTTGCCCCGGATCGGCAGGATCGCCTGGTACATGGAGTCCCGGCCCTCCTTGGCCGAGCCGCCCGCCGAGTCGCCCTCGACGATGTAGATCTCGCACTCCTCGGGGTCCGTCGACCGGCAGTCCTTGAGCTTGCCGGGCAGACCGCCGATGTCCAGCGCGCCCTTGCGGCGCACCAGCTCGCGGGCCTTGCGGGCGGCCAGCCGGGCCTGCGAGGAGGACACCGCCTTGTTGATGATGATCTTGGCCTCGGCCGGGTGCCGGTCGAACCAGTCGGCGATCCACTCGTTGCAGGCCTTCTGCACGAAGGACTTGGCCGAGGTGTTGCCCAGCTTGGTCTTGGTCTGGCCCTCGAACTGGGGCTCCTTGAGCTTGACCGAGACGATGGCGGCCAGGCCCTCGCGGATGTCCTCGCCGGAGAGGTTGCCGTCCTTCTCCTTGACCAGCTTCTTGTCCTTGGCGTACTCGTTCACCACCCGGGTGAGCGCGGCGCGGAAGCCCTCTTCGTGGGTGCCGCCCTCGTGGGTGTTGATCGTGTTGGCGAAGGTGTACACCGACTCCGAGTAGCCGGTGTTCCACTGCATGGCGATCTCGACCTCGAGGTCCTCGCCCTTGGCGTCGAAGGCGACGACCTTCTCGTGCAGGGCCTCGCGGGTCTTGTTGATGTGCCGGACGAAGTCCTCGAGACCCCCGGGGTAGTGGAAGGTCTGCTCCTTGACCCGCGCCACCTGGCCGTCGGCGTCCGCCTCGGCGTCGACCTCGGCGACCCGCTCGTCACGCACCACGATGGTCAGCCCCTTGTTCAGGAACGCCATCTCCTGCAGCCGACGGGACACCGTCTCCAGGTTGTACTCGGTGGTCTCGAAGATGTTCGGGTCCGCCCAGTACGTGATGATGGTGCCGGACTCGTCGGTCGGCTCGCCCTTCTGCAGGGGGCCGGTCGGCACCGAGTGATCGTAGGTCTGCGTCCAGACGAAGCCGTCGCGACGGATCTCCACCTGGAGCTTGCTCGCCAGCGCGTTCACCACGGAGACGCCGACGCCGTGCAGGCCGCCGGAGACCGCGTAGGAGTCGCTGTCGAACTTGCCGCCGGCGTGCAGCGTGGTGAGCACGAGCTCGACCGCCGGCTTCTTCTCCACCGGGTGCTCGTCGACCGGGATGCCGCGACCGTCGTCGATGCACTGCACGCCGCCGTCGGCCCGCAGCACCAGCACCACCTTGGTGGCGTGGCCGGCCATCGCCTCGTCGACGGAGTTGTCCACGACCTCCCAGATGAGGTGGTGCAGACCGCGTTCGCCGGTGGAGCCGATGTACATGCCCGGCCGCTTGCGAACCGCCTCGAGACCCTCGAGCACGGTGATGGACTTGGCGCTGTACTCAGCGTTGTTGTTGGCAGCCACGAGCTTTGCTGTCTCCCTCTGGGACGCCACGCAGGACTGGTGTGCGAGCCTGCGCGGACGGACCCGTCCAGCGCTGCCGTGCTCACATCCTCCGGAAAGTATACCGGGCGACCCCGTCGGAAAGGCGGCTAGGACCCGCCTCAGAACGTCACAGAAGCCCGGAAGTGAACGGACGAGGGTCCGCGGGGCTGCGGACGTCACTCGGTCTGGCTACGTTCGTCTCCGAAAGCCGTGATTTCCCCGCTGCCGTGTTTCACATGAAACATGGCACGTCAGCCGTAGGTGTCGCGTGGCCCTCGACCTGGGGCATGTAGCGGGCCGAATCGCCAATTGGGGGCCGACGGGCCCTGCACCTTGAGGCGCTTGACCACGTTCGGCCCGACGCCCTTGGCGATCTGCTGCAGCAGCTGGCGCTGGAGCAGCCGCAGCTGGGTGGCCCACGCCGTCGACTCGGCCTGCACCACCAGCTCACCCTCACGCAGCGTCACCGGTTTGGCATGTTCGGCCACCTCGGCTCCGACCAGCTGGGCCCACTTCGCGAACACCTGGCCGCCGGACAGCTGCTCGCTCCAGCCCCGGTCCTTGGCCATCCGGGACACCAGGCGGCCGAGCGGCTGCGGGTCCCGATCGTCCGACCCGGACCCCGACCAGCGCCGCCGACGGCCCCGGTTGACGGCGGCGCCCGCACGCTTGGTCGGCTGTCGGGACTTGGCCGCCGCGCGGGCGGCGGCGAGGGCGGCGCGGGCGAGGTCTGATCCGGTCAGGCCCTCCGGCAGCCGGTCGATCACCCGTTCGGCTTGTCCACCATCAGGTGACGGGTTGGGGGTAGATCCTGCCCGTTTTGGGCCATCTGCCGCATTACCGGCCGGTTTTGCGGTGGGCCGACGCCTCGGAGTCACCGAGTTATCCACACCATCCACAGGTTTATCCCCAGATGTGGGGGAAGACGGGCCGGAGATGTGTACCCCTTGTGGCGGCTTGCCGCCGGGCTCATCGGACACGGTTCACCTCACCGTCACGGACCTCGTACCGGGCGCCGGCCAACTCCTCGGGCACGTCCTCGGCGACCGCCGCGGTCACCATCACCTGCTCCGCGTTGGCCGCCACCTTGGCCAGCTGCTGCCGCCGCCTGCGGTCCAGTTCGGCGAACACGTCGTCGAGCACCAGCACCGGCTCGGCCCCATCATCGCGCAGCAGGTCGTACGCGCCGAGCCGCAGCGCCAGCGCGAAGGACCATGACTCTCCGTGACTGGCGTAGCCCTTGGCCGGGTTGTCACCGAGCGTCAGGTCCAGCTCGTCCCGGTGCGGACCGACGAGGCAGACCCCGCGCTCCACCTCCTGCGGGCGGACCCTGGCGATCTCGGCGAGCAGCGCCTCCTCCAGCTCGGCGACATCGGCCCGCTCCCGTGTCGGCAGCGCGTCCCCGAGCGTCGACCGGTACCGGATCGAGATCGGCCGCGACTCCGGGGCCACCCCCGCATAGTTGGCGGCGACCAGCGGCGCGAGGTCGTCGATCAGATCGAGCCGGGCCGCGAGCAGCTGCGCGCCCTGCGCGGCCAGGTGGCCGTCCCACACTTCCAACGTGCTCAGGTCGCCCCGGCCGCCGGCGCGCCTCGCGGCACCCGCCGACTTCAACAGGGCACTGCGCTGCTTGAGCACCCGCTCGTAGTCGGAGCGGACGCCCGCGTACCTCGGCGCCCGCGCGACCAACAGATCGTCCATGAACTTGCGGCGCTCGCCGGGATCGCCGCGGACCAGCGCCAGATCCTCCGGCGCGAACAACACCGTGCGCAGGATGCCCAGCACCTCGCGTGGGCGGGGCACCGGGCCGCGGTTGATCCGCGCCCGGTTGGCCTTGCCCGGCGTGATCTCCAGTTCGACCAGCAACTCACGGCCGGCATTCACCACCGCGGTGCGAATCACCGCGCGCGGACTGCCGCTGCGAACCAGCGGCGCGTCCGTGGCCACCCGGTGCGAACCCAGGGTGGCCACGTAGCCGATCGCCTCGACCAGGTTCGTCTTGCCCTGGCCGTTGGAGCCGACAAAGACGCTCACGCCCGGGTCGAACGCCAGATCGGCGTGCGCCCACGAGCGGAAGTCGACGACCTGGAGATGCCGGACGTACATCAGGCTTTCTGTACGGCGTGACCGCCGAACTGGTTGCGCAGCGCCGCGACCGCCCGCATGGCCGGCGAGTCGTCCTGGCGGGAGGCGAACCGGGCGAACAGCGCGGCCGAGATGACCGGAGCCGGCACCGAGTGGTTGATCGCCTCCTCGACGGTCCACCGGCCCTCGCCCGAGTCCTCGACGTAGCCGCGCAGGTCGTCCAGCTCGGGGTCGGAGTCCAGGGCGCGGACCAGCAGGTCGAGCAGCCAGGACCGGACAACCGTGCCGCGCTGCCAGGCCTTGATGGTCGCCGGCACGTCCGTGACCAGCTCGGACGCCTCCAGCAGCTCGAAGCCCTCGGCGTAGGCCTGCATCAGGCCGTACTCGATGCCGTTGTGCACCATCTTGGAGAAGTGGCCGGCGCCGACCGGGCCGGAGTGCGCGAAGCCCTCCTCGCGCGGGCCCTCGGGGCGCAGCGCGTCGAAGATCGGCATCGCGTGGTCGACGTGCTTCTTGTCGCCGCCGACCATCAGGCCGTAGCCGACGTCCAGGCCCCAGACACCGCCGGACACGCCGCAGTCCAGGTAGCCGATGCCCTTCTCGTCCAGCGAGGTGGCGTTGGCCGAGTCGTCCGTGAACCGCGAGTTGCCGCCGTCGATGACGAGGTCGCCCTCGGACAGCAGGCCCTTCAGCTCCTCCACGGTCTGCCGCGTCGGGTCGCCGGCCGGAACCATGACCCACACCGTCCGCGGCGCCTCCAGCGCGCCGACCAGATCGGCCAGGCTGGCGACGTCGGTGACGGCCGGGTTGCGGTCGTAGCCCACCACCTCGTGGCCGGCCTTGCGCAGCCGCTCCCGCATGTTGAAGCCCATTTTGCCAAGACCGATGAGTCCGAGCTGCACGATCGCGGTCCTCTCCGTGTTACAGGCCAGCTAGCGGATCAGCCGGGCAGGCGCACCGGCATCAGCAGGTAGAGGTAACCCTCGACCACGCTTCCATCCTCGCCCACCGGCTTGATCAACGCGGGCCTGCTCGGTGTGGTGAACGACAAGTGGGCACGATCCGTGCGCACCGCCGCCAGGCCGTCGAGCAGATATCCCGGGTTGAACGCGATCGTCACGGGGTCGCCGGTGAACTCGACGGGCAGCTCCTCCTCGGCGCTGCCTTCGTCGTCGCCGCCCGCGGTCAGCCGCAGGCCGCCGTCGCTGAACTCCAGCCGGACCTGCGTGCCGCGCTCGGCCACCAGCGACACACGCTTGATCGCGTCCTGGAGCGAGGACACGTCGATGATCGCAGCCGCGTTGTGCTCGGCGGGCAGAAGTTGCCGGTACTTCGGGAACTCGGCATCCAGAAGTCGGCTGGTGGTACGCCGGCCGGTGCCGGACAGGCCCAGCAGGCCGTCGCCGGAGGCCAGGGACAGCTCGACCGTCGAGCCGGCGCCGCCCAGCGTCTTGGCCGCGTCGGCCAGGTTGCGGGCCGGGACGAGGACCGCGGTGTCGACCTCGTCGGCCGGCTCCCAGTCGAACTCGCGCATCGCCAGCCGGAACCGGTCGGTGGCGACCAGGGTCAGCTTGCCGCCGTTGAACTCGACCCGGACGCCGGTCAGCATCGGCAGCGTGTCGTCCTTGCCGGCCGCGACCGCCACCTGGCCGACCGCCTCGGCGAACACCTCGCCGGCCAGCGCGCCCGCCCGCTGCGGCATCTCCGGCAGCGCCGGGTAGTCCTCGACCGGCATGGTCGGCAGGCTGAACTTGGCGCTGCCGCACGTGATCGAGACCCGGGCGCCGTCGACGGAGATCTCCACCGGGTGGTTGGGCAGCGCCTTCGTGATGTCCGCCAGCAGCCGGCCCGACACCAGGGTCTTGCCGCCGGCCGCGATCGTCGCCGGGACACCCACCTGGGCCGAGACCTCGTAGTCGAAGCCGGAGACCGTCAGCGCGTCGCCGGTGTCGCCCTCGTCCGAGCCGGCGTCCAGCAGGACGCCGCCGAGGACCGGGACCGGCGGCCGCGACGGCAGGCTTCGGGCGACCCAGGCCACGGCGTCGGCTAGACCGTCGCGCTCGACTCGGATCTTCATGAGGGCGTCCTTTCCTCGGCACGACCTTGGTCGTCCCCGTGTCGTCCGGGCTCGGCACACCACCGGGTCCTGGGGGAGGCCCAACGGTAGAGCGTGCGGGGCCGCTTCGTCATGTCGGGGCGTCTGCGCCGGAGCCACCGCCCGAGGCGACTGTCCCCAACTTCGGCCACCCCCTGTTTTTCTTTTTTTCATCTCTTCAGAGAGATAACCAGTAACAGCAGTAAGGGTTGTGGATTGTGTGGACAACCCCGGTTTGCGCTGTTCAGGTGATGCCTGGGGCTGTGGGCAAGTACCCCCTGTGACCGGTGGACAACTCGGGCCCCCCGTGGACAACTTCTGGGCTGCTCCGTTCGGTCCACAGATCGGCCGAGTTGTCCACATCTTCATCCCCAGATGTGGGCTGCTTCGTCCCCAGGTGTTGCACAGGGTGAAAGTGGCCCAGGTCTCCCCGATGTGGGTGACTGTGGACAACTTTTCTGGGATCGGAGGTCGATCGGGCACCCCGGCCCGTCAGAAAAGTTCATCGACTCGGGGTTGCGGCCGGCCGGATTTCTGGGGGCGGCCGGGCCGGCGCCAGGGGCCGAGGTCAGAAAGATCACGCCGTCCGGGCCCAGGTCGACGCCCGGATCCGGGCCGACGTCGAGGTGCTGACGCCTGATCGGCCGGCTGCTGGCGGAGAGCTTCCCACCGGGCCGCGACGGCGGCGAACCCGGTCCGCGCGCCGACGACTTTTCCCTGGCCAGGGTGAGGTGGGCCGGCGGGGCCGGTGAGAAAGATGTCGCCGGTGGCCGGCCCGGCCGGCCCGTCGTGGATCGCCGGTTTCTCGCTGGTCGGGGGTGGGGTCGGCTGGCGGGGTCGGCGGGATAGATGGCGCCGGTGGCCAGGCAGACGGGCCTGTCGTGGCTCGCCGGCGGCGACTTTTCGCTGGTGAGGGTGGGGCTGGCCGACGGGTCGGTGAGATAGGTGTCGCCGGTGGACGGGCAGGCCGGCTCGTCGTCGCAGGCTTTTCGCTGGTTGGGGGTGGGGTCGGCCGACGGGTTGGTGAGAAAGATGGCGGCGGCGGCCGGACGACCTACCCGTTGTGGCTCGTCGCCGGCGGCTTTCTGGCTGGTCAGGTGGCCCGGCCCGAGGTCGGGCGCAGAAAGGTGTGGCGATCGAGGCTGCGGGCGGATCGGCACCTCTGGCGCGGCGGGTTTCTGGCGGGACCTGCGGCTCGGCCAGGGGCGCGCCCGAAGGTGTCGCTGGTCGGGCCTGCGGGCGGGGCGGTGCTCCGCCCGGGCTCTGATTGCTTGGCGGGGCCGGCGGCCGGCCCAGCTCGGTCTCGGCAACCCCAGGTGAGGTCTGTTCGGGCGAGCGTCGCGAGTGGGCGCTGTGGCCGGACCCCACGCCGTCCACGGGTCGACTTTCTGGCTGGGGTGGGTCGCGCGAGCGGGGGCTCGGTCAGAAAAGTTCGATGGATCGGGCTGGCGCACCTCTCTGAGTGGTGCGCTACGGGTCGGGATCGCCCAACCTTTCTGACTGAGGCCGGCGGCCGGCCCGGCACCTCAGCCAGAAAGGTTCGCCGCATCGGGCGGGAGTGATCGGCCGGCGCCATGCGGCGGCGCGGGGCGAGATCGCCGGTGGCGCGCGTCGATCAGTAAGGTGCGCCGCCCCCGTGCCGGCCCGCCATCTTTCTCACTGACTTGGGCGACCGTCGCCGGGCGGCGGTGAGAAAGGTCGGCCGCCCGGGAGCCCGGCGGCGGAGGGTTTCTCACTGGGGGCGGGGTCGGACCGGGGAACTCGTCAGAAAGGAATCGGCGCGGGGCGGTAGGGGCCTGACAGCCGAGAGCGGCCCGCCGGGATCCGGGGGCCGCTCAGGGGTGGGGCGGGGTCAGCCGCGGGCGCGCTGCTTGATGCGGGAGGTGAGCTCCTGCACCTGGTCGTAGATGCGGCGGCGCTCGGCCATCTCCTTGCGGATCTTCTTGTCCGCGTGCATGACGGTGGTGTGGTCACGGCCGCCGAAGGTCTGGCCGATCTTGGGCAGCGAGAGGTCGGTCAGCTCACGGCACAGATACATGGAGATCTGCCGGGCCTGGGCCAGGGCCTTGGTCTTGCCGGGCCCGCACAGGTCGTCGATGCTCACGCCGAAGAACTCGGCGGTGACGGCCATGATCGTGGGGGCGGTGATCTCCGGGGCGTGCGAGTCCGGGATGAGGTCCCGCAGCACGATCTCGGCCAGCTGCACGTCGACGGGCTGCCGGTTCAGGGAGGCGAAGGCGGTCACACGGATCAGCGCGCCCTCCAGCTCCCGGATGTTGCGCTCGATCCGGGCGGCGATGAACTCCAGCACCTCGGCCGGCGCGGCCAGGCGGTCCTGGGCGGCCTTCTTGCGCAGGATGGCGATCCGGGTCTCCAGCTCGGGCGGCTGGATGTCGGTGATCAGGCCCCACTCGAACCGCGTCCGCAGCCGGTCCTCCAGGGTCTCCAGCCGCTTGGGCGGCCGGTCCGAGGACACGACGATCTGCTTGTTCGCGTTGTGCAGCGTGTTGAAGGTGTGGAAGAACTCCTCCTGCGTTCCTTCCTTGCCCTCCAGGAACTGGATGTCGTCGACGAGCAGCACGTCGATGTCCCGGTAGCGGCGCTGGAAGGCGATCTTGCGGTCGTCCCGCAGGGAGTTGATGAAGTCGTTGGTGAACTCCTCGGTGGACACGTAGCGAACGCGCATCCCCGGAAACAGGCGCTGGGCGTAGTGCCCGACGGCGTGCAACAGGTGGGTCTTGCCGAGACCGGACTCGCCCCAGATGAACAGCGGGTTGTACGCGCGCGCCGGCGCCTCGGCCACGGCCACCGCGGCGGCGTGCGCGAAGCGGTTGGACGCGCCGATGACAAAGGTGTCGAAGGTGTACTTCTCGTTCAGCCTGGTCTGTGAGTTGGTCTGGCTCAGCTGCGCGGCCGGCGGCCCGCTGAACGTCGGCCAGATCTCGTGCACGGTGGCGAGCGCCTCGCGCTCCTCGTCCACCTCGTCCTCGGACTCGCCGTCGTCGGACACGGCGATCGCCTGCATCGGCGCGGTCTGCTCGGCGGGAGCGACGGCCGGCGGGCGGGGCACGGGGGTGGTGATCAACGGCTGCGGGGTCGGCGCGGGCGGCGGGGCGGCGGTGGTGCGCGGCACCACGGTGTCGACCTTGACGGCCAGCGACACCGGGCGGCCGAGCCGGCGGGACAGCGCGGCGGTGATCGGATCACGCAGCGCCCGCTCGATGGCCTCCTTGGCGAAGTCGCTCGGCGCGCCGAGCAGGACCGTGCCGTCCAGCAGCCCGATCGGCCGGGTCACCCGCATCCAGGCGCGCTGCAACGAGGACAGGGCCCCCGCGGCGAGCAGTTCCTGGACGACCTGGTCCCATACCTGACCGAGGTTGGTCTGGTCGTCGGACACGTTCCTGCTCCCCTCCCCTCGCCGGTTTCGCCGACGCCGGGATCGGCGTGCGAATGCGCAGCAGCCCCAGAGCGTCACGTCCAGTGGTGCTGTGGACGCCCGGACCATGTAGTCCACAGGTTGTCCACAACTGTGCACGAAGGTACGCCGGGACACATCGGCGCCTCGCACTGGGTCGGCCAGCGGCGGGGTCCGGGTTCCGCGCGACTCCTCGGCGCCACGTGGGGGAAGACCCGGGCCGAGCCCGAGGTCGAAACCGCGGAGGAGCACGCTAACAAGGCGTGGCGGCCGCCACAAGATGAACTGACCGGTCACTCCCCCACCGTGGTCCGTCTGTCGCCTGATGGGTGCGGCGCGGTGGCGCAGCGCAGCCGATTTGAGAACCGGCGCGCAGCTGCGTACTCTCGAATGGTCTCCCGCTGGTAGCGGGCGTCTTCGCGCGCCTGTGCCAATGAGCGCCGGAACATGATCCGGCGCCCACGACATCTCGTCCGGTAGGGCCGCGTAGTGCGGTGACCGTGTGAGTGCGGCTGGGGACACCACCAGACCTGCTTGCAGTGAGCACCGGGAGACCCAGAAGTGAGCAAGGGTAAGCGCACCTTCCAGCCCAACAACCGTCGTCGCGCCAAGACCCATGGGTTCCGGCTGCGGATGCGTACTCGCGCGGGCCGCGCGATCCTGGCCGCTCGCCGGGGCAAGGGCCGCGCCCGCCTCTCCGCCTGACCCTGACGCGCCGTGCTCCCCGCGGCCGCCCGGCTGACCAGTAGCCACGACTTCGGCCTGGTCGTCCGCCGGGGTCGCCGAGCCGGCAGACCCCGGCTCGTCATGCACGCCCTGACGAGCCCGGCGGACACCTCAGCCCCGACGTCGCCCACCCGGACCGAGCTCGCTCGGACCAGGGTGGGCTTCGTCGTGAGCAAGGCCGTCGGCAACTCGGTGATGCGCCACCGGGTCAGCCGGCGGTTGCGTCACCAGATGGCGGAGCGGCTCGGTCAGCTGCCGGCCGGCACGGCGGTCGTGGTCCGGGCGCTGGCGCCCGCCGCGGCCGCGACCAGTGCCGAGCTCGGTCGCGACCTGGACGCCGCGCTGCGCCGCCTCGGACTGGTTGGTGGTTCCTCATGACCGTCGCCGCGAAAGTTCTGGTGGCCCCGATACGGGGATACCAGAGGTGGATCTCCCCTCTGTTCCCCCCGAGCTGTCGCTTCTACCCGAGTTGCAGTGCATATGCGGTGGAGGCGCTGACCGTTCATGGTGCGGTGCGTGGCAGCTGGCTGACCGTTCGTCGGCTGCTGCGCTGCGGGCCCTGGCATCCTGGAGGCTTGGACCCCGTGCCGCCACGGCAGCCGCGGACCGGCGCCAGTTCCAACACCGCTGCCGAGGAGTAGCTCAGTGCTCAACTTCATCTATTACCCCGTGTCGGGGATCTTGTGGGTATGGCACAAGGTCTTCGGCTCCATCTTCGGTGACGGGGCCTTCGGCGGCGCGGCCAGCTGGGCGCTCTCGGTGGTGTTCCTCGTGTTCACCCTGCGAGTGATCCTGTTCAAGCCGTTCGTCGCGCAGGTCAAGTCCATGCGCAAGATGGCCGAGTTCCAGCCCGAGATCAAGAAGCTTCAGGCCAAGTACAAGAACGACAAGCAGAAGCTCGCGGCGGAGATGCAGAAGCTCCAGTCCGAGCACGGCGTGAACCCGCTCGCCGGCTGTCTGCCGATCCTGCTCCAGGCGCCTGTCTTCATCGGCCTCAACCACGTGCTGCGGTCGTTCAACCGACCCGGGCTGTCCTACGACCAGAACATCAAGATCCCGAACTACTGGCTGCCGACCGAGGACGTCCAGTCGTTCCTCCAGGCCCGCCTGTTCGGCGCCCCGCTGTCGTCGTACATCGCGATGGCGGACAACGAGCTGAACGCGTTCGTGCCGCACGTCGGTCGCCTCGACGTCATCCTGGTGTCGATCCCGCTGATGATCGTGGCCAGCATCGCGACGCACCTGACCGCCCGGCACAACGTGGCCCGGCAGACCGCCGCGGTGACCGGCAACCCGCAGACCGCGATGATGAACAAGCTGACCCTGTACTTGTTCCCGCTCGGTGTGCTGGCCTTCGGCGCCTTCCTGCAGATCGGTCTGCTCTTCTACTGGCTGAGCAACAACGCCTGGACGCTCGGCCAGCAGTACTTCGTGTACCACCGGATCGACCGGGACGAAGCCGAGGCGAAGGCCAAGAAGGTCGAGCAGCGCAACAACCTCGCGCCCAAGCCCGGGCAGAAGCCGATGCAGCAGGTGCGCAAGGCGGCGAAGCCCGGCGGTGCGGCGGACGCGGCGGACACCACCGACGCGGCCGATGCCGTCGACACCGCGGCGGAGCAGACCGAGTCGAAGTCGAACGGATCGAGCGCGCCGGCCAACGGCAGCGCCGTCACGAGCGACGAGCCCTCGACCAAGGTGCCCGGCCTGGCGCCGAACCAAGCCCGCAAGAAGCAGAGCCGGAAGCGTCGCTGACGCCTCGCTGTTCTGGAGAGGAGACAACGTGTCGGAGACGTTGCAGGCGGCCGAAGCTGACCAGGAGGCGACCGAGGAGCGGTCGCCGGCCAACGGCGAGGATCTGCTCGTCCAGGAGGGCGACATCGCCGGTGACTACCTGGAGCAGCTGCTGGACGTGCTCGACTACGACGGCGACATCGACCTGGACGTGGAGGCCGGCCGCGCGATCGTGAGCATCGACGGTGGCGAGGAGTTGGAGAAGCTCGTCGGCCCGCGCGGCACCGTGTTGGAGGCGCTGCAGGAGCTGACCCGGCTCGCTGTGCAGCAGGAGACCGGCGTGCGCAGCCGGCTCATGTTGGACATCGCCGGGTGGCGCGAGGGTCGTCGGAGCGAGCTCCGCGAGCTCGGCAAGTCGGCGGCCGAGAAGGTGCTGTCGACCGGCGAAAAGGTGCGGCTCCAGCCGATGACCCCGTTCGAGCGCAAGGTGGTGCACGACGCGGTCGCCGCCGTGAAGGGCACCTACAGCGAGAGCGAGGGCGAGGAGCCCCAGCGTCGAGTGGTGGTCTTCAAGGAGCAGTGACCCACCGCTCCCCCAGCGCGGCCCGTTTCACGTGAAACGGGCCGCGCTTTTTTGTGCGCCGCGCGCGGGGGCCTCTGCCGCACGGCGACGCGAGGTGTTCGTTGGTCGCCGTGTTTCACGTGAAACGGGGTCGTCGGGGAAGATGGGTCCGACACGGTTTCACGTGAAACGTGCGGACTGATGGGGAGCGTATGAGCGAGGCGTGGGAGCCGCCGACAGACGTCGTGGAGCGGGTGTTCGGCGACAGGGCATCGGGGGCCATCAAGTTCGCCGCGCTCTTGGCCGACCATGGAGTAGAGCGTGGACTGATCGGGCCGCGCGAGGTCGACCGGCTCTGGGATCGCCATCTGTTCAACTCGGCCGTACTCGGCGAGTTGATTCCCCAGAACTGTCGGGCGGTGGACGTAGGGTCGGGGGCGGGACTTCCCGGCATCCCGTTGGCGATCGTGCGACCGGACATCCGCCTGACGCTGTTGGAACCGATGGCTCGCCGCGTCGCCTGGCTCCAGGAAGTCGTGGACACCCTCGGCCTCGACGTCGAGGTGGTGCGTGGCCGGGCGGAGGAGCCCGAGGTGCGACGGCGGCTCGGTGGCAGCGACATCGTCACCGCCCGCGCGGTCGCCCCGTTGGAGAAGCTGGCGCGGTGGTGCCTGCCGCTCCTTCGGTCCGGCGGGCAGCTGCTGGCCCTCAAGGGGGCCAGCGCGGCCGAGGAACTGGAACGCGACGCGGCAGCGGTGGCGAAGGCGGGCGGCTCCCGGCAGTGGGTGGCCACCTGCGGCGCCGAGGTGCTCGAGGTGCCGACGACCGTCGTCGTAGTGGAACGAGACGAACAGGCCGGGCGTCGTGACGGCGGGCGTCGGAGACGGAAGGATGGGTGAGCGTGTACTCGGATCCCCAGATCGGAGCACCGCATGTTCCACGTGAAACACC
Source organism: Kutzneria sp. NPDC051319 (assembly GCF_040682195.1). Classification (NCBI taxonomy): domain Bacteria; kingdom Bacillati; phylum Actinomycetota; class Actinomycetes; order Pseudonocardiales; family Pseudonocardiaceae; genus Kutzneria; species Kutzneria sp. NPDC051319. Next base: position 153,441 of record NZ_JBFBAM010000003.1, on the reverse strand, counting down.
GAGACACGCACAGGCACACGACGGGCCCGTCGGAGCCGGAGAGGTACTACGCCCGATGAATCCAGCAATGAGCGAGTCGGTCATGGCCGGCGAAGGCGCGACCTGGACTCCGATCGAAGCCGAGGCTCAGCGCGCCGCCAAGGTGCTGCACCCGGATTCGTTGAAGCTCCCCCGACCGACCCACCGTCGCATCATGACCGTGGCCAACCAGAAGGGCGGCGTCGGCAAGACAACCAGCACGGTCAACCTGGCCGCCGCTCTCGCCCTGCACGGACTGAAGACGCTCGTGATCGACCTCGACCCGCAGGGCAATGCCAGCACCGCCCTGGCCATCGAGCACCGGTCCGGCACCCCCTCGGTCTACGAGGTGCTGATCGGCGAGATCTCCATCGCCGACGCGGCGGCGGTCAGCGAGCAGTCCCCCAACCTCTACTGCGTGCCGGCCACCATCGACCTCGCCGGCGCGGAGATCGAGCTCGTCTCCATGGTCGCCCGGGAGTCGCGGCTCAAGGAGGCGCTGTCCGACGAGGCGCTCGACGCGCTCGGCATCGACTACGTCTTCATCGACTGCCCGCCCTCGCTCGGTCTGCTCACGGTCAACGCGCTCGTGGCGGCCAAGGAGGTGCTGATCCCCATCCAGTGCGAGTACTACGCGCTGGAGGGACTCGGCCAGCTGCTCCGCAACATCGACCTCGTCAAGAACCACCTCAACCCGGCCCTGGACGTCTCCACCATCCTGCTCACCATGTACGACGGCCGGACCAAGCTGGCCGACCAGGTGACCAGCGAGGTGCGTGGCCACTTCGGCGACACGTGCCTGCAGACCGTCATCCCCCGCAGCGTGAAGGTCTCGGAGGCACCCGGCTACGGCCAGACGGTGCTCGCCTATGACCCCGGCTCGCGCGGTGCGATGAGTTACCTGGACGCCGCTCGGGAGATCGCCGACCGCGGCACGGAGATGGAGAGCGCATGACCCCGCCGGAACGTAAGGGTGGTCTGGGCCGCGGTCTAGCGGCGCTCATCCCCCAGGGGCCGCCGCCGGGCGAGAGCAACGGCTCGGGCGTGAAGCTGAGCAGCGTCCCGGACGACGCTCCCCCGGCGGTCGTCGGGGGCAACACGGTGGCCGGCGCGGTGTACCGCGAGGTGCCGATCACCGAGATCAAGCCCAACCCGAAGCAGCCCCGGCAGGTGTTCGACGAGGATGCTCTCGCCGAGCTGGAGCACTCCATCCGCGAGTTCGGCCTCATGCAGCCGATCGTCGTGCGGGAGCTGGGCCGCGGCGCCTACGAGTTGGTCATGGGCGAGCGCCGCTGGCGCGCCTCCCAGCGGGCCGGCCTGGACGTCATCCCGGCGATCGTGCGCCAGACCGCCGACGACGCCATGCTGCGCGACGCCCTGCTGGAGAACATCCACCGGGCGCAGCTGAACCCGTTGGAAGAGGCGGCGGCCTATCAGCAGCTGCTGGACGAGTTCGAGGTGACGCACGAGGAGCTGGCCTCCCGCATCGGCCGCAGCCGGCCGGTCATCACCAACACCATCCGGTTGCTCAAGCTGCCGCTGCCGGTCCAGCGTCGCGTCGCCGCCGGGGTGCTCTCCGCCGGCCACGCCCGGGCGTTGCTCGGTCTCGAGGATTCCGGCTCCCAGGAGGACCTGGCCGCGCGGATCGTCGCCGAGGGGCTCTCCGTCCGGGCCACCGAGGAAATGGTGACGCTGGCCAAGAACGAGGCACCGGCCAAGCCGAAGCCCGCTCCCCGCAAACCGATCCACGCCCCCGGTCTCCAGGACCTTGCCAATCGCCTGTCGGACTCGTTCGACACCCGCGTGAAGGTCGAGCTCGGTCGCCGCAAGGGCCGCATCGTCGTCGAGTTCGGCTCGGTCGACGACCTCGAGCGCATCGTCGGTCTCATCGCGCCGGATGCGACAAATCAGACACGAATCGGGGAGATCCCCTCACCTTGACGACTTACGTCACGGTGACGATGGGCTAAATCGAAGTGGGAGAGGCGCCCGGCGGCCGATGGGGAGCACGCCGGGCGGAGCCGCCCTTCGGGGCGACGGCGGTCGCCGCCGGACCGATGTTTCACGTGAATCCGGCCGGCGACGGCCGAGGCGTGGGTCAGCGGGGGCCGCGGGTGACGGCGCGTTCGATCAGGGATGCGAAGGTGTCGCCCAGGGAGCGGCCGGCGGCCTCGATGGCCATCGGGAGGAGCGACGTCTCGGTGAGGCCCGGGGAGACGTTGACCTGAAGGAAGTTGACGGTGCCGTCGGGGGCGACGATGGCGGTGGTGCGGGAGACGTCGCGAAGGCCGAGCAGACGGTGGGCGGCTACGGCGAGCTCGCCTACCTCGGCGGTGGCGGCGGGGGTGAGGCGAGCGGGGGTGTGGAACTCCGTGAGGCCGGCGGTGTAGCGGGCGGTGTAGTCGTAGGTGCCGGTGGTGGGGCTGATCTCGACGGCGGGCAGAGCCTCCGGCCCGTCGGTGCCGTCCAGGACTCCGACGGCGACCTCGATGCCCTCGACGAATTGCTCGGCCAGAACGGTGTCGCCGTAGGCCAGGCAGCCGACCATCGCGGCGGGGAGCTCGGAGGCCTCACGGACGACCTGGGTGCCGAGGGCGGAGCCGCCCTGATCGGGCTTGAGGATCAAGGGCAGGCCGACGCGGTCGACGAGGGCATCCAACACAGCCTGGGCGCCGAGCTCACGGAAGGTGCTGTGCGGCAGCACGACCCAGCCGGGCGTGGTGAGGCCGACACGGGCGAGCTCAGCTTTGGCAGTGGGCTTGTCCCACGCCCGACGGCAGGCCCGGGAGTCGGTGCCGACGTAGGGCACGCCGAACATCTCCAGGATGGACTGGATCGAGCCGTTCTCGCCCTCACCGCCGTGCAGGGCGACGACAACGGCGTCGGGGCGGTTGCTGCGCAGGCGCTCCAGGAGGCCGGCGTCGGCATCCCACTCCTCGACGGTCAACCCGACCGAGCGAAGGGCGGCCGACAACCGGCGACCCGAGCGCAACGACACGTCCCGTTCGTGCGACAACCCACCCGACAGCACGGCCACCCAGCGATCCGACATGGGAGCCACCGTAGATGACGGTCAGGCGGTGTCCGGAGTCGGCGTCTGCGCGCCGGACAGGCGGCGGTGCTGCACGGTGCCGAAGGTGTGTAGCAGCTCCAGCTCCCCCTCCAGCACGGCGGCGAGCCGCCGAACGCCCTCGCGGATCCGCTCGGGAGTGGGATAGCAGTACGACAGGCGCATCTGCCGGCTGCCGAAGCTGTCGGCGTAGAACGCGGTGCCGGGAACGTAGGCCACGCGCTGCGTGACGGCCCGCGGCAGCATGGCCTTGGTGTCCAGACCCTCCGGCACGGTCAGCCACACGTAGAAACCGCCCTGGGGCTTGGTCCACGTGCACCCGGCGGGCAGCTGCTGCTCCATCGCGGCCAGGGTGGCGTCCCGCCGCTCGCGGTAGGCCTCCCGGTAGGTCTTGATCTGGCCCTTCCAGTCGTGCTGCGACAGGTACCGGCTCACCACGGCCTGGGTGAACGCGGGCGGGCACAGGGTCGCCGACTCGGCGGCCAGGACCAGCTTCTCCCGCACGGCGTGCGGCGCCAGCACCCAGCCGACCCGCAGGCCGGGGGCGAAGGTCTTGGAGAACGAGCCGAGGTAGACGACGTTGGTCGGGTCGGCGGAGCGCAGCGCGGGGTAGGTCTGGCCGTCGAAGCCGAGCAGCCCGTACGGGTTGTCCTCGACCACGAGCACGTCGTGCTGGGCGCAGATCTCCAGGACCTCGGCCCGCCGCTGCACGGACAGCGTGACGCCGGCCGGGTTCTGGAAGTTGGGGATCGTGTAGAGGAACTTCACCCGCCGGCCGCCGGCCTTGACCGCGGCCAGGGCCTGGCGCAGCGCCTCGGGCACCAGGCCGGCGTCGTCCATCTCGACGTGCACGACCTGGGCCTGGTAGGCGGAGAAGGTGCCCAGCGCGCCGACGTAAGACGGGGCCTCGGCCAACACGACGTCACCCGGGTCGCAGAACACCCGGGTGACCATGTCCAGCCCCATCTGGGAGCCGACGGTGACCACCACGTCGTCGGGGTGCGCGGAGATGCCTTCGAGCGCCATCACGTCGCAGATCTGCTCGCGCAGCTCGACGGTGCCCTGCGCGGAGCCGTACTGGAGCGCGACCAGGCCGTCGGCGGCGATCATCTGGCCGACATCGGCGGCCAGCGACTCCAGCGGAAGTGCGGAAAGATAGGGCATGCCGCCGGCCAGGGAGACAACCTCGGGGCGGCTCGCCACCGCGAAGAGCGCTCGAATCTCAGATGCCGTCATGCCCGCCGTGCGCGCCGCGTAGCGGCCGAGGTGCGGGTCGAGGCTGCGTCCGGCCTGGTGCGCCGGCTGAGATCCGGTGTCGCTCACGCCTGCCTCCCTCAACTTGTGAGGCGTGGTAGATCAGACGAGTGTAACGGGCGTCCCGATCGGGGCTGAGTCCTTCCGACGCTCGTCACACCGGCCTATGCTGGTTCGGTCCCGTGGGGTCACGCGGGCGGTCGAGTCTGCGCGTGGGAGGTCGGGTGTCGCGGCGCGTTGTGGGCGTCACTCTGGACAACCTGGAGCACCTCCCCAAGCGGTGCCGGAAGTGCGTGTTCTGGGAGCTCGCCCCGCACCTCAAGGAGCAGGCCGAGGAGTACGGCCAGACCGACTTCGAGAAGGAGGCCTGGGTCTCCAGCGTCCTGCTGGAGTGGGGCTCCTGCGGTCGGATCATCTACGTGGACAACGTGCCGGCCGGCTACGCCCTCTACGCCCCGCCCAGCGCGGTGCCCAGGGCCGTCGCCTTCCCCACCGCCCCGGTGTCGGCCGACGCCGTGCTGCTGACCGCGCTGCGGGTGCTGCCCGAGTTCGAGCGGGGCGGCCTGGGCCGGGTGCTGGTGCAGGCGGTGGCCAAGGACCTCACCCGCCGCGGCGTGAAGGCGATCGAGGCCTTCAGCGACGCGTCCATCGACGACGAGGCCGGCTGCGTCATCCCGTCCAACTTCCTGCTGTCCGTCGGCTTCAAGACGGTCCGCCCGCACCCGCGCTGGCCCCGGCTGCGCCTGGAGCTGCGCACGGCGCTGTCGTGGAAGGAAGACGTGGAGGCGGCGCTGGAGCGGCTGCTCGGCACCGTGACGATCACCGGCGTCGGCAGCGCCGAGCCGAGCCTGCGCCCGGCATGAAAAACGCCCCGTGCCGGCAGCACGGGGCGATTTGTCGATATCTCGGCTATTCGGCCTTGGCCAGCTCGTGCCGGATCAGGTCCGCGAACGTGAAGGTGCCGGTCGGCTGGTCGTTCTCGCCCAGCAGGTAGAGGCGCTTCACGGCGACCAGGATGCCCTCGGCCACGGTGTCCCGGAAGGCCGGGTCGGCCAGCTTCGAGCGGTCCGACTCGTTGGTCAGGTAGCCGACCTCGACCCGCACCGCCGGGCAGCGGGTGCCGATCAGGATGTCCCAGGTCCGGCCGTGCGTGCGGCAGTCGGGCAGCCCGGTCCGGGCCACCAGCTCGCGCTGGATGAAGCCGGCCAGCGTCTCGCCGACGGTGGACGTGGTGGTGCCGTTGCCGGTGCCGTAGTGGAACGTCGAGACGCCGCTGGCCTGCGGCGAGGCGTTGGCGTCGACGTGCATCGACAGGATCAGGTCGGCGCCGGCCTCGTTGGCGAATCGGGCCCGCTCCCGCTCCGGCGGGCACTGGTCGGGCCCGCGGGACAGCAGCGCCTCCATGCCGGTGGCCTGCATGCGGCCCTCCAGCCGGCGGGCCAGGTCCCACACCAGGTCGGCCTCGCTGTGCGTGCCGACGACCACGCCGCGATCCCGGCCGCCGTGGCCCGGGTCGATCACGATGCGCTTGCCCCGCAGCCGCGGGCCGGCCTTGCGGACCCGCTCCTGCTCACGCAGCAGCACCGGACGGCCGCCGCGGACCTTGGGCGTCAGCTGGCGCAGCGCGCGAACCGTCTCCGCGCCGCAGATGCCGTCCGTGGTCAGGCCGTACTCGCGCTGGAAGTTGCGCAGCGCCAGCTCGGTCTGCTGATCGAACATGCCGGTGTGACGGCCGGCGTCGAAGCCCAGCTCCAGCAGGCGTTCCTGCAGGGCGGCCACGTCGTCGCCGGTCATCGGGTGCGAGACCAGGTAGGTCAGGGGTCGGTCGCCGAGCTGGTAGGTGGCGGCGCGCAGGGACGCGTAGGTGGCCGGGCCGACCAGGCCGTCGGTGATCAGGCCCCGCTGCTGTTGGAAGGCACGCACGGCGTGCTCGACCTCGGCGTCGAAGACGACCTCGCCGTCCTGCGGGTTCCCGGACAGCAGCCCCAGCGCGATGAGAGTCGACCTGATCTCGGCAACAGCCGGACCGACGTCACCGCGACGGAGAACCTGCATACACCCTCGCTCGTCTAGGGCGCCGGATACCTCCGGCGCGGTGTGTGACGCTTCATTGTGCCCTGTCCGTGACAATGCTCAGAACGGGGCTACTCAGAGCGTTCGGCCCATTACGGAGCTGGTCCGAACGGCCCAGACGAGCGGTGGCCCGTGCGTCAGAGAGTAAGACGCACGGGCCACTCGAAAGGGTTGCCTCTCGGCGTGTCACAGCACGGACGACAGCTCCGCCAGCATCGCGGCCTTCGGCTTGGCGCCCACGATCTGCTTCACGGGCTCGCCGCCCTGGAACAGCATCATGGTCGGCACCGACATGATCTGGTACTTGCGGGCGATCTCCGGGTTGGCGTCGATGTCCAGCTTGGCCACGGTCAGCTTGTCGGCGTGCTCGCCCGCGATCTCCTCGAGCACCGGCGCGACCATCTTGCACGGGCCGCACCACGTCGCCCAGAAGTCGACGAGCACCGGCTTGTCGCTCTTGATGACGTCGGCGTCGAAGGACTTGTCCGTGACGATGACGGTGTTGCCGGCCATGGTGATCTCCTACGGGGTCGAAGGGGGATGTCAGTTGACGGGGACGGCGGTCGCCTCGGGCTCGGCTGCGGCGTCGGCGTGCTCGGCCAGCCAGCGTTCAGCGTCGATGGCCGCCGCGCAACCCGAGCCGGAGGCGGTGATGGCCTGCCGGTAGGTGTGGTCGACCAGGTCGCCGGCCGCGAAGACGCCGTCGAGCTTGGTGTAGGTGGACGGCGCCTGGACCTGCACGTAGCCGGCCTCGTCCAGGTCAAGCTGATCGGCGACCAGCGCGCTGCGCGGGTCGTGCCCGATGGCCATGAACAGGCCGGTGACGGGCAGCTCCGACTCGACGCCGGTCTGCGTGTCGCGGACCTTCACGCCGGTGACGGTGGTGTCGCCGAGCACCTCGAGAACCTCGGTGTTCAGCTGCCACTTGATCTTCTCGTTGGCCCGGGCGCGCTCAAGCATGATCCGGGAGGAGCGGAACTCCTCGCGCCGGTGGATGACCGTCACGCTGCGGGCGAAGCGGGTGAGGAAGGTGGCCTCCTCCATCGCCGAGTCGCCGCCGCCGACGACTGCGATGTCCTGGTCGCGGAAGAAGAAGCCGTCACAGGTCGCACAGGCCGACACACCACGGCCCAGCAGCTTCTGCTCGCCCGGAATGTTCAGGTAGCGAGCGGCCGCGCCCATCGCGAGCACCACCGCGCGGGCCGCGTGGCGCACGCCGTTGGCCGTGACGTACTTGATGTCGCCGGTCAGCTCGACCTGCTCCACGTCCTCGGTGCGCAGCTCGGCTCCGAAGCGTTCGGCCTGCGCCCGCATCTGCTCCATGAGGTCGGGACCCATGATGCCGTCACGGAAGCCGGGGTAGTTCTCCACCTCGGTCGTGGTCATCAGGGCGCCGCCGAACTGGGTCCCCTCGAACACCAGGGGCGCCAACTGGGCCCTGGCCGCGTAGACCGCCGCGGTGTAGCCCGCGGGGCCGGACCCGACAATGATCAGGTCCCGCACTTCTGATTCCGCCGCCACTGACACGACCTCCGTATCGCGCTCGCCAGACAATCCCTAGAACGCGATGGTAGGTGCCCGGCATTCCACACCGGAGAGTGACGGCCGGCACCAGGCCGGCCGTCACTTCCTGGTCAGCCGCCGATGGTCGAGTTGGCGAGCGTCGAGGGCTTGCCGGCGGCGCAGTCCGTGCCGACGACCAGCAGCTGGTAGCGGGCGGCCTTGCCGGTCGGCAGCAGCAGCATCTCGGCCGGCTTGCCGTCGACCGTGGCCTGCCGGCCGAACAACGGCTTGGCCGCGCCGTCCAGACCGTTGGCGGTCAGGCAGGCGCTGAGCCTGTCGGCGTCGGCGAACGGCCCGTAGTCCTGGGCCCCGAGCGCCTTGACGCCGGCGCCGGGCAGGTCGGTGCTGTGCAAGGCCAGCGGCCCGTTGTGCGGGTCGGTCTGGATGCTGGTGTTGGGGATGGCCTGCGGCGTGCCGGCGGTGCCGCCGCCGGGCACGGTGACCACCACGATGCCGATGGCCACCGCGGCGGCGGTGACCACCCCGCCGGCGATGCCCAGCAAACGGTTGCGGCGGCGACGGGCGTCGGCCAGGTTGACCACGGGCGCGATCGGCTGCCGCGGCGTCATGGGGCCGGCGGCCGGTCGCAAGGGAACAGGGGGCGGCACGGCGGCCAGCGGAATGCCGTGCGGGGGCGTGGCGTCGCTGCGGGCGGCGGCCTCGGCCGCCAGCGCGGCGTCCAGACGGGCGGCGACGTCGTCGGGCATGCGCATCGGCGGCAGCGAGGCCAGCTCGGCCTGGGTGGCGTCGAGCGCGGCCAGCACCGCGAGGGCATCGGCGTCGAGACCGGACCGGTCGCCACCGTCGGCGTGCAGGTCGGCGAGCAGGTCAACGGACCACGGCTGCCCACCGTGGGGCGAATCCCCGTTCATCGGCCCTCCCAGTGGCGTTGCGGATGCGAACCCGGTGCACTACCTGGGACGTTCGCATCTGCACTTGGGTTCCGCAGGTGCCCGAGAAGTTTCGCCAGCTTCGTCCGGCCCCGTGCGCAGCGGCTTTTCACCGTGCCCTCGGCGATACCCAGCATCTTGGCGGTCTCCGCCACGGAGTATCCCTCGACGTCGACCATGACGATGGGCACGCGCTGCTCGGCGGGCAGCTCGTGCAACGCCTCCTGGACGACCATCCGGGTCTGCAGCTCCGACACGGCGTCGCGGGGGACGCTGGGCTCCTGCCCGCCGGCCTCCGGCAGCGGCACGGTCGGCTTGCGGCGGCGGATCCGGTCGAGGCAGGCGTTGACCACGATGCGGTGCAGCCAGGTCGTCACCTGCGATTCGGCACGGAACGACCCGGCGGCGCGAAACGCCGAGATGAAGGCCTCCTGGAGTGCGTCAGCCGCCTCGTCCGGATCGCGCAGGGTGCGAACGGCCACCGCCCACATCCGATCCCGATGTCGCCTGACCAGCTCCCCGAAAGCGTGCGGATCGCCGGCGGCATGAGCCGCTATCAGGTCGGCGTCCGAGCTGGCGGCTGCGGTCACCCGGTGAGGATATCGGTCCTGCGTTCAGGCCCTTTGACGCGGCCGAACGGGTGATCACCGCGCGCCGATGAACTTCACTTCCGACAGCTGCGAGGCCCAGAGCTTGCCGCTGGGGCTCATCGTGGTGATCCACACGATGACGCGGTCGCTGGGCGAGGCCATCTTCACCGGGATCGTGGTCTCCCCCGCGGTCAGCGTGCCGCTGCCGACGACCAGCGTCTGCTGGAGCTGCGGCTGGGCGCTGGACGCGGTGCGGATCTCGACCTTGGTGTTGGCGCTGGGCGAGGTGATGACGACCTGGGCCAGCTTGACCGGCTGGCTGAAGGTGGCCATCAGGCCGATGCCCGGCTTGAGGGCCGGGAAGTTGTTCAGGTACTTGTCCGTGCGCCACGACGTGTTGGGGTCGCCGTCGATGGCCAGCGCGCCCTTGGTCGGGCTGTCGGGGTCGCTGGCCACGTTGAACACGCTCACGCCGGCCGGCTTCACCGGGCCCGAGGTGGGCGTGGGGGCGTTGTTGATGGACTGCTTGTTCTCGCTGGTCGGCACGACCTGGCTGATGACCAGCGGCGGGCCGCCGTCGCCCTTGGTGTTGTTCTCGTTGAAGAAGCCGACGACCTGCATGGCGACCCAGCCCAGCACCAGCAGCGTGGCCACGGCCAGCGCGGTGACGCCGATGGCCAGCTTGCGGGTCCGCTTCTTGTCCTTGACCGGGCGCTGCGTCGTCCAGACGACGTCGTCCTCGGGCTCGTCGGCGACGACCGGGATGAGCCCCGTCTCGGCCTCGGCCTCAGCGATCTCGTCGAGCACCTGGAGGATCGCGGCGCCGGTGCGGATGCCGCCGACGCTGGTGTCCTCCAGGCTGCGCACGGCCACCGTGGACAGCGAGTGCGGGACCATCGGGTGCAGGCTGCGCGGGGCGACAACGCTGCCGTTGGGGCCGAGCGGCGCGACCGGCAGCCCCTCCGGCCCGCCGGGCAGCGCCCAGCGGCCGGTCAGCAGCAGGTAGAGGATCGCGCCGAGGCCCTTCACGTCGTCACGGGACGTCGCCTCGGCCCGCGGCCCGGGGAAGGCCAGCCGGAGCTGGCCCTCGGGGGTCACGCGGATCCGCTGCGGGTGCTCGGTGCCCAGCACGAGGCCGGCGTGGTGCGCGCCCTCGACGCCGGCGGCCAGCGGCTCCAGCAGGCGGGACGCGGTGGCGGCGGGCAGCGGCCCGTCGGCGATGAGGTCGATCAGGTCGGTGCCGTTGGTCCACTCGGCGACGATGATGCCGAGGATCTGCTCCCGCGGCGTGATGCCGTTGCCGGGGCTGAGCACGTCCAGGATCCGGGACACGCCGGGGTGGGCGTAGCTGGCGGCGTGCATGGCCCGCTCGACGGTCCGTCGAACCCTCGCGGCCGCGCGTGCGTCAGCTTGATTGCCGAGCAACACGGTCAGTGCGACATCCCGGCCCAGTTGCCCGTCGCGGGCCCGCCACAGCTGCGCGTTGCAGCGGGCGTCCGTGCCGGAGTAGTGGAGCAGCCGGTAGCGGCCGTCGCCGACCATGCCGCCCGGCAGGAGGGCATGGCTGGGCGGCCCGGCAGCTTCTCTGCCGGGCGGGGCCATCTCGGTCGGCCAGGTGCTCACCGCGTGCTTCTCCCGTCCCGCTCGGGGTCGAGGGTACGTGAAACCGGTCGGTCGGGCCCTGGGTGAACCCTCAGGTCCGTCGCACGAATCGGGTGATTCGGCTCAACGCCGGCTGAAGTTCGTGCACCCTGAGCAAGGTCATCATGCCGAAAGCGCAGGCGAGGCCCAGCAGACCGCCGCCGACGACGGTCAACCAAGCGCCACCCGCGCGGTGGATACCCCCGGGAATGTATCGGGTAACCACCAGGGCCACGGCGAGTGCCGCCGCGGCGCCCCACACCGAGCTGACGCCGGTCTTGACGTAGGTCTTCACCACGCGGCGGCTGCCGAGCTTGCCGAACCGGCGGCGCAGCCACAGCTCCCCCAGCACCATGCCGACGGTGTAGGTGAGGCCGTTGACACAGGCGATGCCGTAGACCACGTCCTGGGCGGGGAGCACGAACGGGCAGGCGAAGGTCAGCGGGACCTGGAAGATCACCATGAACAGGCGCAGCACGGTCGGCGTGCGCGAGTCGTTGAACGCGTAGAACACCCGCAGCTGAAGCAGTGTGACGGCGTAGGGCAGCAGCAGGAAGGCCGACGCCGTCACGCCTAAACCCAGCTCGAACGCGCCCGTCGACTCCGAGGACTTGATCGAGAACAGCGCCACGCCCATGGCCGGCCCGAGCACGGTCATCAGCGCGCTGATCGGGACCAGCATCACGGCGGTCAGCCGGCTGCCCTGCGACAGGTAGTCCAGCACGCCGGGCACGTCACCCTCGGCGGCGGCCTGGCTCATCTTCGGCATGATCGCGGTGAGCAGGGACACGCCCAGCACGCCGTAGGGCACCTGGAGCAGGTTCCACGACTGGAGGTAGATCGACAGGCCGCCGCCGGCCGCGCCGGTGGCCACCCGGGTGGTCGCCCACACCGTGACCTGGCTGACCAGCACATAGCCGAAGGCCCAGCCCATCAGGCCGCCGAACTGGGTGATCCGCTTGTCCCAGCCCCACCGCCAGCGCAGCTTGAAGCCGCTGCGCAGCAGCGCCGGCACCAGCACGACGGCCTGCGCGGCCACGCCCAGCGAGCTGCCGATGCCCAGCACCAGGAACTTGGCGTCGGTGAAGTGGAACGGGTTCAGGTCGCGGTCGCCCGGCAGGATCACGTAGGCGGCCAGCGTGCCGAACATGATCACGTTGTTGGCCACCGGGGCCCAGGCCGGCGCCTTGAAGATGTTCTGCGCGTTGAGGATGGCGCTGAACAGGGCGCTGATCCCGTAGAACAGGATCTCCGGCAGCACCAGGTAGCCGAAGGCGGTGACCACCTCGGGCCGGGACTGGCCGGACGAGCTGTCCACGAACACCTGGGTCAACAGCGGCGCGCAGGCCACCGCCAGCACCGTGACGGCCAGCAGCATGACGGTGCCCATGGTGACCAGGCGCTGGGTGTACGCGACGCCCTTGTCCTCGTCGTCGTGCCTGGCCTTGATCAGCACCGGGATCATCACGCTGGTCAGCACGTTGCCGACGAAGAGCTCGTAGATCATGTTCGGGAAGTTGTTGGCCGCGTTGTAGGCGTCCTGGGTGGCGGTGATGCCCAGCAGCACGGTCAGGGCCAGCCGCCAGCCGAAACCGGTGACCCGGCTGATCAGCGTGGCGACGGCCATCGAACCGCTCGCCTTGGCCAGTGACGGGGTCTCCTCTCCCTGGAGATCCGCCGCTCTGATGACGATGGTCGCCGGCTCGCTCAACTCTCGCTCGACCTTTCGTCGCCGGGCACGCCGGCGGTCAGCTTCTCGGGGACGGGAGCGTGCACCGGCTCGGTGGCCTCGGCGGGGGCCTCCGGCTGCTCCTTGCGCTTGCGGGACGCGGCGATCCGGCGGTAGATGCGCCGTCCGGACAGGCCGAACAGCGCCGCGGCGGCGATACCGGTGATCACCAGGTTGACCGTGCCGAACGCGGTGGACGTCAGCTCGATGCGGGCCGGGCCGCCCAGCGCGGTCCGGCCGGAGGTGGTGCTCAGCGAGACCGTCGCGGTGAAGCGGCCACTGCGGGACACGGTGGAGTTGATCAGCACGTCGCGGGGCAGGCCGGCGGAGATCCACTGGAACGAGGGCGGGGCGGTGACCCCGCTCAGCGACTGGAACTTCACGCTGACCTTCACCCGCACCGGCAGGTTGTTGACCATACGCACCGGCAGCGGGCTGTCCTCGGAGGCCAGCGTGATGGGGCTGCGCGGCTGCACGACGCCGACCTGGCCCTCGATGCCGGCCAACAGCCCGGCCGACACCGATGCGGCGGCGGCCGCGCCGGCGTCATTGCCGCGCCAGGCGCCCGAGGCGGCCCTCAGCAGCGCGTCGAACGTGGGCGACATCACCTGCTCGGGCGTGTCGGGGCGGGTCGGGTCCTGCTGGAGCGAGTCATAGACGTCCCACGCGTGGGCGGTCGTCTCGGCCACGTCGCGGGCGGCGACCTCGGACAGCTCAGCGCCCTGCGCGGAGTAGCCGGGGGCGACCTTCGCGCTCGGCGTCGGGCCCGAGGCCAGCGACGCCAGCCCGGCGGCCGACAGGTACTGCTGGTCGACCATCGTCTGGACGCCATCGAGGAGGGACTGCGCGTCGGCCTTGGAGGCGGTCCACTGGTGCGGCGGGGCGATCACGATCGGCGACGCCGATCCCGTGTGCAGCTGAAGCGCGGACAGCGCCGCCGCCGGGCCGTTGGCCAGCGCGGCCGTGACCAGGTCGTCGATGCGGATCACGCGCGGGCCCTTGTCGCCCAGCTGCGTCGGGTCCGAGCCGGGCACGGTGGCCGACGACAGCAGGACGCTGCTCACCTTGGCGCTCTTGAGCAGGTCGCTGTCCAGCGTCTGCTGCGAGTTGTCGGTGAACGCGGCCAGCGTCTTCGGATCCAGCTGGCCGTCGATCGGCCAGGTCATGCCGGTCAGCGGGGCGACACCCAGCGCCTGACGCAGCACAGTGCCGGCCAGCGCGTACTGCACGAGCGGGGTGCCGCCGGCGCGGGCCAGGGCGTTCAGGTCGGCATCGGCCCCGGGCAGGGCGAACACGCAGCGGCCCGGCACGTCCTGCTTGAGGCGGTCCAGCCAGGCGTGCGCGGCGGCCTGCCCCTTGCCGGCGACCTGTCCGCCCGGCGCCTGCACGTGATAGCCGGCGGCCATGGCCTGCACGGTGGTCACCAGGTCGGGGTCGATGGCCAGGCAGATGGCCTGGGTCAGCCCGAACGACGCCTGCTCGTACGCGCCGAGCAGGCCGTCCAGCCGACCACCCGCGGCCAGCTCGCCGGCCAGGTCGTCGTCGGTGAGCACGGCACTGCCGTCGGTGGCGGCGTTGACCAGGTGCGGCCGGTCGGACAGCGGCCACAGCACGCTGACCTTGGCCGGAGTCTGCGGCTTGGCCAGGCCCTCGCCGCCGGGCAGCGACAGCACCGGCAGCACGGTGGTGGCCTGGCCGACCTTGGCCAGCCCACCGAAGTCCGGCACGCCGTTGACGTTGACCATCAGCGGGTAGACGCCGGGGGCGTCGATCTCCAGGCTGTTCGCGCTGGGGGCGTGCAGCGTGACGTTGACGGTGAAGGTGGCCGACTGGCCGGGGGCCAGCGACGGCGCGGCCGGCTGGAAGTTGCTGAACTTGACGCCGGTCTGGGGCTTGGACAGGGCCGTGCGCAGCCCGTTCTCGTCCAGCCGGTCGCCCCGCTCCAGGCGGACCTCGGCCTTGGACACCCGGCGGTCGCCGACGTTGGTCAGCTTGCCGCTGACCGTGATCGCGTCCGGCTGGCCCGAGGTGACGGGCTCGGGTGTGACCTGGCTGATGTCGATCCTGATGCGGTTCTGCTGGTCGGACTCCTGAGCGGTGGCATTCGACGGGGCGAGAGTCAGCGTCGCGATGCCGGCGGCCGCGACCGCGGCCAGCAGCTTTTTCACGCGTTCACCTCGCTAGCGCTCGGCGAACGCCGGAAAGATTTCCCTGTGCTCAATGGTGAGCTCGCAGGCTCGCTCACGCTGTCTCCGCCCCGGAACGCTCGCTGGAGGCTGACCCGTCGGAGAGCAGGTCGAGCGCCAGCCGCACCAGGCGGCGCTCGTCGGCGTAGGCGAGCAAGTCGTCCAGCTCGCCCAGCGGCACCCATGCCACCTCGGTGACCTCCACGTCCTCGTCTGACAGTTCTCCGCCCACCGCTTCGAGCAGGAAGTGGTGGACCGTCTTGTGCACCCGGCGGTCCTCGGCCACGAACCAGTAGTCGATCGTGCCGAGGGTGCGCAGGACCTTGCTCTCGATGCCGGTCTCCTCGCTGACCTCGCGAATCGCGGTCTGCTCGGACGTCTCACCGGCCTCGATGTGCCCCTTGGGCAGCGACCACAGCAGCCGACCGCGCCGGTCGAGCCGGCCAATGATCGCAGCGGCCCCGTGCGCCTCGTCGAGCACCAGCCCACCGGCCGAGGTCTCGTCGACGGTTCGCAGCCGACGACCCCGGCGCCGGTTGCGGCGCCCCGGCTTGGTTCCGCCGGAACGACCGGTCGACGGGGACATGCACGCGATGGTAGTGGTCAGTCCCGTGTGCTGGCCGTTGCAGGGCGATCGCGCTCCGACACCGGCATGCGCTACCGATACGCTGCCTTGTCGTGCCCGGTTCGAATTCCCCCGACCTGTCCGACTCCGTGCGTGAGAATGCCGTCGTGGAACTGCTGCGCGTCGCCCCCGTCGCCGAGGAGCTGGCCGCCCGCTTCGCGGCCGCGGGCCACCGGCTGTACCTGGTCGGCGGGCCGGTGCGCGACGTGTTGCTCGACCGGATGGGCAATGACCTGGACTTCACCACCGACGCCCGGCCGCAGCAGGTGCTGTCACTCGTTCGGTCCTGGGCGGACGCGGTCTGGGAGACCGGCATCGCCTACGGCACGGTCGGCCTGGCCAAGGACGGCCACCAGCTGGAGGTCACCACCTTCCGGGCCGACGCCTACGACCGGGTCAGCCGCAATCCCGAGGTGACCTTCGGCGACTCCATCGAGGCCGACCTGCTGCGCCGCGACTTCACCGTGAACGCGATGGCCGTCGAGCTGGCCGAAAGGCGCTTTGTCGACCCGTACGGCGGCATGGACGCGCTCGCGGCCAAGGTGCTGGACACGCCGGCCACCCCGCAGGAGTCCTTCGCCGACGACCCGCTGCGCATGCTGCGGGCCGCCCGCTTCGTCAGCCAGCTCGGCTTCACGCCCGCGCCCCGCGTGGTCGAGGCCATGACGTCGATGGCCGACCAGATCACCCGCATCACCGCGGAGCGGGTGCAGACCGAGGTGTCCAAGCTGCTCTGCGGCGCGTACCCGAAGCTGGGCATCGAGCTGCTGGTGCAGACCGGGCTGGCCACCCACGTGCTGCCCGAGCTGCCGGAGATGCGGCTGGAGATCGACGAGCACCACCAGCACAAGGACGTCTACCAGCACTCGCTGGTCGTGCTGGACCAGGCGATCGCCCAGGAGGAGGACGGCCCGGACCTGATCCTGCGGCTGGCCGCGCTGCTGCACGACATCGGCAAACCGGCGACGCGGCGGTTCGAGGAGGGCGGTGGCGTCAGCTTCCACCACCACGAGGTGGTCGGCGCGAAGATGGTGCGCAAGCGGTTGCGGGAGCTGAAGTACAGCAAGGAGATCGTCACCGACGTGTCCCAGCTGGTGTTCCTGCACCTGCGCTTCCACGGCTACGGCAAGGGCGAGTGGACCGACTCCGCGGTGCGCCGCTACGTCACCGACGCCGGGCCGCTGCTGTCCCGCCTGCACAAGCTGGTGCGGGCCGACTGCACCACGCGCAACAAGCGCAAGGCGCAGCACCTCCAGCGGACCTACGACGAGCTCGAGGAGCGCATCGCCCGCATCGCGGCCGACGAGGACCTGGCCCGCGTGCGGCCGGACCTGGACGGCAACGAGATCATGCGGCTGCTGAACGTGCCGCCGGGGCCGATCGTCGGCAAGGCCTGGACGTTCCTCAAGGACCTCCGCCTCGACCGCGGGCCGCTGGACCACGACGTGGCGGTGGCCGCGCTGTTCGCGTGGGCCCGGGAGCAGGGCGTCGACGTCCCGGACTGATGTTTCATGTGAAACGTCAACGGGGGCTGTTGGGGTGGGCCCGCAGCACCAGCCGGTAGCCGGCCAGCCCGAGCAGGTACACCGCGGCGGTGCCGATCACCACGCCCGGCGACCGGCCGTCGGGCGGCACGACGGTGGCCACCACCGCGACGCCGACGACCATCGCCGCGTTGAAGACCGTGTCGGAGACCGCGAACACCCGGCCCCGGGACTGGTCGGCCACGTCGCGCTGGATGGCCGCGTCCACGTTCAGCTTCACCGTCTGGCCACAGAACGTCACGACGAAGGTGGCCACCAGCAGCGACGGCACGGTCATCGGCAGGCCGAACCCGACCAGGCCGATGCAGGCCACCACCAGGCCGGCGCTCACCACGGCCGGCCGGCCGAACCGGCGCACCAGCCCCGGCGTGAAGAAACCGGCCACGACCAGACCGGCGGCGCCGGCGGCCACGGCCTCGGTCAGCCCGCCCGCGCCGGCCCGCATCATGCCGTTGCTGTGCAGCGCGAACTTCATCAGCAACACGATGACCAGCAGGGACGCGCCGTAGGCGATGCGGTGCGCGGTCAGCGCGATGAAGCCCGCCGCCACGCTCGGCACGCGCAGCGCCGCCTGGCCGCCGTCGACCATGCCCTTGGCCACCGCGATGAACGCCACGTTCGACTCGTCGACCTCGTCCGGCCCGAGCACGCCGGCCGCGAACTGGGCCGCGAACAGCGCCGACACCAGCGCGCCGACGATCGCCACGGCCGTCACCTGCGCGGATCCGACGTTGCCCGCGCCGAGCACGTTGCGCAGACCGAAGGCCGTCGCGCCGCCGATCGCCGCCGCCGCGGAGGCCAACGTCGCCACCATCGAGTTGCCGGTGACCAGGTCCCTCGGCTCCACCACGTGCGGCAGCGCCGCCGAAAGGCCCGCGCCGATGAACCGGCTCGCGCCCATCACCAGCAGCGCGGCGGCGTACAGCGGGCCGTTGCTCAGCCCGAAACCGTCGGCCGCGGCCGACAGCATCACCAGAATCACCCGAAGGAAGTTCGCGACGATCAGCAGCCGCCGCCGGTCCCACCGGTCCAGCAGCGCGCCCGCGAACGGGCCGACCACCGAGTACGGGACGAGGATCACCGCGAAGCCGCCGGCGATGGCCAGCGGATCGGCCTGGCGCTCGGGATTGAACAGCACCGCGCCGGCCAGCCCGGCCTGGAACAGGCCGTCGGCCCACTGCGAGGACAGCCGGCAGAACAGCAGCCGCCGGAAGCCCGGATCACCCAGCATCCTGCGCACGGCGTGTCCGTCTGCGACCACGGCAGCAGACTACGTGCCGGACATCGGCGCGGTCCCCGATATGACGGTCCCGCTTAGTGGGATCATGGCGGCGTGCGCCCCGACCGCGATGTCGAGCCCGGTTCACTGCTGGTGGCCTCGCCGAAACTGCTCGACTCCAACTTCCGCCGCACCGTGGTCTACGTGATCGACCACCGGGGCGCGGGCACGCTCGGCGTGGTGCTGAACCGGCCGAGCGAGGTGGCGGTGCACGACGTGCTGCCGGCCTGGGGTCCCTACGTCACCAAGCCGCAGGCCGTTTTCGTCGGCGGGCCGGTGGACCAGAAGACCGCGCTGTGCCTGGCCGCGCTCAACACCGGCGAGGACGTCGGCAGCACCGACGGCGTGATCGCGGTGCGGGGCCCGGTGGCCATGGTCGACCTGGACTCCGACCCGGAGTCGCTGGTGTCGAAGGTCCGCGGTTTACGAGTGTTCGCCGGCTACGCCGGCTGGGACGTCGACCAGCTGTCCGGGGAGATCGAGCGCGGCGACTGGTTCGTGGTGGCCGGGCTGCCCGGCGACGTGCTCACGCCGCCGGGCGTCGACCTGTGGGGACGGGTGTTGCGCCGCCAGGGCATGCCGCTGGCGCTGCAGGCCAGCCACCCGGGCGACGTGCTGCGCAACTGATCGTTCGGGCAGGTCGGTGTCAGCCCTTGACCAGGCTGCAGCCACCGCAGGCGCAGCCGG
This sequence comes from Kutzneria sp. NPDC051319, assembly GCF_040682195.1. NCBI lineage: Bacteria > Bacillati > Actinomycetota > Actinomycetes > Pseudonocardiales > Pseudonocardiaceae > Kutzneria > Kutzneria sp. NPDC051319. The sequence goes on along the minus strand of NZ_JBFBAM010000003.1, from coordinate 134,292 downwards.
CGCAGCCCGCCGGTAGCGTCGGCTCCGGTTCCGGCAGGGCGTCGGCGGCCCTGGTGCCGGTGGCGGCGCCGGCGACCACGATCGCCAGCATGCCGACGACGCCGACGGCCAGCGGCACGATCGAGTCGTGCAGGGCCAGCGAGGTGGCCGAGCCGATCACACCGACCAGGCCGGCGACCACGGTCGGCAGCCCGGACACGCGGTTGGCGAGGCTGAACGCCTCCTCGCTGCGCATCGCCGCCTCCGTGCGCACGCCGAAGAACCGGTTGCGGCGCAGCGTGCCGCGCAGGCCGAGCCCGCCGACCACGGCGAAGGACACGCCGACGACCAGGACAACCACCGATACCGTCGTGACTGCGAGGTTCACACCATGGAGGGTAGGCGTTATCCCATGGCCACCAGGACTTCACCCCGGTCGTATGTGCTGCACGCCATGTTCAGACGCAGCCTCACCATCGCCACCGTGGCACTGCTGGCGACCGGACTGACCGCGGGCGCCGCGACCGCGAGCCCGTCCCGGGTCCGCCTGCTCGGCGAGCAGATCGTGCCGTTCAACCTGCCGTTCCAAGGCACCACCGTCGGCGGTCTGTCGGCCATCGACCGCGATCCCCGCACCGGCCAGTACGTGCTGATCAGCGACGACCGCTCGGCCATCAACCCGGCCCGGTTCTACACCGCCAAGATCGACGTGGACGCGCACGGCGTCAACTCCGTGCAGTTCACCGGGACGCACCCGTTCCTGCGTCCCGACGGCAGGACCTATCCGACGATCAAGGACTGGACCGCGACGCCGTGCACCGCGTCCCGCGAGGTCTGCGATCGGGACGGCACCGTCGACCCGGAGGAGCTCCGCGTCGACCCGTGGACCGGGAACGTGACCTGGAGCCAGGAGGGCGAGCGGATCCTGACCCCGCAGACCACCCTGCTCGACCCGTCGATCCGCCAGGCCCGGCCGGACGGCAGCTACGTCGGCCAGTACCCGCTGCCGGCCAACGAGCGGATGACCACCGACACCATCGGCCCCCGGCAGAACCAGACGCTGGAGGGCATCACCTACGCCGGCGCCGGCACGCTGCTGGTCAGCGAGGTCGAGGACCCGCTGCTCCAGGACGGCCCCGACCCCACCGCGACCTCGGGCGCGCTGACCCGGATCACCGTGCAGAGCCGTTTCGGCCCGGTGCTGGCCCAGTACGCGTACCCGATCGACCCGCTGTTCGCGCCGTCCCCGAGCCCGGCCGACACCAACGGCGTCTCCAGCATGGTCGCCTTCGACCCGATCGACCCGACCCGCTACCTGATGGTCGAGCGGGCCTTCGTCACCGGCGTCGGCAACAAGGTCCGGGTGTACGAGATCGACACCAAGGGCGCCACCAACGTCAAGGACGTCGCCTCGCTGGCCGGCCAGAAGATCAAGCCGGTGAGCAAGAAGCTGCTGGTCGACCTGGACACCCTCGGCCTGCCCAAGGTCGACAACATCGAGGGCATCACGTGGGGGCCGACGCTGCCCACCGGCGAGCGGTCGTTGCTGCTGGTCAGCGACAACAACTTCAACTCGGGCCAGATCACCCAGGTGATCGCGCTGGCCGTCCGCTAGGCGCCGGCCACCGCGGCCACGCCGTCCATCGTGCCCACGTACGCGTGGTCCTTGGACAGCGACGCCGAGGCGTAGTGCGGTGTGGGGCCGATCTGGACCTGGCCCCGCACCGCGCCCGTCGCCATGGCCAGGGCGTAGAGGATGCCGCCGGCCGGATCGACCACCCACACCGCGTCGCCGCCCACCGTCGGGGAGCCGGCCGCGGCGACCGGGGCGGTCCACAGCGGGGTCAGCTGCCCGGCGTTGTCGCAGAGGAACGCCCTCGGGTTGGCGCACGGGATGACCAGCATGTTGTCCAGCGCCACCGCTGAGCCCTGCGAGGGGCAGGTGTTGAGCTGCGACGTCACATGCGACAGATCGGACTGGTCCAGCACGTAGGTGATGCCGCGGTTGCCCGTCACGGCCACGTGCGAGCCGAGCATCACGGGGTTGGTGGCGCCGAGGTCCAGGTTGTTGGCGTTGTCGTCGCTCCAGGCCGGCGGCGTGAAGATGTCGATCCGATTCAGCTTGTCGACGGCCAGCGCCACCACCGCGTCGCTGTCGTCGTACTGGCCACCGGTCGAGGAGCCGCCGCCGGTCGCGTAGAGCAGGCGCGAGTTGTCCATGACGCCGCCGGCCGGGCCGTCGAAGCCGCCCTTGCGTCGGGTCGGCACGGTGTAGCTGTGCGCGTCGGTGCCGTCGGTTCGTATCGACAGCACCGTGCCGACGTAGTTGCCACAGCCCCCGGCCAGGCCGCCGTAGGGGATGAAGACCCGGCCGTCGGTCACGGTCAGCGCGCCGGCCTGGAGATAGGCGGTGGTGTCCCCGCGCGGCGGATCCACGCTGGCCCGCACCTCGACGGTGCCGGTGTCCAGGTCCAGGCCGACCAGCGTGTGGCTGCCGCCCGCGGTCTCGGCCACCGCGTACACCCGGCCGGTGAACCGGTCGTAGGCCATGGCCCCGGTGATGCCCACCAGGTCGATGTCGCCGCAGGGCAGGCCCTTGCGGGGCATCGGGGTGCCTAATCGGGTCTGCCACTGGATCTTGCCCGTGGCCGCGTCCAGGGAGTAGATCGTGTCGCCCTGGGTGGCGGCCAGCACGCGGTCGCCCACGATGAGCGGCTGGCCGTAGACCGCGCCGTCCAGCTTGGTGTGCCAGGCCGAGGACAGCGGACCCGTCGACACGAGGTCGGGCTGAACACCCTCGCGCTGGTTGGTCCGGTTGAACGTCTGCCAGTCGCCGCTGGGCACCGGCGGCAGCACGGCGTTGACCGTCGTCGAGACGGTGGGCAACGGGGGTGGCGGGGGCGTCGCGGTGCAGGCCGCCACCGACAGAACCAGGCCGATCCAAACCCAGCGCATGAGCTACAGAGTGTGCGCTAAACTTGCCCGGTGAGCACGGTCCATCTGCTCCTTATTCAGCCGCGTTGACCTCCTGACGAAGCGGGTCGGCGCGGCAGCCCTCCATGCCCATCCGGGCTGGAGGGTTTTGTGTTTCCTGGGGCAGGTACGACGAGAGGCACTTGTGATGACCGAGCAGACCGCCGAGGCGGCGCCGGCCCACCGCTACACCGCTGAGCTGGCCGGCGCGTTCGAGCAGCGCTGGCAGCGCTACTGGGACGAGAACGGCACCTTCCACGCGCCGAACCCGGTCGGCAAGCTGAGCGGCGACGCCCCGCTGCCGGCCGACAAGATGTTCGTGCAGGACATGTTCCCGTACCCGTCGGGCGCGGGCCTGCACGTCGGCCACCCCCTGGGCTTCATCGGCACCGACGTGTTCGCCCGGTTCCACCGGATGAACGGCCGCAACGTGCTGCACACCATGGGCTTCGACGCGTTCGGCCTGCCGGCCGAGCAGTACGCCGTGGCCACCGGGCAGCACCCGCGCAAGACGACCGAGGACAACATCGCCACCTACCTGCGGCAGATCCGCCGGGTGGGCCTGGGTCACGACGAGCGCCGCCGGATCTCCACCATCGACCCGGAGTACTACCGCTGGACGCAGTGGATCTTCCTGCGCATCTACAACTCCTGGTACGACACCCAGGCCGGTCGCGCGCGGCCGATCGCCGAGCTGGCGGCGGAGTACGCCAAGGACCCGTCCTGGGCCACGCTGTCGGCCGACGAGCGGCGTTCCCGTATCGACTCGCAGCGGCTGGCCTACCTGTCCGAGGCGCCGGTGAACTGGTGCCCGGGGCTGGGCACCGTGCTGTCCAACGAGGAGGTCACCGCGGACGGCCGCAGCGAGCGCGGCAACTTCCCGGTGTTCCGACGCAATCTACGCCAGTGGATGATGCGCATCACCGCGTACGCCGACCGCCTGGTCGACGACCTGGACCGGCTGGACTGGCCAGACAAGATCAAGTCGATGCAGCGCAACTGGATCGGCCGCTCACACGGGGCCCGGGTGCGCTTCGCGGCCGGCGCGGACGACATCGAGGTCTTCACCACCCGGCCCGACACCCTGTTCGGCGCCACCTACCTGGTGCTGGCCCCCGAGCACCCGCTGGTGGACACCCTGACCACGGCCGAGTGGCCGTCCGATGTGGACGCCCGCTGGACCGGCGGCGCGGCCACCCCGGCGGAAGCCGTTGCGGCGTACCGGCTGGCCGCCTCCCGCAAGTCCGAACTGGACCGCCAGGAGAACAAGGACAAGACCGGCGTCTTCACCGGCTCGCACGCGGTCAACCCGGTCAACGGGGCCAGCGTGCCGGTGTTCGTCGCCGACTACGTGCTGATGGGCTACGGCACCGGCGCGATCATGGCCGTGCCGGGCCAGGACACCCGTGACTGGGACTTCGCCGAGGTGTACGGCCTGCCCATCATCCGCACCGTGCAGCCGACGGAAGGCTTCGAGGGCAAGGCCTTCACTGGCGACGGGCCGGCGATCAACTCCGGGTTCCTGGACGGCATGGACGTCGTCGAGGCCAAGAAGACGATCACCGAGTGGCTGACCGAGCAGGGCGCCGGCGAGGGCACCGTGCAGTACAAGCTGCGCGACTGGCTGTTCTCCCGGCAGCGCTACTGGGGCGAGCCGTTCCCGATCGTCTACGACGAGGACGGCGTGGCCCACGACATCCCCGTGGACCAGCTGCCGGTCGAGCTGCCCGAGGTGGACGACTACTCGCCGCGGACCTTCGACCCCAACGACCCCAACACCGAGCCGTCGCCGCCGCTGTCTCGCGCCACCGAGTGGCTGAACGTCGAGCTGGACCTGGGCGACGGCCCCAAGATGTACCGCCGCGACGCCAACACCATGCCCAACTGGGCCGGCTCCTGCTGGTACCAGCTGCGGTACGTGGACCCCGACAACAGCGACCGCTTCGTCGACCCGGTCAACGAGAAGTACTGGCTGGGCCCGCGCCCGAAGGCTCACGGCCCGACCGACCCGGGCGGCGTCGACCTGTACATCGGCGGCGTCGAGCATGCCGTGCTGCACCTGCTGTACTCCCGGTTCTGGCAGAAGGTCCTGTTCGACCTGGGCGAGGTCAGCTCCGACGAGCCGTACCGCCGCCTGTTCAACCAGGGCTACATCCAGGCCTACGCCTACACCGACGCGCGCGGCGTGTACGTGCCGGCCGACGAGGTGGTCGAGCGGGACGGCAAGTTCTTCTGGCAGGACGAAGAGGTCAACCGCGAGTACGGCAAGATGGGCAAGAGCCTGAAGAACGTCGTCACCCCGGACGAGATGTGCGACAACTACGGGGCCGACACCTTCCGGCTGTACGAGATGTCCATGGGGCCGCTGGAGGTCTCCCGGCCGTGGGCGACCAAGGACGTCGTCGGCGCGCAGCGTTTCCTGCAGCGGCTGTGGCGCAACCTGGTCGACGAGGAGACCGGTGAGCTGCGGGTCACCGACGTCGAGCCGGACGAGGACACCCTGCGGGCCCTGCACAAGGCCATCGCCGGCGTCCGCGAGGACTACGCCGAGATGCGCTACAACACCGCCGGCGCGAAGCTGATCGAGCTGAACAACTTCCTGACCAAGGCCGGCTCCACGCCGCGGTCGGTGGCCGAGTCGCTGGTGCTGATGCTGGCCCCGCTGTGCCCGCACATCGCCGAGGAGCTGTGGCAGCGCCTGGGCCACCCCGAGTCGCTGGCCCACGGTCCGTTCCCCGTCGCCGAGCAGCGTTACCTGGTCGCCGACACCGTGGAGTACCCGATCCAGGTCAACGGCAAGGTCAAGGCCCGGATCACCGTGCCGTCCGACTCCGACCAGCAGCAGGTCAAGGCGGTCGCGCTGGCCGACCCGAAGGTGGCCGAGCTGCTGGGCGGCAAGGAGCCGCGCAAGGTCATCGTGGTGCCCGGCCGCCTGGTCAACATCGTCGCGTGATGCTTGCAGGGTCCGTTCGCGACAGTCGCGAACGGACCCTGCACCGGCGAATTGTCAGACTCGCCGGAAGGCCGTCCGGCTGATGTGAGGAAGATCCTGCTGACGGAGCTGGGCAACCTCGACACCGAGGTCATCCTGTTCGCTCCGGCTGGATCACCGGCTCCGGAGGACATGCCGAACCGAAGTGAAGCCCCCGAGCTCACCGTGGAACGCGCTGAGTTGCTGGTGCTTCTGTCGGCCTTCGTACGCGCGGCGGCGCCTTTCCGCGTAGCGGAACGTGCGGACGCGTTGGCACGTATCGAGATCCAGAAGTTGGCCTACCTGCTGCAGGTCTTCACGGGTGCGGCCACGCACAGGTTCGAGCGGGGTAGGTACGGGCCCTACTCGCACGGTCTGGAGCGCGAACTCAAGGACTGGGAAGGGCATTTCGTCCTCGGCTACGGCGACGCCACGGACAAGGTGCTCGAGCTCCAACCCATCCACCTGATGCCTGACGCTGTGGGGCGCGCCATCGAGGTGGTGCCCGCCGACTACGACAAGGTTGTCGACGCCGTTCTCGACGCGGTCGACGGCTGGGAGAGCACGTACGAGCTGGAGCTCCTGGCCACCACGCTGTTCACCTTCATCGAAGGCACGGCCGGCAGCGCGCGGCAGGCGTACGACGTGATCGCCGGTTGGAGCCACATACCGTCGCATCTGTTCACCGCACGCCACGTGGCCATCGCGTGGGAGCACCTGAGGTCCGCGGGATGGCTGTCCGAGCCTGCGCCGGTCGCCTGATCAGGAAGCGTCGGCCAGGCCGATGTCGTCGAACAGCTCGGTCAGCATGGACTCGAACAGCGGCTCCGGGTTGGCCACCGCGAACGGGAAGCGGCCGAAGACCTCCAGCGCGACCTGGCCGTAGAGGCGGACCCAGAACTGCAGCATGAGGTAGACCACGGAGAGGTTGAGCGCCTGCTCCGGCAGCTCGATGCCCTCGTGCTCGATCTGGGCCAGCAGGTGGCCGCGGAAGGCGATCAGGTCGGCCCGGAGGTCGGCGGGCACCTTCTCCTCCTCGGGCACCAGGACCTTGTGGGTGGCCAGGAGCTTGCCGGCCATGTTGAGGAAGATGCGGCCGAACTGGTCCTTGGCCGGGCGCATCATCTTGCCGGTGGACTCGTCGACCTCGCAGTGGGCGGAGTCGTCGGGCGAGGCGAAGACGAGGGTGAACTCCTGCGGGTGGGCCAGGGCCCAGCGGCGGAAGCCGCGGCAGACGGCCAGCACGCCGCCGACGGCGTCGTGCTCGTCGATCCGGGTGAGGTCGGCGGTCAGCTCGGCCCCGAGGTCGAGGCAGATGTCGTCGATCACACGGCGCAGCAGGTCTTCGCGCGAGTCGTAGTACCGGTAGAGCGCCGGCGCGGTGATGCCCAGCTGACGGGCGATCGCGCGCAGCGTGACGGCCTCCCGGCCCTGCTCCACCAGTAGCCTGCGCGCCTGCTGGCGGATTTCCCGCTCGGTGTCGGCACGGGGCCGATCACGTCGCGTGGTCTCCGTCATAGTTCACCCCATCGTGTTGTAAACACCGTTAACTGTCCCGTACCGTCGCTCGGGTTAACGGTGTTTACGGGTGCCTGTCCTAGGGGAACGGTACAACGAGAGAGGGCTTGATGTTCGCGTCCTGGGGAACGGCGGCGCACCGACGCCGCTGGATCGTGATCATCGCGGTGCTGGTGCTGACCGTGATCGGCGGGGCCTGGGGCTCCGGCGTGAACAGCAGGCTGACTCAGGGCGGCTACGACGACCCGGGCAGCCAGGCCGCGCACGTCGACAAGATCATTGAGGACACCATCGGCAAACAGGGCGGCGATGTCGTCGTGCTGTACACCGCACCGGCCGGAAAGACGGTCGACGACCCCGATCTCGCGCGCAGGATCAACGATCGGCTGGCGGCGCTGCCCTCTGCGGACGTCAGCAAGGTCGTGTCGTACTGGAACACCCACGTGCCGCAGCTGGCCGACGCCGGCAAGACGCACGGGCTGGCCACCATCACCCTGGCCTCCACCGACCAGACCAGGCAGCGCGAGCAGTACGCGGCCATCGCCGACCAGCTCGTCGTCGACGGCGTGCAGACCCAGATCGGCGGGCAGGCCCCGCTGCAGAAGACGATCACCGACAAGTCCATGACCGACGTCGAGTTCGCCGAGTTCGTGTCGCTGCCGCTGGTGCTCGTGCTGCTCGTGGTGATCTTCGGTAGCGTGGTCGCGGCGTTCATGCCCGTGCTGGTCGGCGGCCTGTCCATCCTCGGCGCGCTCGGCGTGCTGCGGCTGATCTCCCTCGGCCTGGACGTCAACGCCTTCGCCGTCAACGTCGCCTCGCTGCTCGGACTCGGGCTGGCCATCGACTACGGCCTGTTCACGGTCGGCCGGTTCCGCGAGGAGCTCGCCGCCGGCCGGGACACCGCCGAAGCCGTGCGCCGCACCGTGGCCACCGCCGGCCGGACCGTCGCCTTCTCGGCCACGCTGCTGGTGATCGCCCTGGCCGGGCTGATGGTGTTCCCCCTCGACTTCCTCAAGGCCGTCGCCTACGGCGGCATGTCCGCCGTGGCCATCGCCGCCATCGTGTCGCTGACCCTGCTGCCCGCGCTGCTCAGCGTGCTCGGTCTCCGCATCGACAAGCTGTCCGTCCCGTGGCGGCGGGGCAAGACCGCCAACCCCGAGCCGCGGTGGCTCAACCGCGTCGCCGGCACCGTCATGAAGCGGCCCGCGCTGTTCGTCGTGCCCATCGTCGCCGTGCTGCTCGTGCTCGGCGCCCCGTTCCTCAACGTCAAGTTCGGCGCCGCCGACGAGAAGCAGCTGCCGCCCAGCGATCCCGGCCGTCAGGCCATCGAGTCCATCACCAGGGCGTTCCCGTCCACCGGTAACTCCGTCGCCTCCATCGTGTTGCGGGGCAAGGCCTTGGACCAGGCCTCGGTCGGCACTTTGGTCGCCGACGCCGGCAAGATCGCCTCCGACGTGCATCCCGTCGGGGCCAAGGGCGATGTGTACGTCTTCACCGGCAACCTGCCCGGCGACCCCCTCGGCGACCAGGCCAAGGACGCCGTGACGTCGCTGCGGGCGCTGCCCCACCCCGACGGCACCGAGGTGCTCGTCGGTGGCTTCACCGCCAAGCTGGCCGACAGCACCCAGTCCATCTTCGACCGGCTGCCCTGGATGGTGGCCATCCTCGTCGGCGCCACGCTGCTGCTGATGTTCCTGGCCTTCGGCTCCGTGCTGCTGCCCGTCAAGGCCGTGGTGATGAGCGCCCTGAGCCTGTCCGCCACCTTCGGCGTGCTGACCTTCGTCTTCCAGGACGGGCACGGCGCCGGCCTGCTCGACGTCACCGCCCAACCCATGCAGGTCGGCGTCATGGTGCTCATCGGCGCCCTGGTGTTCGGCCTGTCCACCGACTACGAGACGTTCCTGCTGTCCCGCATGGTCGAGGCCCGCAACAAGGGCCTGTCCACGGCCGAGGCCGTGCGCACGGGCCTCGTCCGCACCGGCCGCATGATCAGCGCCGCCGCGCTGCTCCTGATCGTGGTCACCGGCGCCTTCGGCCTGTCCAGCATCGTCATCATGCGGTTCATCGGCGTCGGCATGATCGTCGCCCTCGTCCTCGACGCCACGGTCGTGCGGCTCATGCTCGTGCCCGCCGTCCTCCGCCTGCTCGGCAACGCCGCGTGGTGGGCCCCCGGCCCGCTGCGCCGCCTCCAGGAACGCGTCGGCATCCAGGAGTCCGACGATCTCGACGACGAGCCCGTCCGTGAGCCCGAGCTGGTGCACTAGCACAATCGAGGGGAATACGGGACGACCGGGGAGAGGTTGGAGACCAAGTGACCACTGAAGTGCTTGTGCACGTGCGGCCGGGGTGCCCGTTCTGCGACATGCTGCGCTCCAACCTGAAGCGGAGCGGGCTGAAGTACCGCGAGCTGGACATCTGGCAGGACCCGGATGCGGCGGCGGCGGTGCGGGCGGCGGCGAACGGGAACGAGACGGTGCCGACGGTGAACGTGGGCAGCACGTGGATGGTCAATCCCTCGATCCACCAGGTGCTGGCGGCCGTGAAGGCGGAGGCGCCGGAGTTGCTGCCGCAGAAGTGACGAACAGCGGGACTCAGCCGGCGACCGCGATGACGGTCGCCGGCTTGCTGTTGTCGGCCAGGTCGATGGTGGCGGTGACCTGACCGGTGCCGTCGACGACGGTGACGGCGTTGCGCCCGGCGAAGTAGACGCTGTGGTCCCGGGGCGAGACGGCGATGCCCCGCACGGTGAGGACGAGGGTCTGCACGACGCGGCGGGTGGTGGTGTCCACAACGGACACCGTGCCGTCCTGGAGGTTGGTGACGTACAGGCGGTCGCCGCCGACGGCGAGCTCGCAGGCACCGACGCCGACGGGGATGTGCGCGGCGACCTGGTTGGTGCGGTTGTCGATCACGGTGATGGAGCCGTTGACGCCGGACAGGCTGCTGGTGTGCGAGACGTAGGTGGTGGCCCCGTCGGGACTGACGGCGACGTACTGGGGCAGGACGTCGACCGGCACGGTGCGAACGACGGTGGCGATGCGGGTGTCGATGACGGTGAGGCTGGCGCCCTGGTTGTTGACCACGTACAGGTGCGAGCCGTCGGGGGTGATGGCGGCGCCGGTGGGGGCGGCGCCGACCTGGATGACGGCGGCCAGCGAGTTGGTGGCGGTGTCGAAACCGAGGACGACGCCCTGGCCGTTGGCGGTGCCGGTGACGTAGAGGCGCTTGCCGTCGGGCCGCACGACGGCCGAGTCGAGCTCGGCTTTGACCCTGATGCGCTTGATCACCTTGGCCGCGGCCACGTCGACGATGGTGACGGTGCCGGACCAGCCGTTGACGACATAAGCGGTGCGGCCGTCCGGGCTGAGGGTGAGGCCGGTGACCATGGCCCCGGTATCGACGACCGCGGTGACCTGGCCGGCGGCGGAGTCGATGATCCGCAGCTCGCCGTTCTCGCCGGCGACGAGGGCGTGCACGGCGGCGGCGCTCGCGGCGGGCCGGATCAGCACGGGCTGCTCGATCACCACCCCGGCGGTCAGCATCGCCAGCGCGACTCCGGCCGCCACCAAGGCTCGCAGTCGCCGAGCGCCGAACCGACGCTGGCAGCGCGTGGTGGTCACAAGCCGCATGGGAGCATTTTGACCATGGCTCCGGCCAGCCGCGCACCCGGGACGGGTCAACGTCTCCGCTCGGCCGGGAAAACGTAGATGCCCTGGTGCCGGGTCGCTCGGGGGGCTACGCGACCGGCGCCAGGGCACCTCACCGACGGACGAATCAGCCGGTACACCTCTGTGTATCAGTCCGGCACCTGATTTGTTACGCCTCGCGACTCATCCGTTATGACTCCTCCATGTACGACCAGCCGGGCGTATCGGGTACCGGCCAGAAGTAGTAGCAGGCCGGCGACGAGGAAGGCGATCACCCGGGCCAGCCCGTCGAGGAACGCCAGGTCGAACAGGATGAGCTTGACGACAGCGGCTCCGACCAGCACCAACCCGACCGCGCGCAGGGCGCCGGAGCGGATTCCGCGCAGCAGCAGGGCGATGGCGGCGACGGTCCACGAGACCGTGATCACGGTGTGACCGAACAGGAATCCGGAGCGGTCGGGCGACACGAGCAGGGCGGTGGCCAGCACGGCCCCGGCGGCGCCGTAGAGCATGACGAGGCCGGCGGCGATCCACGGCCCGGCGTTGCGGGTGGGCGACGCGATGACCTTCATCCGGTACGCGACCAGCGGAATCGCGATGGCCACGGCGGTCATGAGCAGCGCGGTCAGCGCCGTGCTGACGGTCAGGTCCACGTCGGGCCGGTAGACCACCAGCAGCGCGGGGCTGACCACGGTCAGGCCCCACAGCAGCCCGAACACGCTGGTCAGCACCGAGGCGAGCAGCGCCGCGCGGTGCCGAGCGAGATCGGCGGCCAGGACCAGAACCAAAGATTCACCCAGAAGGGTGATGGCTTGGGTCGGTCCGGACAGCGCCTGCACGGTGGCGTCGACCAGGGCGACCGAACCGACCATCGCGGCGGTGACGGTGGTGGCAGTGGTCAGCCAGCGGTCGCCCAACACGACGACGAGCATCAGCGCGGCCACGATCGCGGCCAGCCAGGCCGCCTCGGGACGCGTCAGGGCGAACCCGGCGACCAGGGCGGCGATGGGCGAGGTGGCCAGCAGGATCACGGGCGAGGCCAGGTTGCGCTGGTCCCGCAGCGTGATGACCACGGCGATGGCCACGCCGACGATGGTGGAGGCCAGCGCGGCGCCGGCGGTCTGGAAAGGGTCGCCCGAGCGCAGATGGATCACGGTCGTGAACAGGCTGGCCAGCACCGGCGGGACGCCGGCGACCAACGCCAGCGACGGCCAGTTCCGCAGCAGCTGCACGGGCATGGCGCCGATCTGCAGCACGACCAGGAACGAGACCAGCAGCGGCGTGAAGCCGTGGGTCAGGAACGGGTCGCACAGCGCGCAGCCGATGATCACCCAGACGGCGATGAACTGGGCGTTCCACCGGGCCGACAGCAGCAGTCCGCCGCCGGCGACCACCAGCGCGATCAGCAGGCCGGCCCACTGCGGCATCAGGTTGTAGAGCGAGGTCGCGGCGGCGACGTCCAGGTAGAGGACGGCGATGCCGGTCGCGGCCAGGGCATAGGCGCCGCTGCGGCCGGCGGGGTTGCGGTGCACCCACAGGCCGCCCGCGATCAGCGCCAGGCCGAGCCCGCCGCCCACGAGGACGCGGGGTTCCGGGCCGAGCCAGCCGCGCTGCACGGCCAGCACCATCAGCAGCACGATGCCCAGCAGCGTGACGGAGCCGCCGATCCAGGACACCACCTTGCTGCCGGCGCCCGCGCGGCCGAGGCGTTCGGGCAGCGGCGGCGGGGGAACGTAGGTAGGCATCTGGGGCTGCGGCCATGCGACCTGCGGCGGTGGGGCCATCTGCGGCGGCGCGGGCATCGGCTGCTGCATCGGCGCCGGCATCGGCGCGGGGGCCGGCGCGACGAGCTGGGCGTGCTGCAACTCCTGGCTGACGACCTGCAGCCGCCGGCCGATGAAGTCCAGCTCGGCGGCCAGTCGAGCCAGTGGTTCCGAGGTGGTCATGCCGACAGGATGAGTCCTGACCTCGTCGAATGGATCCGTAGAGCTACTCACGTGGCAGGGTTGTGATGTGACTGTTGAGGTGGTGGTGGTCGGCTCGGCGAACGCCGACGTGGTGGTGCGGGTGCAGCGCAGGCCGGGGCCGGGCGAGACGGTGCTGGGGTCGGACACGGTGCTGGCAGCGGGCGGCAAGGGGGCCAACGCGGCGGTGGCGGCGGCGTTGCAGGAGGCCCAGGTGGCGCTGCTGGGGGCGCTGGGCGATGACCAGCACGGGGAGTTGCTGCGCGACTCGATGAGCCGGGCGGGCGTTCAGCTGGATCTGGTGCGCACGGCACGGCGGCCGACCGGGGCCGCCTACATCACGGTCACTCCAGACGGGGAGAACACGATCGTCGTCTCCCCCGGCGCGAACTCGGCGGTGGACGTCGAGCAGGTGGAGGCGGCCAAGGACGTGATCGCCGGAGCGAAGGTGCTGCTGGCCTCGCTGGAGGTGCCGCTGCCGGCGATCGAGCGGGCGGTGGCGCTGGCCCGGGAGGCGGGCACGAGGGCGGTGCTGAACCTGTCGCCGGTGGCGAAACTCCAGCCGCAAACGCTTGCCGCGCTGGACCCACTGGTCGTGAACGAGCATGAGGCGCAGTGGCTGATGGACGGCGGGACGGACCTCAAGAAGCTGCTGGACCTGGGCCCGAGGTCGGCCGTTGTCACGCTGGGCCGCCGCGGCGCGCTGGTGATCGAGCGGGACGGCACGACGGAGGTGTCCTCGCCCGAGGTGACGGCGGTGGACACGACCGGGGCCGGCGACGCGTTCGTCGGGGCGTTGATCGCGCGGCTCGCGGCCGGGGACGACCTGGTCGCGGCGGCGGAGAGGGCGGTGCGGGTGGCGGCGGTGTCGGTGACCCGGCCGGGCGCGCAGGCGTCGTACCCGACCCGTGGTGAAGTGGATTCGACGGAGGGTATGGTCTAGACCATGTCGAGCGCGCGACTCAAGGGTGTCGGAGTGAGTGCGGGCCGGGCCTCCGGTCCGGTGGTGCGGGTCGCGGACCCGCTGCCGGAGCCGGCGGCGACGCCCGCGCCCGCGGATCCGGCGGCCGAGGCGGCCCGGATCCGGCCCGCGGCCAAGGCGGTCGCGGACCGGCTGACCGCGCGTGCCGACGCCGCGACCGGCGAGGCCAAGGCGGTGCTGGAGACGACCGCGGCGATGGCGGCCGACCCGTCGCTGGCCAGCCAGGCCGAGAAGCTCGTCACCGCCAAGTCACTGCCGGCCGCCCGCGCGGTGTTCGACGCCGCCGAGACGTTCGCGTCCGCGCTGGCCGCGGCCGGCGGCTACATGGCCGAGCGGGTCCGCGACATCCGGGACGTGCGGGACCGCATCGTCGCCGAGCTGATGGGCGTGGAGCCGCCCGGCGTGCCGACGCTGACCGGCCCCACCGTGCTGATTGCCCGCGACCTCGCGCCGGCCGACACCGCGGGCCTCGACCCGAGCAAGGTCCTCGCCCTCGTCACGGAGGAGGGCGGCCCGACCAGCCACACCGCGATCCTGGCCCGCTCGCTGGGCATCCCGGCCGTCGTGGCCACCACTGGCCTGCTGGCGCTGGGCGACATCCGCGGCCTGATCGTGGACGGCGACACCGGCGTGGTGGAGGTGCCGATGGGCCAGGTCCAGGTCCTCGCGGCCAGCGCGGCCAAGGAGGTGCACTGGGACGGCGTCGGCACCACCGCCGACGGCAACCGGTTCAAGATCCTGGCCAACGTTGGCTCCGCTGCCGACGCGACGACCGCCGCGGCCAACGGCGCCGAAGGCGTGGGCCTGTTCCGCACCGAGTTCTGCTACCTGTCGGCGACCAGCGAGCCGACCGTGGCCGAGCAGACCGCCGCCTACGCCGCGGTGCTCAAGCCGTTCGCCGGCAAGCCGGTCACGGTCCGCACGTTGGACGCCGGCGCGGACAAGCCGCTGGCCTTCCTCGCCCCCGAGCCGGAGCCCAACCCGGCGCTGGGCGTGCGTGGCCTGCGGGTGGCGTTCACCCGCACCGAGATCCTGGACCGGCAGCTGGAGGCCATCGCCGCGGCCGCCGCCGAGACCGGCGCGCTGGTGCAGGTCATGGCCCCGATGGTGGCCACCGCCGAGGAGGCGGCCTGGTTCGCGAAGCGCGTCCGCGCGGCCGGCATCGAGAAGGCCGGCGTGATGATCGAGGTGCCGGCGGCGGCGCTGACCGCCCGGGAGATCTTCGACGCCGTCGACTTCGTCAGCCTCGGCACGAACGACTTGGCCCAGTACACCTTCGCCGCGGACCGGCAGGTCGGCGCGGTCGCCGCGCTCAACGACCCGTGGCAGCCGGCCCTGCTGCGCCTGATCGCCCTGGTCGGCAAGGCGGCCGGCGAGGTGGGCAAGCCGGCGGGCGTCTGCGGTGAAGCGGCCGCGGACCCGCACCTGGCGGCGGTGCTGGTCGGCCTGGGCATGACCAGCCTGTCGATGAACGCCGGCGCCCTGAACCGGGTTGGCGGGGGCCTGGCCGAGGTGCACTTCGACCAGTGCCAGCTCGCGGCCAAGGCCGCACTGGCCGCGCACGACCCGGAGCACGCCCGCCTGGCCGCTCGCGCCGCCCTGACCCCGCGCCGCCAGCATTAGTTGGCGGAGTCCACGTCCAGTCCGTGCTCGATGGCGTAGCGCGCCAGCTCCACGCGGTTGTGCAGCTGGAGTTTGCGCAGCGTGGACTGGACGTGGTTCTCCACGGTGCGCGGTGAGATGTCGAGGCGGGTGGCGATGTGCTTGGACGTCATGCCCTTGGCCACCAGGCGCAGCACCTCGGTCTCCCGGCCGGTGAGCTCCGGCGCGGGTTCCCGCCCGGCCGGCTCGGTGGCCATCCGCCGGTACTCGCCCAGCACGAGGCCGGCCAGCCCGGCGGTGAACACGGCCGCGCCCTCGGCGGTGCGGTTGACGGCGTTGGCCAGCTCCTCGGCGGAGGCGGATTTCAGCAGGTAGCCGGACGCCCCGGCCTTCACCGCCTCCAACACGTCGGCGTGCTCGCCGCTGGCCGACAGCACCAGCACCCGGGTCTCCGGCCGTGCGGCGACGATCTGCTGTGTCGCCTCCACGCCGGTCTGCACGCCGAGGTTGAGGTCCATCAGCACGACGTCCGGCCGCACGGCGTTGGCGATCCGCACCGCGGACGGGGCGTCGCTGGCCGTGGCCACCACCTCGAAGCCGCGTTCCTCCAGGTCGCGGGCCACCCCGGCCCGCCACATCGGATGGTCGTCGACGACCATCACCGACACGCTCACGCTTGTCCCCCCGTCGGCACGTGCAGTTCCCACTCGGTGCCCTCGCCGGGCGCCGTCACCAGCTCAACGGTGCCACCCAGGTCGGCGATCCGTCCCCGGATCGACTGCGAGACGCCCAGGTGGCCCTCGGCCTCGGCGATGGCCAGCCGCCCGTCGGCGATGCCGACGCCGTCGTCGCGGATGCTCAGCACCACCTCGCCGCCGAGGTCCTCCAGCAGCACCCAGGCCCGCGCGGCCGGGCCGGCATGGCGCTCCACATTGGACAGCGCCTCCCGCACGGCGGCGCTCAGCTCGGCCGCGGCCACCTGCGGCATCAGCACCGGAGTTGCCGGCGCCGCCACGGAAATCGTCGGCGTGGCCATCAGCTGCACCCACTGCCGCAGGTCGGTGTCGCCGTCCACAGTGGACTCCAACGGTCCGGAGGCGATCAGCGACCGCAGGGCGATCTCCTGCTCGCCGGCCAGCTCGGCGATCTCCGCCGCCTCGCCGCCGACCTCCAGCCCACGCTTGCGCACCCGGGCCAGCACCTGCAGCACGCCGTCGTGGATGGACCGGGCCAGCCGCTCCCGCTCGGCGGTCGCGGCCTCGGTGCGCAGCGCCTGCCGCACGCGGGCCGCGGAGTTGCGGGTGGCCTCCGAGGCCACGCCGACCACGAAGCTGACGCCGATCAGCAGCACCGTGTCCTCGGCCAGGTAGATGTTGAAGTAGCCGCGCGGCAGCACATTCGCCACGGCGGTGATGCCGCCGAACAGCAGCCCCCAGTACCGGCCGCCGTATATCGCGCCGCCGACGGGCGGACCGCTCGACCACAGGGTGGTGATCGTCTGCGCGCCGCCCTGGAGGTGCCCAGGGCCGACGATCGGCACCGAGCTCAGCATCAGCACGGTGTTCAGCACCAGGTCGGCGATCACCAGCTGCGGCTTGCGGCCGGCCGGTGTCAGGTAGAAGTAGGTGAGCACCCCGGTCCACACCGTCATCACGCCGGCGACAACCCACGCCGCCCACTCCAGGTCGAAGCTGCCCCGGTCGACCCAGATGCTGGCCAGGGCGAACACCCAGGTCACGATGCGTAGCACGATCACGCCCCGCCAGAACGGCGTGGCCGGATCGTCGTCGGGCGTGATCCCCGGAATGGCTGGTCTGCGGTTCACCACGGCTCCCTCCCCGCGCTCATACTGCCGTGACCGGGTGGTGGCGGGTATCCCTGACCGGTGGACTTCTGCTCGTGTCACGGTGTGTGCGACGCTCAGGACATCGGGTGACGAACGGACTCGTAGTGCGTGACTGGTCGATGTGGACCCTGCCGAGGCCCGCGTTGGTCTACTGGATCGCAGTGGACCTCGCCGCGCTGGTCGTCGGCGGCTACGTCCTGGCCGCGACCGCCCCGCCCACCCTGGAGGACCTCGGCCGGTTCGGCGCGATCGCGGGCACCGGCCTGGTGGTCGTGGTCATCACGGCGATCGCCACGCAGCTGTCCAACGAGACCCGGCGCAATCCGTGGGCGCTGCACATCTGCTACCTGTCGGCCGGCCTGCTGATGTTGCCGCCGAACCTGACACTGCTGCTCCTGCTCGGCCCCGCCCTCTACGGCGTTCTCGGCCCGGGACCGGAGGCCCATCGCTGGCTGTTCACGCTGGCCGCGACCACCTTGTCGGTGTTCGCCACCCGTGCCGCGCTCGGCTGGACTCGGCCGAGCTGGGACTTCGGCATGCTCGTGCTCGGCGGCATCGTGCTGCTGACGACCCGGGCCGTGCTGGTGGCGGTCGGCCTGCGGCTGCGGGCCCCGTCGGCCGGCTCCGACGAGGTGTTCGGCGAGCCGATCGACGTGGTGCTGGGCATCGTGGCCGCGAGCACCGGCGCGTTGATGGCGGTGTCGGTGCTGACCGACCCGATCCGGGCGCTGTTGGCCGGGCCGCCGATGTTCCTGCTGGAGCGGGCCGCGCAGCTGCCGCAGTGGCGGCGCTCGGCCCAGCGGGACGCCAAGACCGGGCTGTCCAACGCCGTGCACTGGGACCTCCAGGCCCGTGACGAGCTGGCCAAGGCTTCGTCGCGGCAGCGGCCGGTCGCGATGATGCTGCTGGACCTCGACCACTTCAAGCGGGTCAACGACCGGGTCGGGCACCTGGCCGGGGACGCGGCGTTGGCCGCGGTCGCCCGTGAGCTGAGGGTCAGCGTGCGCCATGGGGACCTGGTCGGGCGGTTCGGCGGCGAGGAGTTCGTGGTGCTGATGCCCGACACCGGGCCCGGCGTCGCCGAGTCGGTGGCCGAACGGGTCCGGCACGCCATCTCGCTGCTGCGGGTGGCGACCACCGCCGCCGACGGCCACGCCCACGTGCTGAGCGGCCTCACCGTCAGCATCGGAGTGTCCACTTCGGACCGTTACGGCTACGACGTGTCCACGCTGCTGGTGGCGGCCGATTCGGCGCTGCTGTCGGCCAAGGGCTACGGCCGCAACCTGGTCGCCATGGCGTGACATGCGGCGCGTTCCGCGCGGGGCGAGCTCGCTCCAGAGACCGGCGCGACCTCGCGCCTAGCCGAGTTGGCGGCGCCGTCTATTTGGAGGTTCCCGGCTCCACCTTGGGCGGCCGCGTCGGGTCCACTTCGGACGGATCGACGCCCTGGTCGTGCAGCAGCGATCGGATGCCGGAGTTCAGCACGGCCAGGATCGGCACCGACATCAGCGCGCCGGCGATGCCGCCGAAGGTGAAGCCGGCCGCGATCACCAGCACCACGGCCAGCGGGTGCAGCTGCACGGCCCGGCCCAGCAGCAGCGGCTGCAGGATGTGGCTCTCCAGCTGCATCACCAGGATCACGATGCCCAGCACGACCAGCGCCCAGATGAAGCCCTTGGCCACCAGGGCCACCAGCACCGCGACGCTGCCGGCGATGACCGCGCCGATGATCGGGATGAACGCGCCGAGGAACACCAGCGCGGCCAGCGGCACGGCCAGCGGCACGCCGATGATGCCGATGCCGACGCCGATGCCGACCGCGTCCACCACCGCCACCGCGGCGGTGGCCCGCACGTAGCGGACCAGCGAGGCGAAGCCGCGGCGGCCGGCCACGTCCACCCGCGGCCGCACGTCGGCCGGGATGATCCGGACCAGGAACGACCAGATGCCGCCGCCGTCGTGCAGGAAGAAGATCGTGGTGAACAGCACCAGCAGCACGCCGGTGAGCACTTCGGCCAGGCTGGCCGCGGTGCTCAGCGCGCTGGTGGTGATGGTCAGCTGGTTGTCCTGGATCAGCTTGATGATCTGGTTGGGCAGGTCGGTGAGCTGGGCCGGGGACAGGTGCAGCGGCGGCCCCTGCAGCCAGGTCTGGATGGTCTTCACCGAGTCGGCCACCTGCTTCTGCAGGTCGGGAAGGCCGCCGACGAACGCGCTGATCACGCCGTAGAGCACGCCGCCGACCACCGCGATGCCGCCGACCACGACCAGCGCGGTGGCCACCCCGCGCGGGACGTTCCAGCGCACCAGCTGGGCCACCGCCGGCGCGAGCAGCGCGGCCAGCAGCAGCGCGATGGCCACCGGGATGATCACCACCGCCAGGTAGCCGACCACCCACGAGATGAGCCAGACGGCGCCGGCCACGGCCAGCAGCCGCCAGCTCAGCGCGGCGCTGACCCGCAGCACCTTGGGCACGGACTGGCTGACGTCCTCGGGACGGCCTGGCCGGGGCGAAGTCACACGATCACCGTAGTCGGGTGGCGGTGGTTAGGCACTGTTCACACGTTCAGGGGATCTTGCGGCGTCAAGGGTGCGCGGCCGGTCCGAAACTGACAATCTCTCGGCGTCGACATCACGGATGCCTCTCGCGTCCCTTCACCGATGACGACGTTTCCCCAGGCGAGCGGAAGAGGATCTTCATTTTGTCGACGGACGGGCACGTGACCACGGGGGGCAGCCGGCTACGCCGCGCACTCACCCGGGCACTGCTGACCGTCGGCGGCGCGGCGGGCCTGACGGCCGCCGCGTGGTGCCTCTCCACCGCCTGCGCGTCCGCGGGAACCCTCGGCGACCACATCGTGGTCAACCCGGTGAACCACGCGGTCGCCACGCACGGCCACTCGCCGGAAACCGCATCAGCGGACAACGGGGTGCACGAGATGGCCCGCGCGGTCGCGACCGCCAGCAAGCCGACCGTGGGTTCGCTCGCCGACGAGCACCAGACCGTGGCGAGTGGGGCGAGCCTGCCCTCCTCCGCCGAATTCGACCGGTTCGCCCACCAGGTCCAGGACGACTTCGTCCAGGTGGGGCGGCACGTGGCAACTCCTGCCCCGTCCGCCCTGGTGGGGGACTCGGTTTCCCTGGTGCGCCACGTGGTCCAGTTCCCGCTGGCCACGCTGCCGGTGCGGCTGCCGATCTCGGTGATCGGCGAGCTCTCCGGCGCGTCCACGACGACCGACGGCAGGCAGCAGTCCGCCTCCCCGACCGGGCTCGACCCGGCCGGCGCGGCCGGCTCCGACCTGCACTCGTCCTTCGTCGGCGCGCCTGCCGCCACCGCGCTCAACGCGCGGCACCCGTTGCCGCCGTACCGGAGCTCGGACCTGTCCGGCCCGAGGAACTCCACGCCGATGCCGGCCCTGCCCGCCCAGGCACCGCCGGCCCCGTGCTGCTTCGGAACGGGAGGCTTCGGCTCGGCCGGCGTCCCCAACCCCGAGCAGCTTCCCTTCGGCTCCACCCTCGGCGCCGCTGCGCACTGGTCCGTCGTGGCCACCTCGCAGTCGGTGTCCGTGTTGACCGGCAAGCAAGCCGGCATCACGCCTGACTGATTCCCGCGCGCGGCTGGCGGTCGCAGGGCTTTGAGGCCCGCACCGTTTTCGGTCCGTGCGCATTCTTCTGCGCTCGTCCAGCCGCGCTGACGACCCGGGATGCATCTCCCCCTCAGCTAGGTGCATCCCACTTCCCCGGGTGGCCGTTGCCCCCGGCCACCCGTTAGCCCCGCAAGGGACGAACCCCAAGGAGAAGTAATGCAGACGTGGGCGAAGCGCGGACTACAAGCCGCGCTCCTCACCGGTGGCTTCATCGCCGTCGGCACCGGCATCGCCAACGCCTCCGCGGCCCAGCCGGCTCACCCGCTGGGTGTTCCCGCCGCGGACCTGGTCGACGTCAACGTCAAGGTGCCGATCCACGAGGCCAACAACCAGCTGGGCACCGTGCTCGGCAAGACGGACCTGCCGGCCGTCAGCCACACCGTGAGCACCCGCGAGCTCACGGGCAAGCTGGCTCCGCACCCGCTGGCCACGCAGGCCAAGAACATCCCCGTCGCCGTGCCGCAGAACATCAGCCGGGGCAACACCATCCCGCTCGACGTGTGCGTTCCGGTCGACATCTCCGGCAACGCCATCGGCGCCACCGGCGACGCCGCGACGTTCAACCGCTCGAAGGTCGGCTGCGAGGCCGAGTCGGTCACCCAGACCGACGGCAAGCGCGGCTCGATCGCCGGCAACATCATCGGCGTCGACTACGGCCTGCCGATCCAGCTGGACAACAACGCGATCGCCGCCGCCGGCAACGCGTTCGCCGCCGGCACCGCCGACGCGATGACCGAGACCGGCACCACGCCGTTCATCACCAACGGCGAGCGCGGCACGTTGGCCGGCAACATCGTCGACGCCGCCCTGGGCACCCCGGTCCAGGTGACCGGCAACGCCGTGGGCGTCGGCGGCAACTCGAACACCGTCAACAAGGCCAGCACCGACGTCGCCACCGGCGGCTCGCTGCAGAGCACCGGCAACGGCGGCACGTTGGCCGGCAACCTGATCGGCGTGCCCCTGGGCCTGCCGGTCGAGGCCAACGGCAACGCGATCTCGTGGGTCGGCAACGCCGACGCCAAGAACCACAGCACCGGCGCCGTGCAGGCCGGCGACACCCAGGACGGGTTCTACGCGCTGACCGCGGGCGACCCGAGCACCGTGTCGGGCAACATCGTCCAGGCGCCGATCGTCAGCAAGGTCCTGGTGGCCGGCAACGCCGTCTCCTGGATCGGCAACACCACGGCGCTGGGCGCCACCGAGAACGACCTGAAGTCCGGCGGCATGGCCGGCACGACCGGTGTGAAGTCCACCGGCTCGGGCAACATCGTCGACCCCGAGGTCGCGCTGCCCGTCGAGGTCTTCGGCGACGGCGTCACCTGGATCGGCACCGCCGAGGCCGCTGACATCAACAAGGTCACGGCGCTGGCCGGCGGCAACACCTACACCGACGGCGACAAGTCCACCCTGGGCGGCAACGACGTCGTCGCGCCGATCGCCGGCGCGGTCGACGCGTTCGGCTCGGCCGGCTCGCTGATCGGCAACGCCAGCGGCACCGCCGGCAACGACTCCTCGGTCGTCGACGGCGGCTACAACGGCACGCTCGGCAACGGCGGGGTCGTCGGCGGCAACATCGCCGCCGTGCCCGTGGCCATCCCGGCCGAGATCTTCGGCGCCGGCGCCTCGCTGGCCGGCAACGCCGACGGTCTGTCCAAGGAGGTCAAGGACGTCGAGGCCGGCGACAAGACCAACACCAACGACGACCGCGGCACGGTCAGCAGCAACATCGCCTCGGTGCCGGTCACCGCGCCGGTGCAGCTGTTCGGTGACGCGGCCGGCCTGGTCGCCAACGTCACCGGTGGCGCGCAGTCGCAGACCACCACCACGGCCGGCCACGACGTCGAGGCCGTGGGCGACAAGGGCAGCGCGTCCGGCAACGCCGCGCAGGTCCCGGTCTCGCTGCCCACGCAGCTGTTCGGCGACACCGCCACCCTGGTCGGCAACGGCGACGCGATCGCCAAGGGTGTCACCAGCTCCACCGCCGGCGGCGACGTCGACGCGTCGGGCAAGGGCGGCGCGCTGACCGGCAACATCGCCGATGTGCCGGTGGCCGGCGCGGTGCAGGCCTTCGGGGCTGCCATCGCCGGCGCGGGCGTGGACAACGCCACCGCCGCCAACCTGACCAGCTCCAACGCCGGTGGCACGGACATCACCAACGGCTGGGGCGGCTCGTTCGCCGGCAACGTCGCGCAGGTGCCGCTGGCGCCGGTCGCGGGCGTGCTGGGTGACACCGTCACCGCCGCGGGCGTGGGCAACTCCGTCGCCGACAACAAGGTGTTCGACACCGCCGGCAAGGACGTCCTGACCAACGGGTCCGAGGCCGCGGTCTCCGGCAACGTGGCCAAGGTGCCCGCCGCCGCGACCGCGCAGGTGCTGGGCGACGCCGTGACCCTGGGCGGCATCGCCAACGCGCTGGCCCACAGCTACACCGACCCGTCGGCCGGTGGCGACACCAACACCTCCGGCAAGCTGGGCTCGGTCGCCGGCAACGTCGCGCAGGTGCCGGCCGCGGCCAACGCGCAGGTGCTGTCCGACTCCGTCGGCGCCCTGGGCAACGCCGCCAACGAGACCACCTCGTGGACCGGCAACTTCGCCGGCGGCGACACCCACACCACCGGCATGTTCGGCGCCATCTCGGGCAACCTCGCCCAGGTGCCGGCCATCGCCAACGCCGAGGTCCTCGACGACGCCGTCGGCGCGGGTGGCCTGGCGTTCGACAAGAGCTCGACCTCGGTGATCAACACCGCCGGTGGCGAGGCCGACACCTCGGGCGTGTTCGGCTCGGTGGCCGGCAACCTGGCCTCGGTGCCGGTCGTGGCCGACGCGCAGGTGGCGCAGGACGCCGTCTCCGCCGCGGGCCAGGCGTACCACGCGGGCGCCAACAAGGTCGTCGACCTCGCCGGTGGCGACGTCAAGACCAACGGCACCGCCGGTTCCATCTCCGGCGACCTGCTCCAGGTCCCGGTGGCCGCGATCGCCGGTGTGTTCACCGACGCCGTGACCGTCGGCGGCATCTCGGCCACCAAGGGCGTCAACGTCACCGACGTGGCCTCGGGCGGCAGCCAGTCCACCGCCGGCGTGACCAAGAAGCTGTCGGGCCTGAACGGCCACCTGCCGATCGGCGCCCTGGTGCAGGTCTTCGACGTGCCGGTGGAGGTGTTCGGCACCGCGCTCGCGCACGGCGCCAACGTGACCTCCGCGGTGGTCGGCGAGGAGAAGCCCGCCCTGGACCTGCCGATCACCAGCCGTGGCCTGATGGGCGCCCGCGAGCTGCCGTCCCTGCCGGTGCTGTCGGCGCTGCCGACCACCGCGGGCCTGCCGCTGGCCGGCCTGGGCGTGGACAGCCTCATGGGTCTGACCAGCCTGGTTCCCCTGGGTGGCGCGCTGCCGGGTCTGCCCGCGCAGGAGCGCGACCTGCCGTCGCTGTCGGGTGTGCTGCCGACCGACAACCTGATCCCGGGTGCGCACCTGGCGCAGCTGCCCGCCCTCAAGGGCGTGCAGGTGCAGCCGAACCTGGCCGGTGGCGCTCGCGCGCTGCCCGGCCAGGAGCTGCTGGGTGACCTGGGCTCGATGACCGAGGGCCTGCACCTCGGCTGAGCTCGTTGAATAAAAGGAACCCCCGGGCAGCCAGCCCGGGGGTTCCTTTCATGCGGTGCGCAGTCTCTTCTCGACGAGCCCGATCACGG
The DNA here is from genome assembly GCF_040682195.1 of Kutzneria sp. NPDC051319. NCBI lineage: Bacteria > Bacillati > Actinomycetota > Actinomycetes > Pseudonocardiales > Pseudonocardiaceae > Kutzneria > Kutzneria sp. NPDC051319. The sequence goes on along the minus strand of NZ_JBFBAM010000003.1, from coordinate 109,480 downwards.
TGTGCGCGGCGGCCGAGCCGTCGCTGGTGGCCCAGCTGATCCGCACCTTCGGATGCAGGCGGACCTTGCCGACGAGCACCGCCCGCTGGGTCAACTCCCGTACCCGCGCGGCGATCGGCTCGCCCGTGCCGCACGGATGCTCGGCCACCACCGCGAACTCGTCGCCGCCGTAGCGGGCCACGGTGTGATCGTCGCGCAGGCCCTGGCGCAGCCGCCCGGCCAACACGGTCAGCAGCCCGTCGCCGACGTCGAAGCCGTGCTCGGTGTTGACCTCCGCCAGCTTGCGCACGTCCACCAGCACGAACGTGCTCAGCGAGCCGTTGGTGCGGGACCGGGTCAGCGACTGCTCCAAGCGATCCAGCAGCAGCGCCCGGCTGGGCAGCCCGGTCAGCGGATCGATCAGACCGCGGCTGTGCGGCACGTCGGTGTGCACCGGCTGGAGCAAGGTCAGCACGCTCGGCCGGCCGCGATGGCTCACCGCGTGGAAGTCGGCCCACAGCCGCGAGCCGGCGACCCCGTTGCGCACCACCACCATCGGCACGGCCAGCCGCCCGTTGCCCCGCAACACCTGCGCGGCCAGCTCGGCGCCCTGCGGCAGCGGGGCGCCGGAGTCGTCGCAGACCTGCCAGCCCTCGGGCCGGCGGTTGCGGAGCAGATCGGCCCGGCTGAGCCCGAGCAGATGCCCGGCCAGGCTGTTGGCGGCCAGCACTGCCCCATGTTCGTCCTGTAGCAGCACCCCGACGGGAAGCTCGGACACCAGCTCGTCCCAGACCGTCCCGGTGGTCGCCGGCGCCGCCGTGTCCACGGCACTCATCCGCCTCGCACCTTCCTGGAGCAGGGAGGTTTCGTCCAAGAGCCTGCCCCCGAGGTGGCTTCTTAACAAGGGGCCCGATCCACCCGTACCGGTGATCTTTGGCCGGTTTCAGGTGATCAGCGTCTCGAACAGGTCGGCCGACACGATGGGCACGCCGTACCGGCGGGCGGCTCGGGCCTTGGTGGACATGGTTTCCGGGTCCGCGGCGACCAGCAGCGCGGTCTGCTTTGTGACATAGCCCGCATTGACCCGCAGTCCCGCCGCGACTGCCCGTTCGACCAGCTCAGCGCGGGGAAGATCGGTCTGTCCGGTGAACACCACGAGGTCCCCGATGCGCAGTGAGGGAACCTCACCTGTCGGTGTCGGCGGCACCCAGCTGCCGCGCCGGTACTCGGCGACCTCGTCCGGCGGCAGCGTCGGCCAGGGCCAGGTTGACGCGGCGGCAAGGAGATCCGTCCACGGCTCGGGTCGGCCGGCGCGGCTCAGGTAGTGCGTGAGGAGCCCGGCGGCGGCGTGGGCGTCGTCCAACGCCGAGTGTGCATCTCGCAGATCGACACCGGCCGCATCGCAACTGGCCTTGAGCGATCGTCCGTTGCGCTGCGGGAGATAGGCGGCGCCCAGCGCCATCGTGCACAGGCCGAACTCGGCCGCCACCGGCACCGGCAGGCCCAGCCGGTCGAACTCGGCGGCGAGGAAGCGCGCGTCGAACGACAGGTTGTGCGCCACCATGACCCGGCCGGCCAGCCGGGCCGCCAGCGCCCCCGCCACCTGCGCGAAGGACGGCGCGCGGCGGGCATCCCCTGCGCTGATCCGGTGAATGTGCTGGGGCCCGAGATCGCGGCCGGGGTTGACCACGGTGCACCACTCGTCGGTGATCACGCCGGTCCGGTCCACCCCCACCACGGCCACTTCGACCACTCGATCACGGCCGTTGGCCGCGAATCCCGTCGTCTCGACGTCAACGACCGCATAGCCATCCGGCACGCGGCGACGTTACTAGCTGTGCCACGATGGCCCACGTGAGGTGGCTCGAAGCGTCGACGCCGTGGCTGATCGCGGTGATCGTGTTCTGGGTGGCGGCCGGGCTCTTCGAGTTCCTGCTGATCCGCCCGCGCGAGAAGACGGCGTTGGAGGGCAAGGGCTGTCCCTACTGCGGCACGCCGTGGAACGGGCTCAAGGCGTGCGCCAACTGCGGCCGCGATCTCGTCCGCGAGCAGAACCACGTCGTCACCCGGGTGCTGTTCACGCTCGGCGCGCTGGCCACCGGCCCGGTGATCGGCATCGTCGTCGTGCACCTGCTCACCGGGAAGTGATGGTGTACGGCACCTCCTGGCTCGGGCCGCTCTTGTAGGTCCCGGTGGCCACGACGTCGTTGTCGAGGCGGACCTCGAAGGCCGACTCGATGCCGCCGGCGTCGAAGGTTCCCTTGTGCGCCAACACATAACTGCCGGGCTTGTCGTCGAAGGAGCCGGTCAGCAGCTCGTAGGCGACGAACGTGCCGGTGCCGTCGGGTCGGTAGTGCAACAGGATCTGGGCCTTGCTCTCGCCGGTCAGCGGGCCTTCGTAGACGAAGTCCACGTCGGCGCGCGCGACCTTGGGGCCGCCTTCCGCCTCGACGACGACCTTCTCATCCCATGTGGTGTATCGGAACGTGCTCATGGGACCAGCCTGGCAGCTGTACCTGACAGATCATGTCAGGTTTCGGTAGCGGGACGGTGGGATTCCGTACTGGCCGACGAAGGCCTGCCGCAGCGTCTCGGCCGAGCCGAAGCCGCAGCGCCGGGCGATCGCCGCCAGCGGCAGCGCGGTCGAGGTGAGCAGCCGGGCGGCGGCCTCGGCCCTGGTCTCCCGCACGTACCTGGCCGGCGGGCGGCCGATGTGGTCGAGGAACAGCCGGGTCAGGTGGCGCTCGCTGACGCCGGCCCGATCGGCCAGCGCGGTGGCGCCGAGGTCGTGGTCGAGGTGGGCGGCGATGTGCGTGACCAGCTTGCGCACCACCGAGTTCTCCGGCGCGGGGGCCTGCACGTACATGCTGACCTGGGCCTGGTTTCCCGGCCGCTGGAGGTAGGTCACCAGGCTGCGGGCGACCGAGCGGGCCAGCCCCGCGCCGTTGTCCTCCTCGACGAAGGCCAGCGACAGGTCGAGCGCGCTCGTCACGCCCGCGGCCGTGTAGACGTTGCCGTCCTTGATGTACAAGGGTTTCGCGTCGACCTCGATGAGCGGATAACGCTCCTGCAGGGCGCGGGCGACGAACCAGTGCGTGGTGCAGCGGCGGCCGTCGAGCAGGCCGGCCGCGGCCAGCACGCTCGCGCCCGAGCAGACCGAGGACACACGGCGACTTTCTCGGGCGAGCCGTCGGACATGCGCCACCAGCACCGGATCGGCGGCGGCGAGCTCGTGCCCGAGCCCACCCGACACGACGATCGTGTCCAGCGGGCCGGTGATCCGCTCCAGCGCGTGCTGTCCGGCCAGGACCAGACCCGAGCCGCTGCTGGCCGGCTGCGCGCCGAGCGTGGCGAACTCGATCGAGTACTGCGGATTCGCGCCGTGCCGGTTGGCCGTGTCGAAGGTGTCGGCCACGCAGGCCACGTCGAGCAGCTCCACCTCCGGGTAGCCGACGATCACGATCCTGCGCATGCGGGCGACGATACCCGTCCGAAAGACAGGGATACCAGGATTCAGGACAGGGCTCCCGGACATGATTGCCGGCCTTCGCGGCACGGACCAGCCTCAAGGCCATGAAGGACATCGCGTTCGTGCTCTACCCGGGCTTCACGCTGCTGGACATGGCCGGCCCGCTCCAGGTGCTGAGCGCGCTGCCCTCCTTCGACCCCGAGTACCGGGTCGTGGTGCTCGGCGAGGACAAGGCGCCGGCGCCCACCGACACCCCGCTCGGTGTCGCCGCCAGCCACACCTTCGACGAGGTGCCCGCGCCCTACGCGGTGTTCCTGCCGGGCGGCGGCGTGCCGACCATGGCCGCGATGGGCGACGAGAAGCTGCTCGGACGCGTCCGGGACATGGCCGCCCACGCCGAGATCATCGGCTCGGTCTGCACCGGCTCGCTCATCCTCGGCGCCGCCGGCCTGCTGGAGGGCCGCCGCGCCACCACGCACTGGATGTGCCGTGACCTGCTGGCCAAGTTCGGCGCGACGCCCGTGGCCGAGCGCTGGGTGCGTGACGGCAACGTGCTGACCGGGGCCGGGGTCTCCGCCGGCATCGACCTGGCCCTGCACCTCGTGCAGGAGCTGGCCGGCGAGGAGATCGCCCGCCAGGTGCAGCTGATGATCGAGTACGACCCGCAGCCGCCGCTGGGCGGCATCGAGTGGGCCGGCGTGGACATCGCCGCCCGGCGGCCGCTGGTCGACAGCTGGCTGCGCACGGGACTCGCCGACAATCCGAAGCTGCTCGGCGAGCTGATCGGCTCGTAGTGTTGGGCCATGACCAGGTGGACCACGGCCGACATGCCCGACCAGACCGGGCGCGTCGCCGTGGTGACCGGGGCCAACACCGGGGTCGGCCTGGCCACCGCCCGCGCGCTGGCCAAGGCCGGGGCCACCGTGGTGCTGGCCTGCCGTGACCAGGCGCGGGCCGACGCCGCGGCCGCCGAGACCGGCGGCGAGCCGGTGCTGCTCGACCTGGCCTCGCTGGCCTCGGTGCGGGCCGGCGCGGAGCGGATCGTCGCCGAGCACGCCCGCGTCGACCTGCTGATCAACAACGCCGGCGTGATGATGACGCCGCGCGACCGCACCCAGGACGGCTTCGAGCTCCAGGTCGGCATCAACCACCTCGGCCACTTCGCGCTCACCGGCCTGCTGCTGCCGGCGATGCTGCCGGTGGCCGGGTCGCGCATCGTCACCGTGTCCAGCAACGCCCACCGGGCCGGCGAGATCAACTTCGAGGACCTGAACTCCCGCGACCGCTACCGCCCGATCGCCGCCTACGCCCAGTCCAAGCTGGCCAACCTCCTGTTCGCCTACGAACTCCAGCGGCGGTTGACCGCGGCCAAGGCCCGGCCCATCTCCGTCGCGGTGCACCCCGGCTCGGCCCGCACCGAACTGGCCCGGGAGAACCCGCGCGTGGTGCAGTGGCTGCTGGCCTCGCCGCTGATGTCGTGGATGATGCAGGACAGCGACCAGGCGGCGCTGCCGTCGCTGCGGGCCGCCACCGATCCCGCCGTGCGCGGCGGCGACTACTACGGGCCCGACGGGTGGAACGGGTTCAAGGGACAGCCCGTCCGCACCGCGTCGGCCCCGCGGTCACACGACCCGGGTGTGGCGCGCCGGCTCTGGGAGAAGTCGGAGCGCCTGACCAGCGTGGTCTACCGGTTCACAGATACGGCTGGGTGAGCAGCTCGATGCCGTGCCCGGCCGGGTCGGAGAAGTACACACCGCGGCCGCCGTGATTGGTGTTGATCTCGTCGGGCTGCTTCTGGAACGGATCGGCCCAGGTCTGCACGCCGTTGTCGAGCAGCCGCTGCCGGGCCCGGTCGAACAGCTCGTCGTCGACCAGGAAGGCGTAGTGGTGCATCTGGATGTCCACCGGCGGCTCGGCGAACTGCAGCAGCACGCCGTCGTGCAGCTGGATGTTGGTGAACGGGCCCCAGGACGGCGCCTCGGGCACCTCGAGCAGCTCACGGTAGAACCGGGCCGAGACCTCGCGGTCCCTGGCCGGGATGATGGTGTGGTTGAACGTCGCTGGCATACGGATGCTCGCTTTCGCTTGTGGTCTCTGCGGATCGGGGTTGTCGTCCCCGATCGGGAGGTCCACGCGAGCGCCCGGTCAGCGATCCACCGGATCGCCTATCCGTGAATGGCCCATGGCCGGTCCGGTGATCACGTCGTCACTGTAGCTCGTTCTCCGGTGGTGGCAACCAGATAATCCTCGCCCGTGGAGGGCTTGAAGCCATCCGGCCGGTCCCTGAAGTACCGGTCCACGATCTGTTGCCCGGACACGTGTTCCACCGTGGCGAAGCCGGCCGCGGTGGCCATCGCCGCCATTTCCTCCGGACGGTAGAAGCTGACGAACGGGGTGCTCGATCTGGCCGCACCCTGGGCCGACATGGCCCGCCCGGGACGGTCCTGTTCGGCCACCAAGTCCAATTCCAGCAGGTACGTCATGACGAGGGTAGATCCCGGCGCGAGCGTGGCGACCTTGGCCAGCGTGGCCGCCGTCGCCTCCTTCGTCAGGTACATCGACACGCCGGTCGACGCCACGACCGCCGGCATGCCCGGGTCGAAACCGTTGTCCACCAAGCGTTGCAGCCAGTCGTCGCCCGCCTCGAAGTCGACCGGGACCCAGTGCGGGGCCGGATGACCGAGCTCGTCCAGCCGCTTGCGTTTCCACGCCTGGGTTTCCGGCTGGTCGATCTCGAAGACCTGTCGTTCCCCCTGGTGGCGTTGGGCGAACGAGTCCAGGCCCGCCCCGAGGATCACGTACTGCTCGGACTCGTGCCCCGCGACCAGGTCCTCGACGAAGCGCGCCCGGCCGACGACCGAGCCGCGAAACCCGGCCGTGGCCTGGGGATCCATGTCCGGTCGTTGCCGCCAGTCCGGGCCGGGATCGGCCAGTTCCAGGCCGATGGTGTCCACGAAGACGGGCGGCGGCTGGTCGAACTCGACGTGGAGCGCCCGCCACAGCGCCACCCGGATCGCGGTGTTGTCCGGCTCGGTCATGTCGTCGGCGCCTGCAGCGTCCAGGTCCGGCCGTCCGGGTCGCGGACCACCATTTCCCTGGTGCCGTAATGGGTGTCCTCGAACGGCGTGACCACCTCGACCGACGGGTCGAGCTGCACCTTCGACTCGTCGGGGACCTTCAGCACCAGCTGCAGGCCGGGCTCCCGGTTGGGCACCTCGGCCACGAACACGTGCGGGCCGTCGCCGTTGCGTAGCTGCCCCGAGTTGTGGTCGGTCTCGAAGTCCAGCTGGAACCCCAGCGACTGCAGGAACTTCGCGGTCCGGCCCCAGTTGTGCGTGGTCAGGTAGACCGCGTCGATGCCGTCGGTGGTCATGCCGATCCCTCCCCTTCGGATTGGTGTCCGTGGGTGTCGAGGTAGGCGCGCAGCGCGTCGGCGACCAGCGCCGACAGCGAGAGACCCTCCTCGACGGCGTGGTGCTTGACCTGCTTGATCAGCTCGACCGGCAGGTACACGTTGAACTGCTTGACGTCCTCACCCACGGCTAGAATGCTAGCATTCTAGCCGTGGGTCGTGAAGACCCTCAGCCCGCGTAGGTCGCCATGATCAGGCCGAGTCCCCGTTCGTCGCCGGTGGTCGTGCCGGCCATCCGGTTCATCGCGTACGCCACCGAGATGTGGGCATCCATGTCAATCAAGGCCAGCGCGCCGCCGTAGCCACCCCAGTAGATGGTGTTGGCATTGGGCAGAAAACCGCCGTTGACGGCAAAGCCGAGACCCCACCGGATCCGCATCGGCAGCACCAGGTCCGTGCCCTCGACCTGCACCTCCAGCGCCCGCCGACATCCCGCCTCGGACAGCAGCCGCTTGCCCTTGGTGACACCGCCGTTGGCCAGCAGGGCATGGATCTCGGCGATCGACCGAGCGTTGCCGGTGCCGTTGGCCGCCGGGATCTCCGCGCCCCGCCACTCCCGCGTGCGGGTGATCTCCACCGTCAGGTCGGGATTCCTGGCCGCGTTGGCCTGGAGCTCGGTGACGTCGGAGTCGAAGGGCGAGCCCTCCGGCGGCGGGATCAGGTCCGCCACCCGGCCGTCCTCCGACACCGGCAGTCCGATGTGGAAGTCGGCGCCCAGCGGCTCGGCGATCTCCTCCCGGAACACCGTGCCCAGCGTCCGCCCGGTGATCCGGCGGACCACCTCCCCGACCAGGTAGCCCTGGGTCGCCGCGTGATAGCCCGACGCCGAGCCCGGCTCCCAGAACGGCTCCTGCGCGGCCAGCAGCGCCGTCGCCTTCTCCCAGTCGTAGAGGTCGGCCGGCTCGATGGGCTCACGCCAGCCGGACAGGCCGGCGGAGTGGCTCATCAGGTGGCTGACCCTGACGTTCTCCTTGCCGGCCGCGGCGAACTCCGGCCAGTACTTGGCCACCGGGGCGTCGAAGTCCAGCTCGCCCCGGTCGGCCAGCAGCAGCGCCGTGAGCGCCGTCATCGTCTTGGTCACCGAGTAGACGTTGACGATCGTGTCCCGGTCCCACGGCCGGGTCCGCTGCTCGTCGGCGAACCCGCCCCACAGGTCCACCACCGTCTCGCCCTCGACGGTGACGCAGACCGACGCGCCCACCTCGTCGTTGGCCTCGAACGCCGCTCGCACCGCCGCGTAGTCGTCAGCGGCGAATCCCTCGCTCTTCAGCACATCGCGCAGTGTCGGCCTACGCGGTCGCTTCACTCCAACGGTTTTCGGCCTGCCGCTCGTCGGCCGTGGCCAGCAGTAGGTAGATCGGCGGAAGGGCCACCTCAAGGGCGGCCAGCACGAGCTGGAACCACTGCGGCGGGCCGTACACCGCCAGCGAGATCAGCCGGCCGGCCGCGCCGAGCCAGAAGATGCCGGCCAGCCAGCGGACGGTGGTGGCGCGGATCGGCTTCTGCCGCGCGGCCCAGACCCACAGCAGGCCGTAGCCGATGAACATCGCGGCGTAGAACCGCTCCCGGCTGTCCACGGTGGCCCCGGCGTCCCACTCGCCGGGCACCGAGACGATGCCCAGCGTGAAGTGGACGACGCCGATCGCCACGTTGGTGAAACCCATGAGCAGCAGGAGGATTTTGAGCAGCTTGGGCACAACGGTCACCCCGGTCCCGTTAGTAGACACGTATCTACTAACGGGACGGTACGGCGGTGGTGCACACGTGTCAACTAGCATTCCGGGGTGCCCCCGAGACGTCGGCTCGACCCGACCCAGCGCCGCGCCGAACTGGTCGCCGTGGGCGCGGAGCTGTTCGCCGCCCGGCCCTACGACGAGGTGCTGATGGAGGAGGTCGCCGCGCGCGCCGGCGTCTCCCGGGCCCTGCTGTACAAGCACTTCCCGTCCAAGCGGGACCTTTTCGAGGCCGTGTACCGCAAGGCGGCCGAAGTGCTGCTGGTCGAGACCGAGTTCGACTCGACCACCCCGGTGATCGAGCAGGTGGCCGCCGGGCTCGACACCCACTTCGACTACTTCGTCGCCAACCGCAACACGGTGCTGGCGGCCAACCGCACCCTGGCTGGCGACCCGGTGATCCAGGCCGTGATCAACGAGGAGCTGGCGGCCCTGCGGCAACGGATCATCAACGCGTCCGGCCTGTCCCCGGACTCACTGGGCCTGGTGTCCGCGGCGCTGGCCGGCTGGCTGGTGTTCGTGCGCGTTGTCTGCGTGGAATGGCTTGTGCACCAAGCCTTCTCCCGGGACGAGCTGCGCCAGATGTGCGTCGGAGCGCTGCTCGGGGCCCTGAGCGGGGCCACGGATCTCAGCGATCCCAGGTGACCGGCAGCTCGTGCACGCCGTAGATCGTCATGTCGGTGCGCAGCCGCACCTCGTCGACCGGGACGGCCATCCGCAGCGACGGGAAACGACGCAGCAGCCCCTCGAACCCGGCCCGCATCTCGATGCGCGCCAGCTGCTGGCCCAGGCACTGGTGCACGCCGTGGCCGAAGGCCATCTGACCTCGGGCCTTGCGGTGCACGTCCAGCTCGTCGGCGTCGTCGAAACGCCGGGGGTCGCGGTTGGCGGCCAGCAGCGACACGACCACGGTCGAACCCTCGGTGATCGTCTCCCCGGCGATCTCGATGTCCTCGACGGCGTAACGGAAGAACAGGTCGACCACCGACAGGTGCCGCAGCAGTTCCTCGACGGCGTCGGGCAGCAGCTCGGGGGCGGCCCGCAGCTCGGCCAGCTGATCGGGGTGCTCCAGCAGCGCGAAAGTGCCCAGCGCCACCATGTTCGCGGTGGTCTCGTGGCCGGCGAACAGCAGCAGGAAGGCGATCCCGACCAGTTCCTCGACGCTCAGTTCCTCGTCGCGGGCCAGGTCGGACAGGATGTCCTCGCCGGGCTCGGCCCGCTTGCCGGTGACCAGTTCGCCCAGGTACGTGGTCATCGCGGTGTAGGCAGCGATCTTCGTTTCCAGTTCCTGGTCCTTGACCAGGAACTGGGTGGAGTTGGCCTGGAACGTCTCCCGGTCGGCGTAGGGGACCCCGAGCAGCTCGCAGATCACCAGCGAGGGCACCGGCGTCGCGAACTCCCTGACCAGGTCCACCGGCGGGGTCAGGTTCGCCAGCGAATCCAGCTGCTGCTCGACGATCTCGGCGACGCGCTCCTCCAGCGCCTTCATCCGCCGCACGGTGAAAGCCCCGATCAGCTTGCGCCGCAACCGGGAGTGGTCCGGCGGGTCCATCGAGATGAACAGGCCCGGCACCTGCGGCGACGGCTCGTTCGACACGGGCATGCCCGGCGCCTCCCACGGCACGTGGATCGGCCCGATGTCCTGCCGCGAGCTGAAGCGGACGTCGGCCAGCACCTGGCGGACCTCGTCGTAGCCGGTGACCACCCAGCCCTCGTGGCCGTCCGGGAAGACCAGCGGGCTGACCGGGCGGGTCTCCCGTAACCGGGAGATGCCGCGGGGCGGGTCGAACGGGCCGGCGTCGCGGTTCATGGGCAGGCTCATCGGGTTTCCTCCCAGCTGACGGGCAGGCTCTGCACGCCGTAGATGCTCTGGTGACCGGGCCGCAGGGTCGGCTCGCCGGCCAGCCGCAGCGTGGGAAATGCCGTGAACAGCGCGGGCATGGACACCCGCATCTCGACGCGGGCCAGCTGCTGCCCGAGGCACTGGTGGATGCCGTGCCCGAAGGTGAGGTGGCCGATGGCGCTGCGCGTCAGGTCCAGCTCGTCGGGATTGTCGAAGCGCAGCGGATCGCGGTTGGCGGCCTGGAGCGACAGGGTGACGGTCTCCCCCGCCCTGATCACCTGGCCGCCGATCTCCACGTCCTCCAGCGCGGTCCGCACGTTGGTGTGGGTGATGGTCAGATACCGCAGCAGTTCCTCGACGGCGGCGTCGGGATCGTTGAGCAGCAAGGGAATCTGCTCCGGCTGGCGCAGGAGCACGTAGCTGCCGAGCGCGATCTGGTTGGCGGTGGTGTCGAGCCCGGCGGCCAGCAGCAGGCTCCCGACGCCGGCGAGTTCCTCGTCGGTGAGGTCGGTGGCGGTCAGGTCGCTGAACAGGTCGTCGGTCGGCTCGGCCCGCTTGGCCACGACCAGCTGGCCCACGTACTCCTGCAACTTCACGATGCCCTCGTACCGCTCCTCCGCCGGGGCGTCGGCGGAGAACAGCAGCGTCACGTAGCGCTGAAAGGTGTCGCGGTCCTCGTAGGGCACGCCGAGCAGCTCGCAGATCATCACCGCCGGCACGGGGTGGGCGAAGGCCTCGACCAGATCCACCTCCGGCCCCAGCTCCCGCATGGCCGCCAGATGCTCGGCCGTCACCTGGGCCACGCGTTCGGTCAGCTGGCGCATCCGGCGAACGGTGAAGCTGCCGACCAGCAGCTTGCGGAAGCGGGTGTGCTCCGGGGCGTCGATGCCGGTCATGTCGCCGACCGCCGCCGGCGGCATCTCGGGCAACTCGTCCATGCCGGGCATCCGGTAGGGCATGCGCAGCAGCTCCTGCCGTGAGCTGAAGCGCTGGTCGGCCAGCACGGTGCGGGCCTCGGCGAAACCGGTGACCACCCAGCCCTCGTGCCCGCCGGGATAGGTCATCCGGGCGACCGGCTCCTCGGCACGCAGCTCGGTCAGGGCCGCGGGCGGGTCGAACGGGCAGCCGGCCGGTCGGGCCAGCGGAAACTCGGTGAGATGCGACATCTTCCGTCCCCCTGTCAGTGAGCGTATTCGCGATTGAACAGACGCTTGGACCACAGATAGCCGCCGAGGGCGATGATGGCCGACCAGCCCAGCGCGAGCCACAGGTTGCCGCCGAGCGGCCTGTCCATCAGCAGGGCGCGCAGGGTTTCGATGATCGGCGTGAACGGCTGGTACTCGGCGAACCAGCGCAGCGCGGTGGGCATCGAGTCGGTGGGCACGAACCCGCTGCCGAGGAATGGCAGCAGCAGCAACGGCATCGGCAGGTTGCTCGCCGTCTCGACGCTCTTGCTGACCTGGCCCAGCGCGACGGCCAGCCACACCAGCGCGAACGTCACGACGATGAGGAAACCGGCGGTGGCCAGCCATCCTGCGAAGCTCGCGGCCGGATGGAAGCCGACGAGCAGGGCCACCCCGATCACCACCGACAGGCAGAGCACCGCCTGGATCAGGCTGCCGAGCACGTGCCCGGTCAGCACGGAGACGCGGGCGATGTGCATGGTGCGGAAGCGGGCGATCACCCCCTCGGTCATGTCCATCGCGATGGAGATCGCGGTCCCCTGCACCACCGAGGTGATGGTCATGAAGATGATCGCCGGCGCCACGTAGTCGACGTACGACGAGCGGTCGCCGCCGAGGCCGGCGCCGAGCGTGCCGCCGAAGACGTACACGAACAGCAGCAGGAAGATGACCGGCATCCCGATCAGCATCACCGTCAGCGACGGGTACCGCAGCATGTGCTTGAGGTTGCGGCGCAACATGGTCGCCGAATCGCGCAGTGGGTGGAACCGCAGGTCGGGTGCGGCGAGCGTGCTCATCGGACGGTCACCTTCTCGTTCTTGGTGGTGCCGGTCAGGGCCAGGAAGACGTCGTCGAGATCGGGCGTGTGCACGGACAGCTCCTCGACCTCGACGGCCCGCCCGTCCAGGCGGTCGATGAGCGTCTTGAGCGAGCGGAGGCTGCCGTCGCTCGGCACCCGCAGCGCCAGCGCGTCAGTGTCCCGGGTGGCGTCGCCCAGCAGGCCCATGGCCGTGTCCAGGTTGTTGGGATCGGCGAAGCGCAGACGGATGTGGCCGCCGGGAATGCGACGCTTGAGCTCGTCGGCTGTCCCCTCGGCGACGAGTTTTCCGTTGTCCAGCACCGCGATCCGGTCGGCCAGCTCGTCGGCCTCCTCCAGGTACTGCGTGGTCAGGAAGATCGTCACGCCGCCGGCCACCAGGTCCCGCACGATCTGCCACATGTTGCGGCGGCTGCGCGGATCCAACCCAGTCGTCGGCTCGTCCAGGAAGATCACCCTCGGGCTGCCGACCAGCGTCATGGCCAGGTCCAGCCGGCGCCGCATGCCGCCGGAGTAGGTGGACGCCGCCTTGCGCCCGGCCTCCACCAGGTCGAACTGCTCCAACAGCTCGGTCGCCCGGCGGCGGCCGTCACGGCGGGCCAGGTGGTTCAGATCGGCCATGAGGAGCAGGTTCTCCTCGCCGGTGAGCAGGTTGTCCACCGCCGAGAACTGGCCGGTGACGCCGATCGCGGCCCGCACCGCGTCCGGCTCACGGGTCAGGTCGTGGCCGTCGATCCGGGCCTGCCCGGCATCGGCGTTGATCAGCGTGGACAGGATGCGGACGGTGGTGGTCTTGCCGGCGCCGTTGGCCCCCAGCAAGGAGAAGACGGTGCCGCGCGGCACGTCCAGGTCCAGACCGTCCAGCACGACGTGGTCGCCGTAGGACTTGCGCAGTCCGGTGACGGAGATGGCCGACATGAGTCCCCCTCAGGATCTCTTCGGAGCTCAGGAGCGGTGGATGGTGATGGTGCCCATCGAGGTGTTGGCCCGGACCTCGACGGTCTCGTCCGAGTCCTCGGGGCTGGCGGCGTTGTCCAGCTGGTTGCGCACCTGCCCGAAGGAGGTGTTCACGTCCAGCCAGGCCGCGGTGCCGGCGGCGATGCCGATCTCCAGGTCGCCCATGGAGGTGCCCAGCACGACCGAGCCGCGGGCCACCTCGCCGACCTGGATGTTGCCGTTGGAGGTCTTCGCGTCCACGCTGCTGCCGGCGCGCTCCAGCCCGATGGCGCCGTTGGACGCGCGCACCCGCACCGTGCCGTCGGCCGTGCCGATCTCGGTGTCACCGTTGGAGTTCTTGACCTCCAGCGCGCCCTTGACCTCGCCCAGCTGGATCTTGCCGGAGCTGGAGTGGACGTCGGCGTTGCCGCCGACACTGCCCACGGTGACGTTGCCGATCGACGTGTGCAGCACGACCGCGCCGGTGCGCTCCAACCGGATGCTGCCGGCCGAGGTCTTGAACTCGCAGCGCCCCAGGCGGCCGGTGCCGTTCAGATTGCCCACCGACACGTCGCCGTGCAGGCTGGAGCCGGCCGGCAGCTCGATGGTCACGTCGACCGAGCGGGTCTTGCGGGAGAAGTCGAACATGCGGCCCTTCGGCCCGACCACCTGGAGCGCGCCGTTGGCGTAGTCGACCCGGACCCGCTGTGCGGCCTCCACGTCCGACTCGTCGGACGGCGCGCTCGGCTGCACGTCGACGACGGTGTCGGTGCGGTCGCCGGCGATGATCTGGACCTGCCCGACGCTCAGTTCGATGGTGACGGAGATGGGCTCGGGCGTGGCGAAAGTAGGCATGGCTGTCCCCTTGAAGTGTGTCTGTGAACCGTCTCCGCAGGTCAGAGACGTGTGGATGAAATGCGGTGCGGCGTCAGCGAACCCAGCCGGTGATGCGCTGGGCGGTGTTGACGGTGGAGCCGCGCGGCGCCGGTGGGCGCTGGCGGTCGGTGCGCTGAAGGCCGGCCGAGGCGGCCCGGACCAGCCAGGCGTTGACCGAGCGGCCCTCCTTGGCGGCGGCTTCTTCGATCGCCGTCTTCAGCGCCTCGGGCAGCCGCACGTTGATGCGCGAGCTGGGGCCGTCCTCGGAGATCGGCACGCTCCCCTCTGCCGTGCCGATCTCCTCGGGCTCCTGGTGGGTGGTGTCGGCGACCCGCTCGGGCACCGACACCACGAACTGCGGGTCTCGGCCGCGCAGGCGCAACTCCACCGAGCCCGGCGCCAGTTCGCTGGTGATCTCGTCGCTGGCGGCCGACAGGGTCTCCAGCAGGGTCATCCGGATCGCCGACTCCAGCGAGCCGGTCAGGCGCTCGACCAACGCACGAGCTTCCTCGCCGTTGGCCTCGGCCAGCGTCGCGAATTCGCGTCCGAGGTTGCTGACGTACGTCGTGAGGTCCATGGCACCACTATGGCACACGCGTGGCACCACTGCAAGCCATCTTGGCTCAGTTTGGCACCAGCGTGGCACCGTTCGTGCTGGCTGGATGGTGGTCGTGTGCCGTTCTGGCAGGTCAAGTGGTATTTATGGCCGGGTGCCGCCCGGCCGGTCGACGGTGCCAAGATGGCACCACCATGTGCTGGGCCGGCCCCCGGTGGCATCACCTTGGCTCAGGGGGCATAGCTGGTCCCGCGGCCTGATCCACGAAGCGGTCCTGGACCCGGCCGGTGCTTCGGCTCAGCCCTGGGCGAGGTCGGCGAAGCGGCTGTAGTGCAGCTGGTGGGCCACGGTGATCGTCGCCGTCGGGCCGGCACGGTGCTTGGCCAGGATCAGGTCCGCCTCGCCCGCGCGAGGGTCGTCCCGCTCCCAGGCGTCCGGCCGGTTGATCAGGATGACCGCGTCCGCGTCCTGCTCCAGGGAGCCGGACTCACGCAGGTCGGACAGCATCGGCCGCTTGTCGGTGCGCTGCTCGGGACCACGGTTGAGCTGACTGATCGCGATCACCGGCACCTCCAGCTCCTTGGCCATCAGCTTCAGGTGCCGGGAGAACTCCGAGACCTCCTGCTGCCGGGACTCGGTGCGCTTGCCCGAGGTCATCAGCTGGAGGTAGTCCACCACGATCAGCCGCAGGTCGTTGCGCTGCTTCAGCCGCCGCGCCTTGGCCCGGATCTCCATCATCGTCAGGTTCGGCGAGTCGTCCACGAACAGCGGCGCCTCGCTGATCTCGCTCATCCGCCGTGCCAGCCGCGTCCAGTCGTCATCGGTCATCCGCCCACCGCGCATGTCGCCCAGCCGGATCTTGGCCTCGGCCGACAGCATGCGCATGACGATCTCGGTCTTGCTCATCTCCAGCGAGAAGATGCAGCTGGCCAGCCCGTTGCGAATCGAGCACGACCGGGCGAAATCCAGCCCCAAGGTCGAGTTGTGCGTCGGAATCATCGACCGGCCGGCCAAGTACAGGTGCTCCAGGTTGTCCACCTCGACGCATCGCACCGGCACGCTGTCCAGCGGCCGCACGTCGACGATGTACCGGGAGCCGGTCCGGACCGTGCCCGTGGTCCTGCGCCGCTCCTTGTGCACAAGGCGCTTGCGCTCCAGCCGGAACACGTCGTCTTCGGTGCCGAACGTGATCGCGTAGGAGATCGACGATTCCTCGCTACGCCCACGCACCTGCTTCGTGGTCATCGTGCTGCGGTAGCCGAGGCTCGTGACGAGCTCGTGGACGCAGTCGGCCAGCCGCTTGTTGGTGACCGCGAACTGAACGCTGCCACCAGTGGTGACGGTGCCGTCCGTGTCGAGCAGACCGGCTAGCAACGCCCGCCGCTGCCACGGCGACGCACGCAGGTATTCGGCCGGAATGTGCTTGTCGCCGAGCACTCCGAGCGTGCGGAGCATTGCCTGGACGGTGCCATGGTGATTGCGGCACCGCTGGCACTGCGCCAGGCCACACGACGGCTCGCCGCAGTCGACGCATGTCGGCGCCGGCACGGCCGCTGAGACGAACTCCCGGGCTGGAATGCCTTCACGGGCCGGCAGCCGCAGGCTGTATCGGAGGTCACCGCGCGGAATCACATTGAGGCCCTCCGCCTCGATGTGCCAGGCGATCTCCGGGTCGGCGGTGGTGAACCGGGACGAGCCCGATTGTCCGCCGCCAAGCCAAACGCCGAAGGTGTATGGCGGCAGCAGCAACTCCTGCTCGGGCAGGTCTAGCGGCTTTGCATTGGTCACCGAGTGGTTCAGCCGGCCGTCCGCGGTGGCGCAGCGCAGCGTGGCGGCAATCTCCTCGGTCGTCCGGATCGCGGCGAAGGTCCGCTGGTTGCGGTGCCGGTTGTAGCCGGTGGCCGCCTGCTGAGCCGAACGCCTTGAGGCCCTGGTCTCGGTCAGCCACTGGTGCTGGGCATCTGCGACGATCACGCTGCCGTCGGAGAACTCGACCTCGTAGCACGGCCGACCGCGCATCACCTCGGTCGCCGCGACCACGCGGGTCGGTCGGCCGGCGGCGTCGATCAGCTCGTCACCGACCCGGACCTCACCCATGGTGGTCCAACCGGACGGGGTCGCCAACGGGGTGTCCAGGGCCAGTGCCTTGCCGACGCCGGGCCGGGCCGCGACGATGATCATCTGGCCGGGGTGCAGGCCGTTGGTGACGGCGTCGAGGTCGGTGAAGCCGGTGGGGATGCCCAGGGACTGGCCGCCGCGGGAGGCGATGGCGTCGATCTCGTCCATGGTCGGCTGGAGCATGTCCTCCAGCACCGAGTAGTCCTCGGACGTGCGGCGCTCGGTCACCTCGTAGATGGCGGCCTGGGCACGGTCGACGACCTCGTCGACGTCGGCCCCGTCGGCGCCGTTGTAGCCGAGCTGCACGATGCGGGTGCCGGCCTCGACCAGGCGGCGCAGGACGGCCTTCTCGGCGACGATCTCGGCGTAGTAGCTGGCGTTGGCCGCGGTGGGCACGGTGGCGATGAGGGTGTGCAGGTACGGCGCGCCGCCCACACGCATCAGCTCACCGCGGCGTTCGAGCTCGGCGGAGACGGTGATGGGGTCGGCGGGCTCGCCCCGGCCGTAGAGGTCGAGCACGCAGTCGTACACGGACTGGTGCGCGGGCCGGTAGAAGTCGTTGGGGCTGAGCACCTCGACGACGTCGGCGATGGCGTCCTTGCTCAGCAGCATGCCGCCGAGCACCGACTGCTCGGCGGCCAGGTCCTGGGGCGGCTGCCGTTCGAAGCCGGGCTCGCTCATGCCACGGTCGTCTGCCAACGCCACCGCGAACTCCCCAAGTTGAAGGTTGTCGTGCTCGTTTGTACCCAGCACCCCTGACAGTTCCGGGCGTGCACGCTAGGTCCCCCGTCCGGAGCAGGCAAACCAGCCTGTGGGTGCCGCTGTGGACAACCTGTGGACGGCCGTGCGGCAAGGGGGCACAGGCCGGTCGACGGCTGGGGACAAGTTGTGGACAACCGCGGGAGGTTGGCACGGAACCGCAGGTCAGGGCCTGTGGGTAAGGTGTGGAAAAACTCGCCGCGGAACGACACGGCGTGTCGCGGTCGACCGCCTGTTCGGCGTGTCGCGGCCGGCTCGGTGGCGGGGGCTGTCCACAGCCGTTCGGGTCGGCGCTGCGGCAAACGAGCGAAAGCTCCGCCCGAGGGGACCCCGGGCGGAGCTTGTCGGGTGACTCAGGCGGTGGGCACGACCGAGAGGGTCAGCGCCACCGTCACGTCCGGGTGCAGCCGGACGTTGACCGTGTGCTTGCCGGTCGTCTTGATGTGACCGGCGGTGTCCACGGTCCGCTTGTCGAGCACCGGGCCGCCCGCGGACTTCACGGCGGCGACGATGTCGGCGGTGGTGACCGAGCCGAACAGCTTCTTCGCGTTGGCCGAGGCCTTCGCGGTCAGCGTGATCGGACCCATGTTGTCGATCGCGGACTTGATCTCCTTGGCGTGGTCCAGGTCGCGCACGCGGCGCGTCTCCTGGGCCCGACGGATGGTCGCGACCTGCTTCTGGGCGCCACGGGTCGCGAGGATCGCGAAGCCGCGGGGCAGCAGGTAGTTGCGGCCGTAGCCGTCCTTGACCTCGACCAGGTCGCCGGGGCCGCCGAGACCGCTGACATCGGTGGTGAGGATGAGCTTCATCGGTGCGACTCCTTTCGTCAGCGAGCGGTCGAGGTGTAGGGCAGCAGCGCCATCTCGCGCGAGTTCTTCACCGCGATGGCGATGTCACGCTGGTGCTGCGAGCAGTTGCCGGTCACACGACGCGCGCGGATCTTGCCGCGGTCGGAGATGTACTTGCGCAGCAGCGTGGTGTCCTTGTAGTCGATCAGGTTCGCGCTGGCCTTGTCCTTGCAGAAAACGCAAACCTTCTTCTTGGGCTTGCGCACAGGCGGCTTCGCCATGGGGTCTTCTCCTGGATACTTCTACGTGAATGAGGTCTGCTGGGCCGCGATCTAGAACGGGGGCTCGTCGGCGAAACCGCCGCCGCCGGAGCTCGCCGGGGGCGCGGAGCCCCACGGGTCGTCGACCGGGGCGCTGTTGCCGCCACCGCCGCCGCCGAAACCACCACCGCCGCCGCCAGCACCGCCACCTGCGCGCTGGACCTTGTTGACCTTGGCGTTGGCGTACCGCAGGGACGGGCCGACCTCGTCGACCTCGAGCTCCACGACGGTGCGCTTCTCGCCTTCCTTGGTCTCGTAGGACCGCTGGCGCAGCCGGCCGGTCACGATCACGCGAGCGCCCCGGGTGAGGGACTCGGCGACGTTCTCGGCGGCCTGGCGCCAGATGTTGCAGCGCATGAACAGCGCGTCGCCGTCCTTCCACTCGCCGCTCTGCCGGTCCAGCGTGCGCGGCGTGGCCGCGACGGTGAAGCTGGCGACAGCGGCGCCGGAGGGAGTGAAGCGAAGCTCGGGATCAGCGGTCAGATTTCCGACCACGGTGATCGTCGTCTCGCCCGCCATGGCTCAGGCCTTGGCCTTGACAGCCTTGGCGGGGTCGCGGCGCAGGACCTTGGTGCGCAGCACCGTGTCCTGGAGCGAGAGCTGGCGGTCCAGCTCCTTGACCGCGGCCGGCTCGGCGCTCACGTCGAGCAGCGCGTAGATGCCCTCGGGCTGCTTGTTGATCTCGTACGAGAGGCGGCGCTTGCCCCAGACGTCGACCTTCTCCACGTTGCCGCCGGACGTGCGGATCACGTTGAGAAAGGTGTCCAGAGTCGGAGCGACGGTGCGCTCATCGAGACTGGGGTCCAGGATGACCATCACTTCGTAATGACGCATGGAGACCACTCACCTCCTGTGGACTGGCGCGGCCACGGTCTTTCCGTGGCAGGAGGGCCTGTTGCGTCAGCAACCCAGTGAGGGTAACAGCCGGGGTCCGGTCGGCCGAAATCGCGTCAGGCGACGGCCACTCGGCGTAGCACCCAGGTGCGCACCAGAGCCGCGGTGACGCCGGCCAGCAGGAGCACCGCGATCAGCACCGGGGCGGCCACGCCGCCGCCCGAGCCGGAGCCCGGCAGCGCCTGCGCGCGGCCCGCGGTCTGCACGCCGTCGGCCGAGGAGGTGACGCTGCTGAGGCTGCCGACCTGCGGGGCGTAGCCGGAGACGTTGCCGCCGTAGAGCACGCCGGGGGACGGCGCGAAGTCGCCGGGCACCGCGAACGGCAGGTTGGTGTACGAGAACAGCGGCACCCGGCCGTAGTCGTAGCCCGAGCCGGTGAACTGGTAGAGGTCGACGCCGCCGTTGGTCACGCCGCCGGAGGTGGGGAAGTTCACGCCGCCGCCACCCGAGCCGGAGCCGCCCGTCGAACCGCCGCCGCCGGTCGAACCGCCGGTGCCCCCGGTCCCGCCGGTCGAGCCGCCGCCACCCGTGGAGCCACCGCCCGTGCCGCCGCCGGTGGACCCGCCGCCGCCGGAGCCGCCACCGAGCGCGCCGGTGCCGGTCTGGATCGGCGCGGCGGCCGTGTTCACGCCCTGCACGACGACGCTGCAGCCGGCGGTCAACGCCTGCTGCACGCCGCCGACCAGCAGCCCGAGGACCGGGCCGAGCAGCGGGATGTTCTTGAGCTGGGCGACGACCTGGTTGGCGATGGTGCCGCCGCTGATGACGCCGCTGCCGGTGGGCAGCGCGCCGATCGGGATCGGCGGCAGCGCGGTGAAGGCCTTCTGGAACGGCTGGGCCAGCGGCGGGCCGAGCAGCGGGATGGCGCTGAGCACGCTGGTCACGGGCTGCACGACCGCGCTCGGGCTCAGTGAGACCGGCTGACCGGGCTCGCCCTGCACGGTGGTGGCGCAGCTGCCGATGATGATGGGCGCCGGGGCGGCGTCGGCCGTCGCGGCGAAGCCGAGGGAGCTGGTGGCGAGCATGAGCGCCGCCGCCGTCGCCAGCGTGCCGATTCGCCCTCGCATGCCCACCCCGTCCAGCCGGTGACCCGTCGGTAACTTTCAAATAGGAGAACGACGGTACGTCCGATCGGTGACGCGATGCCATACCCAATTCGTGTTCGATCTTGGACTACCCTGCTGGTCATGCGCATCGGAGCCCACGTCCGCGACGACGACCCGATCGGCGCCGCCCGGGAGCGGGGCGCCGAGGTCGTGCAGTTCTTCCTGGCCGACCCGCAGGGCTGGAAGGCGCCGAAGCCGCATCCGCAGACCGAGCAACTGCTGGCCGGCGACGTCGACGTCTTCGTGCACTCGCCGTACGTCATCAACGTGGCCTCCTCCAACAACCGGATCCGCATCCCGTCGCGCAAGCTCGTCCAGCAGCACGCCACCGCGGCCAAGGCTGTCGGGGCCAAGGGCCTGATCGTGCACGGCGGCCACGTGACCAAGGGCGAGGACGCCGCCGTCGGCTTCGAGAACTGGCGCAAGCTGTTCGAGCGGCAGGCCGAGTCGGGCGGCTTCGACGTGCCGGTCCTGATCGAGAACACCGCGGGCGGCGACAACGCCATGGCCCGCCGGTTCGACGCGCTGGCCCGGCTGTGGGACGCGGTCGGCGAGTTCGGCGCGGGCTTCTGCCTGGACACCTGCCACGCCTTCGCCGCCGGCGAGGACCTGGTCGGCATCGTGGAGCGGGTCAAGGCGATCACCGGCCGCATCGACCTCGTGCACCTGAACAGCTCGCGCGACGAGTTCAACTCGGCGCGGGACCGGCACGCCAACATCGCCGACGGCACGATCGAGCCGGAGCAGCTGGTCGCGGTGCTGGCCGCCGCGCAGGCGCCGGCCGTGGTCGAGACGCCGGACGAGGGCCAGGCCGCCGACATCGAGTTCCTGCGCGCCAAGCTCGGCGGGTGAGAAAGGCCGGACTGGTCCTGCTGGTCCTGCTGTGCGGCTGCACCCTGGCGCTCGGGTACGCGAACAAGGCCCGCTGCACCGGGCCCGGTTATGACGCCGAGGGCCGGACCACACCGTCCTATGAGGTGCGCCGGTACCGGGACGTCTGCTACTCCGACATCCAGCACCTGTGGCTGGGGCGGGACATCGACCAGCACGTCTTCCCGTACGTCGGCGGCGGCATCGACCTCTACGGCCAGCTGACCGGGGGCGCCGTCGAGTACCCGGTGCTGACCGGGCTGCTGATGCGGGCCGGGGCGTGGTTCGCCGACAACGACGGCCAGTACCTCCTGTTCTCCGCGCTGCTACTGGCCCCGTTCGGGCTGCTCACCGGTTTTCTGCTGGGCAGGCTGGCGCGGTGGCGGGCACTGGTGTGGGCGCTGGGCCCGCCGCTGGTGCTGTACGGGTTCCACAACTGGGATCTGCCGGCGGTGGCCTGTTCGGTCGCCGCCTTCTTCTTCGCGCTGCGCAAGGACCGGCCGCTGGTCGCCGCGGCGCTGCTGG
The DNA here is from genome assembly GCF_040682195.1 of Kutzneria sp. NPDC051319. NCBI lineage: Bacteria > Bacillati > Actinomycetota > Actinomycetes > Pseudonocardiales > Pseudonocardiaceae > Kutzneria > Kutzneria sp. NPDC051319. Next base: position 87,295 of record NZ_JBFBAM010000003.1, on the reverse strand, counting down.
GGCTGGGCTTCGCGTTCAAGTTCTATCCGGCGATCTTCGTGTTGCCGCTGGCTCTGTACGTGCTGGGCCGGCGGGGTTCGCTCGACGCCGTGCGGGTGGTGCTGACCTCGGCCGTGGTCGCCGTGCTGGTGAACCTGCCGTTCGTCATCGCGGGCCCCGATGGGTGGGCCGCTTCGATCACGTTCCAGTGGATCAGGCCGGTGGACATCACCTCCAACTCCATCTGGTTCTGGTGGTTCCGTCCGCTGTCCGACCCCGGCAACACCGTGTTCCAGTCGGTGGTCGGCGTGGTGTCGCCGGTGTTGATCCTGGTGTCGTTCGCGGTGGCCCTCGCGGTCGGCCGGCGACGGCAGGAGTTCCCGCTGCTGCCGGTCTGCGGCGCGATGCTGTGCGGATTCCTGTTGCTGTACAAGGTGGATTCCCCGCAGTACACGCTGTGGTTGCTGCCTTTCCTGGTGCTGCTGCCGATCCGTTGGGAGTGGATCGCGGCCTACTTCGCCGTCGACGTCGTGCTCTACCTCGGCGTGTTCCGGTGGTACTACGAGATCGAGAACCGCCTGCCCGACGGCATCTACAACACCGTGGCCGCGCAGGCCGTGGTCGCCGGCGTGTGGGGCCGGGCGATCCTGCTGGCCTGTTTGTTCGTGGTTTTCCTCAAGACGGAGCGGACCAGTGTGGCTGTCACGTGAGCGGGGCTCGGTCGTGCTGCTCGGCGCCGCGCTGGTGGCGTTCCTGGCCGTCACGCACCTGAGCTACAACCTCTACGCCGTGCTGGGCTTGGCGGCGTTGGTCGTGGTGCTGCTGGCTTTTCTCCCCGGTGGCCGCGTGCCGCGCTGGGCCGTCAGCGTCGCCGCCCTGTTGTCATTGGCGGCGCTGCTGCTGAAACCGCCGATCGAGAACGTCGTCACGACGCCTTGGCTGAATGTCGGCATCGCCGTCGGGGCCGTGACCGCCGCCGTGGTGGCCGTGCTGCCGTGGCTGCCGGCGCGCTGGTGGTGGGTCGGGCTTGTGCTGCTCGGCGTCGGATATGCGCTGGTCATCCTGGGCGGACGGCCGCTGATCGATGTGTGGATCATCCTGCGCGACTCCGCCGGCGGCCTGGTGAGCGGGCTCAATCCGTACGAGATGCGCTTCCCCGATGTGCCGCCGGGGCAGACCGACAACTGCTTCAACTACCTCCCGGCGACCTTCCTGCTCACCGCCCCGGCGCAGTGGCTGTTCGGCGACGTTCGGTGGCTGGAGACCGGCTACCTGTTCGGCGCGTGCGCCCTGCTCGGCTGGCACACCCGGCGTTGGCCGCTGGCGCTGCTGATCGGGGTGCTGCCGGGGACGCTGTTCGTGGTGCAGCAGTCCTGGACCGAACCGCTGCTGCTGCTCGGGCTCGTCGCCGGTTACGTGCTGATCGAGCGGGGCCATGCCAACTGGGCGATCGTGCCGCTCGCGCTGGCGTTGGCCACCAAACAGCACCTGGTCGTGCTGATTCCGCTGCTGGCGTTCTGGCCCCGGTTCGGCTGGCGGCGGGTGCTGGCCACATTCGGCTGCGCCGCCCTCGTGTGTCTACCGTGGGTGATCGCCGATCCCGGCCGTTTCCGCACCTGCACAGCCGACTTCTACCTGCTCACGCCGCTGATCGGCCGCTCCGTGTCGCTCTACCAGCTGATCCCCGGGGCGCTCGGCACCGTGGTCGTGGTGGCGGTGCTCGCGCTGGCCTACTGGCTCGTCGTGCGGTCCAAGGCCGGCTTCCTGCTCGGGGCCGGCGTCGTGCTCGCGGCGTTCGACCTGGTCAACAAGCAGACGTTCCTGAACCAGTGGGTGTTCGCCGCCGAACTCCTCGTGGCCGGCCTCGTTGTGATCAGCACCACTCCAGTGGGCGATACCCGGGATCCCGTCCCGGAGTGAAGGTGGAGGTCCGCCGCCGCGGAGGGGAGAGCGTGTCATGCCCAGCCGATTCGGACGTATCGCCCTTGCAGTGTTGTTGGCGCTCGGTGTCACCACCGGCCTCGCGGCCGCCGGGACCTTGGACCGCGCCGCCGGGAACTGGGTGGGGACCTGGGAGGCCTCGCCGGCCACCGGCGTCGACAACACCCCCAACGGTTATCCGAACTACTCGATCCGCAACGTCGTGCACACCAGCGTCGGCGGCAGCCAGGCCCGGATACGGCTCAGCAACCGCTACGGGACCTCGCCCGTCACGTTCGGGCACGTCACCGTGGGTGTGCAGGCCCGCGTCGGCACCGCCGACGCCGCCTCCGTGGTCACCGTGAAGTTCCACGGCAGCGTGTCCACCACGGTCGCCGCCGGGCTCGACGTCGTCAGCGACCCCGTTGCGCTGCGCGTCCCGTCCAACTCGAACCTGCTGGTCACGACCTTCGTGCCGACGCCGTCGGGGCCGGTCACATACCACCCGCTGGCCATGCAGACCTCGTTCTTCACCCGCGACGGCGACCACACCGCCGACACCTGGGGCACCGCCTTCACCGAGAAGACCACGGTGTGGCACTACCTGACCGGCATCGACGTGCTCAATCCCGTCTCCCAGGGCACCGTCGTCACGCTCGGCGACTCCATCACCGACGGCTACGGCTCGACGCCCGACGCCAACCACCGCTGGCCCAACTACCTGTCCGAGCGGCTCGGCCAGCGCTACGGCGTCAACGACGCCGGCATCAGCGCCAACCGGCTGCTGCTCGACGGCGGTGGCGGCGGCGAGGCCGCCATCAAGCGCCTCGACGAGGACGTGCTGTCCCGCACCAACGTGCACAGCATGATCGTGCTGCTCGGCGTCAACGACATCCAGCAGGATCCCCACCAGCTCGACCCCACCAAGATCGAGGGCGCCCTCCAGGACATCGCCCAGCGAGCCCACGCCCGCGGCATCCGCACCATCGCCTCGACCATCCTGCCGTTCAAGGGCTGGGGCGTCTGGACTCCGCAGCTGGAGGCGGTGCGCGCCGCCGTCAACGACTGGATCCGCACCAGCCACGTCTACGACACCGTCCTCGACTTCGACCAGGTCACCCGCGACCCGGCCGACCCGCAGCGCATGCTCCCCCGCTACGACTGCGGCGACCACCTGCACCCCGGTGACGCCGGCTACCAGGCCATGGCCAACGCCATCGACCTCAACTCGCTCTGACCGGGCCGATGCGGCGCTCGCTCAGCCGAGCGCCGCGTTGGTGTCGGCGCGAGCGCTCACCGACGGGCGCGACCGCGCAGGCCGGACGACGCCATCGGCAATGAGCTGGTCCAGTGTCGTCGGCCGTCCGACCGGCACGATCAGCGCGATCGGCTTGCCACGATCGGTGATGGTGAGCGTATGTCCCTGACGAACCTGAGCCAGGTGTCGACTCAGCCACAGAAGGGTGACTGTGTCTCACCCGAGCGCCGGGTGCGAGGATCTCGGCATGTTCCAACCGGGTACCTCGGCGTTCGGCGCGTTCCGGCGACTAGCCCTGTCCGTGTTCTGGGCGTGTGTGCTGTTCGTCGTGGTCGGGCTGGTGATCGTGCTGCCGTCCGCGCCCGCGACGCTCACCCCGTACGCGCTGATCCCGGTGGCGATCGGGGTGGTGGGCGCCTACGCGGTGGGCGTGATCGACAAGCGCAAGACGCCGGCCAAGCGGCCCGATCGCAAGGCGGTGGTCGAGCTGGCCCGGTCGATGATCTTCGCGCGCCTGTTCACGGGCGAGGTCGTGATCATCGCGGGCCTGGTCGTCGGCATGGTCTTCTGGGACCAGACGCCGCTGCTCGCGGCCCTGGTCGTGACCGTGCTGCTGTACACGTGGTGGCTGCGCACCGACAACTTCCTCGGCGCGCTGCACCGCGCCCTCGACCCGGTCGGCGCCGGTCAGCTCACCGACGCCGTCATCAAGCGCTGACGCCTGCGGAACGTGAACTTGTCGGCCGCGCCGTCAAGGAAGCCGCCCATCGGATCGTCGTCCCCGCTGCGGCGCACCAGATCCAGCTCCGGCCGGTAGATCTCGCGGATCACCAGGATGCACAGGCCGATCACCGCCAGATCCCGCAGCACCACGAACGTGAGGAACGGTCCGGCCGGCAGGCCCTTCTTGTCCGTGCCCAGATAGAAGAACATGCGCGGCACCCACACCAGGGCGTCGATCGTCATCCAGGCCAGCAACGGCTTCCAGCGCGGGATCGCCAGCACCGCCAGCGGCACCAGCCACAGCGAGTACTGCGGGCTCCACACCTTGTTGGTGATCAGGAAGGCCGCCACCACCAGCAGGCAGACCTGGGCCAGCCGTGGTCGCATCGGCGCCGACATCGTCACCCAGGCGATGCCCGCGCAGCAGATCAGGAACAGCACCGCGCTGACCGTGTTCAGGATCGTCGGCACCTGGTTCTGGGCCAACGGTCCATCGAAGCCGAGCCAGCCCGTGAAGTACTCGACGACGTTGTACAGCGTGTCCGGATCGACGCCGCGCTCGGTGTTCAGGCGGAAGAACTCCCACCAGCCCGGCCGGTAGAGGATGTAGATCGGCGCGTTCACCGCCGCCCACATCAACAGCGCCGACAGCGTGGTGGTCAGACCCTGCTTCATCTTCCCGCCGCGCCAACACAGCAGCAGCAACGGCCCCAGCAGGAACAACGGGTACAGCTTCGCCGCCCCACCCAGGCCGAGCAGGATGCCGGCCAGCACCGGCTTCTTCTTCGCCCAGGCCAGCAACGCCGCCGTCGCGAACGCCACCGCCAGCGTGTCGAAGTTCGTGAACGCCTGCACGATGACCAGCGGCGACACCGCCACCAGCGCCGCGTCCCACATCCGACGGCCGGCTATTCGCATCACCGACCACACCACCACCAGCCAGGCCAGCGACAGGAAGAAGGAGACGAAGTCGAAGTAGGCCACCACCGTCATCGTGAACGGCAATATGCCGCTGCCCGCGATGGAGATGTAGCCCTGCGCCAGCTTCGCGTTGAACCACTGGAACACGCCCGTCAGCACCGGGTACTCCATGTACCGGATGTGCGCCTGCGGCGTGCCCTCGCCGTCCACCCAGGACGTGCGGTACGGGAACATGCCCGGCTGGTCCAGCCGCTCCGCCGTGTACAGCGGCACCACGTCCGAGTAGCACATGGCCACGTACTGGCGGTTGCCGCTCCAGTCCAGCTGGAGCACGCCCTTGTCGTCCTTGACCGTCTGCACGCACGGCGACTTCTGCAGCCAGCCCAGCGCCAGGATCACCACCGCCAGCAGCAGAATCACCCGCCCGGCCGTCCAGAACCACTGCCGCCCCACCGACGCGTGCCGGCCGAGCGGGCCGCCGAACGGTCGGCTCAGCGACCGGACCAGCGACTCCGTCCAGGTGGGCGCGACCCGCTCGTCCGGCCCCAGCGACTCGGTGTCCTCCAACAGGGAGGTGCCGGTCGGCTGCACGGACTCGATCCCATCCGGTTCACCTGACACCCGAGGCATGCTACGGGCACCCACGTGTGCGCGGAGTCAGCGGTGCGCTACACCAACTGGCTGATGGAGCCCGTGAAGATGCTCGCCGGCGCGATAACCGGTATGCCACACGACTTCCACGGTAGGAAAATTGTCGCGGTCGTCATGAGGTGATGTGGCCGCACCCCGCCCTGTCGGGGAATCTTCATCTCCGACAGGGCGGGGTGTATGGCATTTAACTCAACAGTGAGGAAGAACGAACCTGTCAGTTGATCCAGACGTACAGGTCGTAATCCCAGTCGATCCAGTCGAAGTCACATTCGTACTGCGGCCAGGTACCCTGGTTGACGCCGTTCTGGCCGAATGAGTTGCACTGGTCAGAGGTGTCGAAGTGGCCGAAGTAGTCCCAGTATCCCAGTGGTGACTGGGCGGCGGCGCTGTGGGTCGGAGCGGCGGAAGCCGTAGCAGACATGGTGACCGTCGAGGTCAGCGCCGCTGCGACGACGGCAACAGCCATAAGTGTCTTACGCATTGATAACCTTTCGCTTGAAATCCACGTGCACATGCCCGAACTACCTCACGATGAGGTGGTTCGATTTCGTATGTGAACACGCGGGGCGGAGAACGCCCCGTGCTGAATTTTCCAGCGATCACCCCCTGGAATGGAACCTAGCAGTGGGAGTGACTTTCGTCAACATAGATATTGTCGCGTGTCGCCGGTTGTATCGATGGTGAAATAGTCCGTGTTGTCCGTTTGTGAGCTGCCTTTGGGGTAGCCCATTGCTGTCTGGTGGCGCTCGGCTCGGGCTTGTGGGTGATTGTCGGACGCATTTGGCTGTTGCTTACCGTGCGGATGGAGTCGTCGTAGGGTTGTGCTCGACGGTTGTCGGGAACGACTCCGGCGGCGTGCCGGCGGCCTTGAGGTAGGTGTTCATGAAGGCCTGCCAGATCTTGCCGGGCAGGCCGCTGCCGACGATGGGATTGCCGTCCTTGTCGCGGATCGGCTCGTAGCGGTCGGAGCCGACCCACACCGAGGCGGCCAGCGAGCGGGTGTAGCCGACGGTCCAGGCCTTGGCGTTGTCGTGGCCGTCGAGGGGCTGGGCGCCGGTCTTCACAGCCGTCGGCCACTTGTCGGCGAGGCCGAGGGCGTTCTGCTGCGCGCCGTTGGCCAGGGCGGCGGTGACGGAGTCGGCGATCTGCTGGCTGTTGGGTCCGAACGCGGCGGCTGCGTCGTCGGGGCGCTCGAAGCTGCGGCCGTCGCCGAAGGTGATCTTGCTGATGAAGTGCGGAGACCGGCGCTGCCCGTCGGCGGCCAGCGTGGCGTAGGCGGCGGCCAGGTCGATCGGGCGGACCTGGGTGGAGCCGCCGCCGTTGGCGATGTTGATGTCCGGGTTGCCGCCGTTCTCCCCGGCCAGCAGCTTCGTGCCGTCGACCTCGCCGGGCACGCCGGCCTGGTGCGCGGCGTCGGCGACGGCCTTGGTGCTGACCCGGTTGTAGACGAGGTTGGCGAACTCGGTGCTGATCGAGTACTGCAACGCCTGGGCCAGCGTGCACGACGACTTGCACGGGTAGCTGCCCTCGGCGTTCGTGATCTGCCGCGCGTCGAACGTCTGCGGCGAGGCCGAGCTGAAGACCGAACTCGTGCCGATGCCCTGTTGCAGCGCGGCGACCAGGTCGAACGGCTGGAAGGCGGTGCCCGGCTGCTGCAGGGTCTGGGCGTTGTCGGTGGTGCCCGGGCCGGAATTGCCCCAGTACGCGGTGATGCCACCCGTTTTCGGGTTCACCGCGACCAGCGCCTGCCGCAGCGACCGCGGCTGTCCGTTCATCACGGAGTTGACCGCCTGCTCGGCGGCGTCCTGGGCCTTGGGGTCGACCGTGGTGTAGATCTTCACGCCCTGGCGCTCGGCCTGATCCTCCGTGAGGCCGAAGGGCTGCTGGGCCAGCTCGTCCAGCACCTGGTCCTCGATGGCCTGCCGCGGCCCGGACAGCGACGTCGGCCGCGCCTTGTCCCGGTCGATCAGCGCCGGTGGCGCCGTGAAGTCGGACCGCTCGCTCGTCGACAGCCAGCTCTTGTCGACCATCTGCTGCATCACGTTCTGCCAGCGCCACAACCGGTAGGCGGCGTCCTCGCTCTTGCTCGGCCCCTGGATCATGCCGGCCAGCTGCGCCGCCTCGGACGGGGTGAGCTGATCGAGCTCCTTGCCGAAGTAGGCCTGCGCGCCCGCCCTGACCCCGTACGCGCCGCGTCCGAAGTAGACGGTGTTGAGGTATGCGGTGAGAATGTCCTCTTTGGACCGTTCGTTGTTCATCTTGAACGCCGCCACCAGTTCCGTCCACTTGCGGCCGAGGTTGGGGGCGTCGTCGCCGGTGGCCTGCTTGACGTACTGCTGGGTGATGCCCGAGCCGCCGCTGTGCCCGCCGGACAGCTGGATCCACACCGCCCGCACGATCGACTTCACGTCGAAGCCGGCATTCTCCTCGAACGTCGCGTCCTCGGCGGCGAACACCGCGTGCTTGACCACGTCCGGGATCTGCTCGTAGCTCACCTTCGACCGCGTGCCCTCGGGTGCGATGTCCACCATCTTCGAGCCGTCGGCGTAGTACAGCGACACCGTCTGCGTCTCCTGCGACGCGATCGCGTCCGGATCGGGCACGTCGACCAGGAAGTAGGTGATCACGAACGCCGCCACCGGCACGAGAAAGGCGGCGGACACCAGCACGTAGCACGTGCGTCGGATCCGCCGCCAGTCCCGCTTCTTCTTGCTGTCCCCCTGCTCCGCCACATCAGGTCAGACGCCCACCGGGGCAGGGGAGTTGCTCAAGGGTTGCCGCCGGGGTTTCCTCCCCCGCCTGGACCTATTCCGCCGCCTTGGCCCTTGGTCGTGCTGGTGGTATCCGGATTACAGCTCGGCAGGCCCGGGAAGTCGACGCACGTGTTCGTCGTCGTGTGATGGCCGTGCGTCGTCGTGTCGTCCGGTTCCGTCGTGGTCGTCGTGGTGGTGGAGCCGGTCGTGGTGGTCTGGGTCGGCACGGTCGTGGTGGTGAGCCCGCTGAAGTTGCCCTTGCCGCCCAGGTCCTTGAACGCCGGGAACGGCAGCACCGGCTGGCCCGTGAGGTAGGCCGTCATGAAGTTCTTCCAGATGTACGCGGGCTCTTCACGGCCGTAGATGTCGTAGTTCTGCGTCTGACCGCCGATCTTGTTGAGGTAGAAGCCCTTGATCGGCGCATAGCCGTTGCGGTTGCCGACCCAGACCGCAGTGACGACCTGCGGGGTGTAGCCCACCATCCACGCGTTCGCGTTCTCCCCGTGGTTGATGCCATCGGCGCCGACATAGCCGGCCGTCCCGGTCTTCGAGGCCACCGGGCGGGTGCCGATGTTGGCGCACTGGGTCTTGGCCGAATCGGCGCAGGAGCTCTTGGCCACGTCCAGCATCGACTCCGTGACGTTGCGGGCCAGCTGGGTGTTGTGCGTCGAGTTCGTCTTGTCGAACGCCTGGGTCGGCGTCAGATGCGCGTTGGCCGCGGCGTCGTACTGCACGTTCCCGCCGCTGTCCTTGATGGACGTGATGAAGTGCGACGGGATGTACATGCCGTTGTTGGCCAGCGTCGCGTAGCCCTGCGCCTGGTCCCGCGGCCGAACTTCGTACTGACCCAGCGCGATGCCGTCGGCAGGCGACTTGCCGCCGAGCGCGTCCTGCACCTTGCCAGCGATGGTCTGCGTCTTGGCGATACCGGCGGCGAACGCGGCGTTCTGCACGGCCGTCGGGCCGATGTCGTCGGTCATCTTGTAGAAGACCGTGTTGATCGACAACGTCATCGCCTGTTTGACCGAGCAGGGGTTGGACGGGCATTCCTCGCCGTCGGAGTTGTTGATGGTGATCTGACTGTTCGGGTCGTTACCGAACTTCTGGCCGCTCTTGCCGTTGTACAGCGACTGCAGACCGATGGACGAATTGGTCTGCATGCCGCCCATGAACACGTACGGCTTGAACGACGAGCCCGGCTGGTTCGGTGTGTCCGCCATGTCGTAGGAGAACGTCTTCGGGTCGTCACCGCCGTACCAGGCGACGATACCGCCGGTCCGTGGGTCGATCGAGACGAGCGCCGAAGCGATGTTCTCGTTGTGCGGCTTGTCCTTGGCCATCACCGTCTGGTTGGCCTGGGCCGCTTGGTCCATGGCCTTCTTGTCGATGGTGGTGTGGATCTGCGCGCCCATGCGCTCCAGTGCCGTCTCATCGAGGCCGGCGAATTCCGGCAGGCCTGCCTCGTGCTTGACCTGGCGGACCACGAACGTCGTCGGGCCGTCCAGCGCGCCGTCGCTCTCGTTGGCGACCGGCTTGGGCTGCTCCGGGAACTTGGCCCGGTCGGCCGCGGTCAGCCAGCCGTTGGCGACCATCCGGCCCATCGTGTAGGACCAGCGGTCGTTGGTGTGGCTTGGGTCCTCGTTCAACGCCGGCACGTTGATGCAGCCGGCCAGGAACGCGGCCTGGGACGGGTCCAGCTTGTCCACGGTGACGCCGAAGTATGCCTGCGCCGCGGCCTGGATGCCGTAGGCGCCGCGGCCGAAGTAGACCGTGTTCAGGTACGCGGCGAGGATCTGGTCCTTGGACTGCTGCTGGCTCATCTTGATGGACTTGACCAGCTCGGTCCACTTACGCGTGAGGGTGTGGTCCTCCTCGCCGGTGGCCTTCTTCACGTACTGCTGAGTGATGCCGGAACCGCCGCCGCCACCGCCCTTCAGCTGCGAGAACACGGCGCGGCCGATGCCCTTGATGTCGAAGCCGCTGTTGGTCGCGAACGTCTCGTCCTCGGCGGCCTGGACGGCGTGCTGCACGACCATCGGGATCTTGTCGATCGGCAGGATCGTGCGGTCGCCGCCGGTCGACGGGCCGAGCGTGGCCATGACGCTGCCATCGGCGTAGAAGATGGTCATGGTCTGCTGCTGGTTGAGGACCGACGCGGGATCCGGCGGCTCGACCATGAAGTACGTGATGATGAACGCGACGATCGGGCCGACGAAGCCGACGGCGGCCAGCACGTACGCGCCGCGGCGGACGCGGCGCCAGATGCGCTTCTTGCGCAGCACCGCCTCGTCGTACTCGTTGTCCAGGTACTCGTCGGGCTCGATGTAGTCCCCGCTGGCGCCCGGCGGCAGGTCGTGCTCGCGGTGCGTCATCAGCTCCGGCTCGCGCTGGTACTCCTCGTGCACCGGCGGCAGCATGTCCGTCGGCTGGTTGAACGGAGTGCGCTGCGTCGGCCCGTTGAGGCCGCCGCGCTGGCCGGGGCCGGGCGGACGGCCACCCGTGCCATTGGGGCCACCTGGGCCGGGACGCCCGCCACGGCCCACCGGCGGCGGCGGACCACCGGGGCCGCCGACGGGACCCGCCGGCCGCCGGGGCGGCTGCTGCGGCGGATAGCCGCGGGGCGGGGTGTTCGGACCACCCCGCATGGGCGGTTGCTGAGACGGCGGCACCGGCGGTCGCCCACCGGGCCCCCGACTCGGCGGCTGCTCACCGGGCCAAGCCGGCTGACCGCCGCCCCGGCGGCCGGGCTGCTCCGATTCGTCGAAGCTCGGCCACTGGGCCTCGTCACCACGCTCGTCACTCACCAAACGGCCTTCCAGATCGGTACCCACCACGTAGGCAACCAGTAGTGCTGGTCCATCGTCTCTACTGCTAGACGCCGCGACCGCGGGCGATGTTCACTCCGCGGCGGTGCGCCGGCGCGGCTTGCGTGCGCGCAAGCCGCCCGTTCCCAGGACGTATGACTGCACCAGGTGGTTCCAACTACATGTGCGGCAAACTTCGACGACGTAGACGGTGAACTCCTCGTACAGGGAGTCCATCCGGTCCAGTTCGTCCGGAGTTCGGGCCGAGCCGGCCACGTGCTTGAGCTCGTCGCCGTAGACCCAGGACACCAAGGTCAGCTGCTCTTTCCGACACACCGGACAGCTCGTCTCCGTCGGCTGTCCGTGGAACTTCGCCGCCCGCACCAGGTAGGGGCTGGCGTCACAGACCTCCATCGTGCCGACCCGACCCGAGTAGACCTCCGCGAGCAGCGCACGGCGCTGCAACGCGTAGTCCACCACCTGTCTCTGGGTCCGCACACGCAACAGGGTACGTGGCCCCCGTGACGGCCCGCTGGGCCGTTCAGGGCAGCGCCCGGCCACGCTGTGTCACCCGCGCCACAGCGGCAGGTCGCGCGCAGCCGGTCATGAGAGGCTGGAAAGCCGGGCTGACCAGCGATGGAACAGCACGTGCGCCGGGCCGCGTTGGCACTGGTACTGCCAATCACACCGAGGAGGAGTCCGGATGAGTGTGCGGGTAGCCGTGGTGGGCGTCGGCAACTGCGCGGCGTCGCTGGTGCAGGGGGTGCACTACTACCGGGACGCCGAGCCGGGGACGCGGGTGCCCGGCCTGATGCACGTCCAGTTCGGCGAGTACCACGTGCGGGACGTGGAGTTCGTCGCCGCGTTCGACGTGGACGCCAAGAAGGTCGGTCTTGACCTGTCCGAGGCCATCCTGACCAGCGAGAACAACACCATCAAGATCGCCGACGTGCCGCCGCTCGGGGTGCCCGTGCAGCGCGGGCACACCCTCGACGGGCTCGGCCGGTACTACCGGGAGACGATCGAGGAGTCCGACGAGGACCCGGTCGACGTGGTCAAGGCGCTGCGGGACGCCCAGGTCGACGTGCTGGTCTCCTACCTGCCGGTCGGCTCCGAGGAGGCGGACCGCTTCTACGCCCAGTGCGCCATCGACGCTCACGTCGCCTTCGTCAACGCACTGCCGGTGTTCATCGCCTCCGACCCGGCCTGGGCCGCCAAGTTCGCCGACGCCGGCGTGCCGATCGTCGGCGACGACATCAAGTCGCAGGTCGGGGCGACCATCACGCACCGCGTGCTGGCCAAGCTGTTCGAGGACCGGGGCGTGCTGCTGGACCGGACCATGCAGCTCAACGTCGGCGGCAACATGGACTTCAAGAACATGCTGGAGCGCGACCGGCTGGAGTCGAAGAAGATCTCCAAGACGCAGTCCGTGACCTCGCAGGTCGACCGTGACCTCGGGGCCCGCAACGTGCACATCGGCCCGTCCGACTACGTGCAGTGGCTCGACGACCGCAAGTGGGCCTACGTCCGGCTGGAGGGCCGCGCCTTCGGCGACGTGCCGCTGAACCTGGAGTACAAGCTGGAGGTCTGGGACTCCCCCAACTCCGCCGGCATCATCATCGACGCCGTCCGCGCCGCCAAGATCGCCCTGGACCGCGGCATCGGCGGACCGATCCTGTCCGCCTCCTCCTACTTCATGAAGTCGCCACCGGAGCAGTACTCCGACTCGGTGGCTCACGACGCCGTGGAGAAGTTCATCCGCGGCGAGCTGGAGCGCTAGAGGTCTCCATGCGGTGACCGGTCCAGGCAGCAGGTGAACCAGTCGAAGGGTTCGCCACGGACATTCGTGACATAGGGAGCAGCCGGTCCATGGTCGGCGTCGAACCATCGCCCGAGCACCACGACGGCGACGCGTTCGGCGCCGGCCAGCCGCAGCCGGGCGGCTGCCGACTGGGCGTTGGCACCGCTGGTCCACGTGTCGTCGACCAGCAGCACTCGCCGCCCCCGCAGATCGTCCGAGGCGCCGAAGCGATCCGGGTGCAATACCCGTTCACCGAGGTCCGCGCCGATCCGCAGCAGGTCGCGATACCGCGGGCGGGTCTGCCCGATGATGCGGCTGAGCATCGCGCTCAACGGATGGGGATCAAGGCCCTTCGTGCTCGGCACCGACGTCACGACGTCGAAGTCCGCCACGCCGCATGCGGCGGCGACGCACCGCTCGTGTGCCCGGAGATAGTTCTCCAGCACCACGGCCAGCCGGCGCTGCTTCTCCTTGCGGGCCGCTTCCAGGGGAGACCGCTTGTACTGACGTAGGTCGTGGGCGAACTGCTCGCCGGCGAACGCGATCGATATGGGGACAACCACGTCCGCCAGTTGGTCGCCGGCCAGCTCTCGATGAGAGTTGCACCGGTAGCACTGTCGATGCGGCAGCGGAGCGTCGCGATGACAGGTCGAGCACACGCCGGGTCCGACGGGCGGCACGGGCACGAGAATGTTTCGGTAGCTTTCCGCTACCCAGGTGAGCGGGCTCAGAGCTGGACCAGCTCCGCGGTCAACTCCCCGAGCACCCGGAGCAGGTGCTCTGGCCCCTCCAGAACGGTCGTGTTCGGGCGTCGGGCCAGGTCCATCGCCCACTGGTTGGCCAGCACATCGGGCAACAGGAAGACATGCCGGCCGTGTTCGACAGCGACGCGGGCCTGGATCCGCGCGCCGCTGTGCTCCCCCGCCTCGACGACGACCGTGGCGATGCTGCAGCCGCTCATGACGGCGTTGCGCATCGGGAACTGGTGTTTGGCCGGGCCGGCATCGGGCCAGAACTGGGAGAGCACCGCGCCGGTTCGGGCAATCTCGGTGTGGAGCTCCCGATTCTCGGCGGGGTAGCAGTGCCGCAGGCCGGTCCCGACCACCGCGACGGTGCGCGTGCCGGCGTCGATCGCGGCGCGGTGCGCGGCGGTGTCGATGCCGGCGGCGAGGCCGCTCATCACCGTGAATCCGTTGGTGGCCAAGGTGCTGGCCACGACCCTGGCCCGGCGCAGCCCGGCCGCGCTCGCCTGCCGGCTGCCTACGACAGAGACAGCGGTGATGTCTTCGGCGTCGAGAATGCCGCGGCAGGTCAGGAACGGCGGCCGTTGGTGCACCAGCATCAACTGCACCGGATAGTCCCGATCCAGGACGGTGACCAGATGAATGCCCTCCGCGCGCCAGCCGTCGATCTCTTCGGCGACCAGCTTCAGGTCAACGTCCAGGTCGCGGTCGACGTGGTCCAGAGTCGGCTTGCTCGGGGTGAGCAGGTCGTCAAGGATCTCCAGCGCCGAGCCGGCTTCCTCGACGGCAGCGGTCACCGCGCCCCAGCCACGGTCACTGTGCCGCAGCGCGAGCAACAGGGCCGCTTGCTCGAGGTTGGCCGCCACCAGGTCATCCTAGTCGAACGCGGGTTCGATCTGGCTGTGCGGGCGGCCGGACACAGTAACTGGTGTCGCCCATTCGGGTGCTGGCAGGATGCGCGGAGTGCGAATCCTGATGCCCCTGCCGGACAGCGACTTCGACGTCACCGAGGTGGCGGTGCCGTGGCGGCTGCTGACCGACGCCGGGCACGAGGTGGTCTTCGCGACGGAGCGGGCGGGCGCCCGGCCGGCGGCCGATCCGCGGCTGCTCAGCGGGGTGATCTTCGGGCAGCTGGGGGCCGAGCCGGAGCCGAAGCGGTTCTACGATGAGCTGACGGCCGACCCGGGGTTCGCGGCGACGGTGGCGTGGGAGGCGGTCCAGCCGTCGGAGTACGACGGGCTGATCCTGGCCGGCGGCCACGCCCCGGGCATGCGGCAGTACCTGGACAGCGCGGTGCTGCGGACCAAGGTGGCGGAGTTCTGGCGGCTGGAGCGGCCGGTGGGCGCGATCTGCCACGGCGTGATCGTGCTGGCCCGGGCCGGGGTGCTGGCGGAGCGACGAACGACGTGCCTGCCCAAGTACATGGAACGCATGGCGTACTACGCGACGGCGTGGAAGCTGGGCCGCTACTACCGGACGTACCCGGCGTACGTGGAGGACGAGGTCCGGGCGACCGGGGCCAGATTCGAGAGAGGCCCGATCTCGACGGCGAGAGGCACGGCCACCGATGACGGCCCGGCGTTCGCGGTGCAGGACGGCAACTACCTCTCGGCCCGCTGGCCGGGGGACGCCTACCTGTTCGCGCGCCGGTTCGATCGACTACTGACGACCTGAGGTGCGCGAGGTCTGGCTCGACCCGGACGACCCGCAGCTGAGCTGGGACGGACTGGTCGACCTTCGACGCGCGGGCGACTGGTGGCAGCCGTGGCGGCTGCCGGCGGACCGGATTCCGACGGCGAGACTGTCGGAGCTGGCGCGTATGCCGGCAGGGGTCCGGGTGGGCATGCGCACGGACGCGCGCCTGTTATCGATGCCGTTGCTCGGTGATCCGGACTACTCGTCACCGGTGGACGTGCTGGTCGACGGCCAGTTGGCGCACCGGATGGCGGTCAGGCCGGGCGAGCAGGTGCTGACGGTGGCGCTGCCGGGGCAGCCGGCCAACGTCGACGTGTGGCTGCCGAACTACGGGCGGACGAAGATCGGGCGGCTGCGGCTGGCGGCGCACAGCACGGTCCGGGCGATGAGCCGCACCGGCCCGCACTGGGTGGCGTACGGCAGTGCGATCACGCAGTGCCGGCTGGTCGACGGACCGAGCCAGACCTGGCCGGCGGAGGTGGCCCGCCGGCACGGCTGGCGGCTGACCTGCCTGGGGTTCTCCGGCGAATGCCACCTCGATCCCGTTGTCGCGCAGACGATCCGTGAGCGGGAGCCGGACCTGGTGACCCTGTGCGTCGGCGTGGACATCCACCACGCGGCGAGCTTCAGTCGGCGGACGCTCGGCCCGGCGCTGGAGGGCTTCCTTGAGGTGATCTCCGACCAGCCGGTCGTGGTGATCACACCGCCGCTGGCGCCGGCCCGTGAGCAGGAGGTCAACGCGGTCGGGCTGACGCTGGCCGACATCCGGGACCTGGTCGCCGCGGCGGCGCGTGGCGTGAGGGTGATCGACGGGCGGGACCTGGTCTACGCGGATCTGGTGGTGGACGGCCTGCACCTCGGCCCCGACGGATACCAGTCGCTGGCCGAGCGGATCTCGCCGCTGCTGACGGCCGAGCTGGGTCAGAAGCCGGCGGCGGCGTACTCGGCGTAGTTGGTCGGCGGGGCGACATCGACCCGGGCGCACTCGGTGTCGCCGGCCCGGGTTTTCGGCCACTGTGTGAGGTAGTAGATCTGCCGGCCCGTCTTGCGCGTCGCCTGGGCGAAGCCGCTCGCCGCCTCCTTGTCGTTGTAGTACGCCTCGCCGATGATCAGCGGCTGGCTGGTGAAACCCTGCTGTCGTAGGCGATCGTCGTTGTAGACGAACTGCGAGTACTCGTCGCCGTAGATGTGGATGTCCATCATGGACGGTTGGGCGGACCCGTACATCTTGCCCACGTTGAGAACCTGGCCCGGGTCGGTGCCGTTGACGGAGAAGCCGACGGTGTCGGCGCGGCCGAACCTCGCGGTGTAGGCCTGCCACAGCTGCTGGTCGTAGCGCAGCACCAGGGACTCGTCGGTCGACGCCGTGAGCTCGCCGCCGAGATCGAGGTGGAACGGCAGCCCGGCGGCGGCGATGATCGGGTGCAGGGACTGGATCAGCTGCCAGTTCTCCTCGTACATCGAGTCCTGCCAGGACGACCAGGTGCGCGGGTTGTTGCCGTCCGAGGGATGCACCACCACCGTGACCTCGGCGAAGCCCGCCTGCTTGATGTCGGCGAGCAGGCCGGCGAGGTTCTCCTGGCCGCGCGGCGGCAGGTGGCCGCCGGTGGAGTCCATCGCCGTGCCGTCGTCCGCGCCGTGGTGGTGGTAGACGCCGATGGACAGCCGGTTCTGGCCGGCCCGCTTCATGCCGGCCAGCTGGTAGGCGATGATCGTCGGCGCTTTGTCGAACGCCGCCGTGACCTGGTAGGGCTGCCGGTAGCAGCCGTCGAGGTAGTAGAAGTCGTAGTTGGAGCCGCCCGAGGCCGCGGGCGCCGGCGCGACCGGATCGGCTCCGGCCGGGACCGCGAGCGTCACCGCGAGCACGATGCCCGCCGCGACGACCAGTGTTCGAGTCACCATGACGGAATCCCTCCCGTCCGGTCGCTTCTGTCGATCTCCGAGCGTCGCACCGCCGCCGGGATTCGACCGGCGGACGGGGGGCGATTTCACCGCTTCGGGTGGGTTTTCGCAGGTTGGACGGCGTGGTTGCACGTGAAACAAGTGCGGTCGGCGCAGGCGCGGTCCGCGCGGGTGTCGGTGCTCAGCTCGAACGAGTTAGCTTGGGGATCATGACGTCCCGACCGACCGCCTTGATCACCGGCGCCTCCCGCGGCATCGGCGCTGCCGTGGCCACCGCGCTAGCCCCCACCCACGACCTCCTGCTCGGCGGGCGCGACGTCGAGGCCCTCAAGGCCTTCGCCGGTCAGTTCCCCTCCGCCACCCCCTGGCCCGTCGAGCTGTCCGACACCGACGCCGTCGCCGAGGCCACCTCCGCCATCGACCGGCTCGACGTCCTCGTGCACAGCGCCGGCGTCGCCACCCTCGGCCTGCTCGCCGAGACGCCCGTCGACGTGTGGCGGAGCACCCTGGAGATCAACGTCGTCGCGGTCGCCGAGCTCACCCGGCTCCTCCTGCCCGCGCTGCGCGCCGCCTCAGGCCAGGTCGTGCTCATCAACTCCGGCGCCGGCCTGTACGCCAACCCCAACTGGGGCGCGTATGCCGCCAGCAAGTTCGCGCTCCGTGCCTACGCCGACGCCCTCCGCGCCGAGGAGCCCGCCCTCCGCGTCACCTCCGTCTACCCCGGCCGCACCGCCACCGACATGCAGCGCGCCATCCGTGAGTCCGAGGGCAGCGACTTCCGTCCCGACGACTACCTGACGCCGGAGTCCGTCGCCCAGGCCGTCACCTTCGCCCTGCTCGCACCCGCCGACGCCCACGTCGTCGACCTCACCGTCCGTCCCCGCCCGCACTAACCGCCCGCCCGACATGGGCGTCGAGTAGGTCGAGCAGCCTGACCGCGGCGGGGTGATCGGCGACGGCGTCGCGGACCCGGACCGAGATGCTCCGTCGCGGCGTGGGATTCACGATCGGCACGGCCACGGTCGACTCCGGCAGCGCGCCGAGGCCGAGCCGGGGGATCACGGTGATGCCCATGCCCTCGGCCACGAACTTGATCGCGGTCGGGTAGTCCTGGGTCTCGATGTGGAAGGCCGGGCTGAAGCCCACCGTCGAGCAGGCGTCGAGCACCGCCTGCCGGCAGGCCCCACGGGCCACGTCGTTGTCCACCCAGGCCTCGTCGCGCAGCTCCACCAGGTCCACCTCGACCCGGTCGGCCAGCGCGGAGCCGCGCGGCACGACGGCGAAGTAGGGCTCGGTGAGCAGCGCGCGCACCCGATATCCCCTGGTGTCGGCGGGTTCCGTGCCGTCGACGAAGATCGCGATGTCCGGCTGGCCCGCGTCCGCGCCGACCAGCTCGATCAGCCGCAGGTCGAGACGGAGCCCGGGGAACTCGCGGGCGAGCGTGGCGACCATGGGCGGGATCCAGACGGCTCCGGCCGAGGCGAAGTAGCTCACCGACAGGGCGCCGACCCGGCCCGCCCGCAGGTCGGAGACCACCGATTCCAGCTCAGCGAGCCGTTCGAAGACCCGGGCCGCGTGGGCCGCCACCGTGCGGCCGGCCACCGTCGGCTCGATGCTCCGGCCGGCGCGTTGCACGAGCGTGAGCCCGGTTTCCTTCTGCAGCGCGGTGATGTGCTGGCTGATCGCCGACGGGGTGTAGCCGAGGCTCGTCGCGGCGCCGCGGATCGAGCCGTCCGCCACGACCGCGCGCAGCACGCGGAGCCGGTGAATGTCCATGACCTCGACACTACAGTCACACTGAACAATCCGGCGGCTTTTCTTGCTTGTGCTTACGTTTCCGCCGGGCCATCGTCGACGACATGCCACTCAAGCACCGGGCCCTGGCCGCCGTCGTGACGACCGTGCTGCTCTGGGCCTCCGCCTTCGTCGTCATCCGCGCGGTCGGCGATGACCTGTCCCCCGGCTCGCTCGCCTTCGGACGGTTGACCGTCGGCACGATCGCGCTGGCGATTGTGGCCCTTCGCTACCGCCGCCCGCTGCCCCGCGGACGGGCGCTCGCCTTCGTGCTCGGCTACGGCGTGCTCTGGTTCGCCGGCTACACCGTGGTGCTCAACTGGGCCGAACGACACCTGGACGCCGGCACCGCCGCGCTGCTGGTCAACGTCGCGCCGATCCTGGTCGCCGTGGTCGCCGGTCTTGTGTTCCGCGAGGGCTTCCCGCGGCCAGTGGTGATCGGCATGCTCGTCGCCTTCACCGGGGTTCTCGTCATCGCCCTCGGCGGGGACGGCGGCGGTGTGGTCGACACGCTGGGCATCGTGTTGGGCCTGGTCACCGCGGTGCTCTACGCCGCGGGGGTGCTGATGCAGAAGGTCGCGCTGCGCACGGTCGACGCGGTCACCGCGACCTGGGTCGGCTGTGCCGCCGGCCTGGTCGCCACGCTGCCGTTCGCCCCGCAGGCGGTGGTTGAGCTCGGCCACGCCTCCGGCGCGGCGATCGCCGGCGTCGTGTTCCTGGGCGTCGGACCTACCGCGATCGCCTTCACCACCTGGGCCTACGCCCTGGCCCGCACCGATGCCGGCCGCATGGCCGCCACGACGCTGTGCGTCCCGGGCATTGCCGTGCTCGTGTCGTGGGCGACGCTCGGCGAGGCCCCGACCGCCCTCGGCCTGCTCGGCGGTGCCCTGTGCCTGGCCGGCGTGGCCATCAGCCGCCGCAGGCCCAAGCCTCGGGTTGTCGAGACGGCCGCCGCGCAGGAGACCTGCGAAGCAGCCGCCTAGATCAGGCGTCGGTGAGCAGGCGGTGGGTGACCTTGCGGACCTCGGCGGAGGCGGCGGTGCGGTCGACGTGGGGGGATTCGCCGGCGGCGACGACGGCGGAGCCGGCGACCCAGACGTCGCGGACGCGGCGGGAGCCGGCGGCCCAGACGAGGTTGGACAGGAGCTGGGGGTCGGGGACGTCGAGGCCCGCGGCGAAGGCGGGGTCGTCGAGGTCGATGTGCACGAGGTCGGCCCAGTAGCCGGGGGCGAGGGTGCCGAGGTCGGTGCGGCCGATGGCGGAGGCGCCGCCGCGGGTGGCCAGGAGCAGGGCCTGGGCGGCGGTGAGGGCGGCGGCGTCGGCAGAGCCGAGGCGGGCGAGCATGGCGGAGAGTTGGATCTCCTCCCACAGGTCGAGGTCGTCGTTGGAGGCGGGACCGTCGGTGCCGAGGCCGACGGGGACGCCGTGGCGGCGCAGGTCCAGCAGCCGGGCGGTGCCGGAGGCGAGCTTGGCGTTGGAGCCGGGGCAGTGGGCGACGCCGACACCGTTGGCGGCGTAGAGCTGGATGTCCACATCGGACAGATGCACGGAGTGAGCGGTGAGGACACGGCCGCCGAAGACGCCCAGGGAGTTGAGCAGCAGGGGAACGGAGCCGTGGGCCTCGCGCACGTGCTGGTCCTCGGCGAGGGACTCGGCGACGTGGATGTGCAGCAGGGCGCCGCGCTGCTTGGCCTCGGCGGCGACGACGGGGAGGGCCTCGGCGGGCAGGGTGTAGGCGGAGTGGGGCCCGTAGCCGAGCTCGATGCGCTCGCCGGGCCCGAAGCGGAGGCCGTCGGCGTCGATCCACGCGCTGATCTGGTCGGTCATGTGCAGCCAGCTGCCGAGCCGGTCCCAGCCGGGGGCGGCGATGACGGCGGGGGTGAGCACCATGCGGGAGCCGACCTCGAGCACGGCCTCGACCATCTGCTCGGCGTAGAAGTACATCTCGACGCTGGTGGTGACGCCGTGCCGGAGCATTTCCAAGGCCCCAAGGCGCATGCCGGCCCGCACGTCGTCGCCGTCGAGACGACCCTCGGCGGGCCAGATGACGTCCTGCAGCCACGACATCAGCGGCAGGTCGCCGCCCATGCCCCGCAGCACGGTCATGGGGCTGTGGGCGTGGGTGTTGATCAGGCCGGGCAGCAGGATCCCGGACAGCTCCCGCACGGGCACGCCGGCCGGCAGGGCCGGGGCGTTGGAGGCGGGACCGACGTAGCCGAGGCGGCCGTCGGCCAGCACGTCGACGACGGCGTCGCGCACGACGGAGCAGGACGCGTCGCAGGGCAGCACGACGGGGGCATGGAGCCGGAAAGCCTCAGACATGACCGGATTCTGTCATCCGCCCAGCGGCAGCTCGGCCACCACCGTCCAGCCGCTGCCCCCGGTGGGACCGGCGCTGAAGGTGCCGCCGAGCAGCTCGACCCGTTCCCGCATGCCGACGAGCCCGAAACCGCCGGACCCGCCGACGGGGCTGCTGTGCTGACCGGTTCCGTCGTCGGCGACCCGCACCCGCACGGCGCCGTCGGAGGTCCGGACGTCCACATCGATCCGGCGGACGCCGGCGGCGTGCTTGCGGGCGTTGGTCAGCGACTCCTGCACGAGCCGGATCACGGACTGGGCCAGCTCGGGCGGCACGGCCTCGGACAACTGCACGTCGAGCCGTACGGGCCCGCCGACCTGATCGACGGTTCGCTTGATCTGGGCGGTCAGCTCGTCGTTGTCACGGCTGGTGGGCACCGCTTCGGTGCCGCGCAGGGTGCCGACGAGGCGTCGCATGGCGGCCAGCGCCTCGTGCCCGCTGGCGGTGATGATCGGCAGCACCTGTCGGGCGGCGTCGGGGTTCTGGTCGGCGATGGCCTCGGCGGCCTGTGAGTGCACGACGATGCCGGTGACGTAGTGCGCGACGACGTCGTGCAGCTCACGGGCCAGGGCCAGCCGCTCGGCCTGCTGGGCGGCGGCGACCGAGGCGGACTCGGATCGGCGGCGTTCCCGGTCGCGGGCCCGGAAGTACAGGCCGGTGCCGACGCCGAGGCCGAAACAGACCACCATGATCGCGACGATGTTGCCGATGCCGACGGGGTCGCTGTCCTCGGCGTACGCCTGGCGATCGAGGTACGCGGTGACCGCCCACGCGCACGCCAGCGCGGCGGTGCCGATGATCGCCCGCCCGCGCGACGACTGCCGGACCGTGATGGCGGTGATCGCCATGGCGGCGGCCAGCGGCACGATCTCGCCGCCGATCTCCACCAGGCGCAGCCCGTGCAGCAGCAGCGAGCTGCCGGCGATGGCGATCGCGGCGGCCAGCGCGGCGTCGAAGGGACGGCGCGGGCAGACCACGGCCAGCACGCAGACGATCAGGTCGGCCGGCAGCAGCAGCCACATCCCCGGCGCCATGCCGCGCCACGCCACCATCTGAAAGAACAGCAG
Organism: Kutzneria sp. NPDC051319; assembly: GCF_040682195.1. NCBI lineage: Bacteria > Bacillati > Actinomycetota > Actinomycetes > Pseudonocardiales > Pseudonocardiaceae > Kutzneria > Kutzneria sp. NPDC051319. The sequence goes on along the minus strand of NZ_JBFBAM010000003.1, from coordinate 64,925 downwards.
CAGCACGAGAGCGGTGGCCAGCGGCCACTGCCGGCGGGCCAGCGCCCGCCAGCCGAGATACCCGTTCTCCACGTGGGCCACCGTAGGGCGTAGCCGGGGCCGATGCCGTCAGCCTGTGGGCGGGTGCCCGGTCAGACCTGCGGCGTAGCCGAGGTCGATGCGCCAGGCCGACGCCCGATGACGCGCCCGCCGACGACAGTTGAGCCAACGTCGGAGACAAGGGGTGCGGGATGTTCGCAACGGTGATGACCTACAGCGGTGCGGCGGTCGGTCTGCTGGTGCTGGCGGTCATGGTGGTGACCGGGATCCTGGTCGACAGCGAGCAGACGAAGTAACGCTCAGCCAAGGCGTTTGCGCAGCAGGGCGGCCAGCCGCCCGCCGTGCGGCTCGGTGTTCGCGGTGTCGGCGAACCGGGCCGGAGTGCCCTGCCGGGCCCGCTGGGCCGTCGTCGAGTCGATACGGAACGAGGGCCGGTTGCCGCCGGCCCGCTGCCGGGAACGCAGCCACGCCAGCCGGTGCAGCGCCTCGGCGTGGTGGTCGGTGATGGTCACCTGGGCGGCGTCGAAGGAATGCAGCACTGCCCGGTTGAGCTCGACGGTTGCCCGATCGCGCCACAGCGTCCGCTCGGTGCGGGTGTCCAGCCCGAGCCGCGTGGCGACCTCCCTGGCCACGGCGTACGCGCCCTCGTCGGCCAGGCTGCGGGTGCCGATCTCGGCCCCCACGAACCAGCTGTTGAACGGCGCGGCCGGATAGGTGACGCCGCCGATGACCAGCCGCATGTTGCTGATCACGGGCACGGCGTGCCAGCGCAGCCCCAGCTCGACGAACCATGACAGGTCCGGGTGCTCCAGCGGCACCTCCTGGATCACGTCCCGCGGCACGGTGAACAGCTGCGGCCCCTCGTGCGCGGTCTCCACCACCAGCGGCAGGTGGTCGAAGCGGCCCCGCTGGGTCGGCGGCCGCCAGCCCATCGCGGTGACGGCCTCGGTGAAGTCGATGTAGCGCGGGTCGCCGACGACGCGGCCGGTGGCGTCGCGATAGCCCGCGTAGCGCACCAGCTGCTCGTTCCAGATGCACGGCCCGGGCGTGGACGGGGTGTCCGGGGCGAACACGGTGACCAGCGGCTGGATCTGCCCGCTGTTGGTGGACAGCCGCAGGTGCTGCATGCACTCGGCCGCGACGGCGGGCGCGTTGCGTAGCCCACGCAGGTCACGGACCTTCAGCCGGCGCCAGGGCACGCCGCTGGTGCACCAGCCGCTGTCGCGCAGTGCGACCCGCGCGCCGTAGGCGAGCTCCTGCGGCGTGTGCCGATACGTCCCGGTGTCGGCGATCTCGGTCCGCACCTCGGTCAGCCGTTGGCCCACCGGCCCGGCGTCGGGGTGCGCGTCGTGGAACATGCGGAGGAACTCCTCGGCGGCGTCGAGGTCCACGCAGTCGAGAGCAGGGAGGGTTGCCAAAGCCGTCACGGTCGGCAACCGTAACCGCCGCCCGGCCTCACTCGTCACTGCCAGAAGGGGCACACCTCGGACTAGTGGATCTCCGCCCGAACGGGTGAAGGCTCGACCGACAGTGTTCGACTCGTCGCCACCGGCCCGAGACTTGAGCACTCGGTCGGGTGACCCTAGTCGACCTTGGCGAACATCAGGTCGTGGCTGATCCGACCCTCCTCGACGGCCCGGTTCTCGAACTTGGTGACCGGCCGCCAGTCGGGTCGGGGCGCCCACCCGCCCGGCTGATCGGCGTGCACGTTGCGCAACCGAGTCTCTTCGCTACAGACAGTCATCATCTGCTCCGCGTACTCCTCCCAGTCGGTGGCCATGTGGAACACGCCGCCGGGCACGAGCCGGGACGCGATCAGCTCGACGAAGGCGGGCTGCACGATGCGCCGCTTGTGGTGCTTGGCCTTCGGCCACGGGTCCGGGAAGAACAGCCGCACGCCGCTGAGCGACTCGGGCTCCAGGTGGTCGGTCAGCACGGTCACGGCGTCGCCGCGCAGCAGCCGCAGGGTGTCGACCCCGAGCACGTCGGCCCGCAGGATGAGCTGGGCCAGGCCCGGCTTGTACACCTCGCAGGCCAGGTAGTTGAGCTCCGGCTGCGCGGCGGCGAGCTGCGAGGTGGTCTCGCCCATGCCCGAGCCGATCTCCAGCAGGACGGGGGCCGAGCGGCCGAACCACTCGTCCAGCGCGAGCGGACCGGGCGGCAGCGCCTTGACATCCTGGCCCAGTTGGGGCCACCGGGTGTCCCAGGCCCGCTGCTGGCCGACGGTCATCCGCTCGCCGCGCTGGACGTAGGAAACGATGGAACGGTGGTGCAGGGGGCGCTGGCCGGCCTGATCAGGGTCTGACTGTGTCACGATTGCCAGACTCTTCCAGATCAGGTCGCCTCGATGTCGTCCAGCCTGGTCACCAGGTCGTCCAGGCCGCGCACGGCGATCAACTTCGGCACGCTGCCCCGGTGCGCCGGCAGCACGTCCAGCCAACCGCGATGGCGGGCGGTGAACACCACGGTGGTGGGCACGGTCGGCGCCTCGCCGGCGGCGTAGGCCTCGGACGGCACGTATTCCCAGTAGCCGTCCTCCCAGGGCACGTAGACCCAGCCCGGGCGGGCGGCCAGCAGCTCGCCGACCTCGTCCTCCATGCGGAAGGCGGCCTTGCGGGTGGGCAGCCCACCGGCGGCCAGCGCCCGCAGCCACCAGGGCGCGGGCAGGTCCGGCTCGAACTTGCCGAGCACCCGGTACAGGCCGACGACCTGCCGCTCGGGGGCCCGATGGATCCATGCGCGCCGGATGTCGGCGGGGCCGGTGGGATTCTTGGGCATGCCGGCCAACTCGACGGCCTGCGACCACTCCAGCGTGGCCGTCGGCTCCACTCGCACTTGCTTCTTCACGTTCCGACGGGGGTGCGATTCAGTCACCGCCACCGCTCACCTCCAAGGGCTGCCTGACGGGATTAACTCGATACGATCATCTTTGACCGCATTTCGCACGGTGCTGTGCGGGAGTTCACGTGGTTTTCATGCACTTCTTACGCCATTCGTGCCGGCGGACCACCGAACGCGACTTGGTCTGGACCAAACAGGTGATCATCCGGCCTGGTAGTCCGCCGCGTCTCCAGTATGGTGGAGGTAGGCCTCTTCGAGCGAGCCCCGACGGGGGCTCAGCTCGTGCAGCACGACGCCGTGCGCGGCGGCCAACTCGCCGATCTGGGCCGCGTCGAGGCCGGTGACGACAAGTGCGCCAGGCTCATGTCGTACCGTCGCGCCTTTGTGGACCAATGCTGTCTGCAATCGTTCCACCTGGGCGGTGCGAACACGAACGGACGACTCCGTCGCCTCGCTGATGAATTGGGCAGTGGGACATTGCGCGATCAACCGCCCGCGGCCGATCACGATCAACTCGTCGGCGGTCTGCGCCATTTCCGCGAGAAGGTGGCTGGACACCAGCACGGTCCGCCCGTTGTCGGCCATCGTGCGCATCAGCTTGCGGATCCAGGCGATGCCCTGTGGATCCAACCCGTTGACCGGCTCGTCGAACAGCAGCACCGACGGGTCGCCGACCAGCGCGGCGGCGATGCCCAGCCGCTGGGCCATGCCGAGCGAGAAGTCGCCGGCCGGACTGCGCGCCACCTTGGTCAGGCCGACCAGGTCGAGGACCTCGTCCACGCGGGTCCTCGGCATGTCGGCGGCCCGGGCCAGCCAGCGCAGGTGGTCGCGGGCGGTGCGGTGCGGATGGACCCACGTGGCGTCGAGCAGGCCGCCGATCACGCGTAATGGCCGCCGCAGCTCGCCGAACCGCCGGCCGTCGATGAGCACGAAGCCGGTGTCCGACCGGTCGAGGCCGAGCACCAGGCGCATGGCGGTGGACTTGCCGGCGCCGTTGGGCCCGAGGAAGCCGGTGACCACGCCGGGCCGGGCGGTGAAGGACAGATCGTCGACGGCGACGGTCCGGCCGTAGCGTTTGGTCAGCCCCACCGCTTCGATCATGTCCGCATGATCCCAGGGAATCCGGGGGCGCCGAGAATCAGGCGTCGACCTGCGATGCCAGGGATCGATGGTCCGGGCCGCCCCCCGATCGGCGGTCCGGACCATCGTCCGAGCGGGCCCCGATTCCCACTCGTTCCCCAGCCCCTGTACCCGTGTGACGACACACGTGCGCCGTCATGACGCGGTTCAGGCGTCTCTTTTCTCGACCACCACGAGGGCGGCCACCAGCAGGGCCGCGGCCACCGCGGCGAAGTACGCGAGCCCGCCCCACGGGCCGTAGGGCAGGGTCGGGTCGACGGGGCCGGCGAACTGGCTCGCGGCCACGAACGGCATCCAGTCGTGCAGCCGCTCGCCCACCCCCGGGACGATCTCCACCAGCTGTTCGACCAGCAGCGGGAACAGCAGCAGGATGGCCACGGCCGCCGCGCTCTGCCGCAGCAGCGCGCCCACGGCGACGGCCAGCACCGCGGCGACGGCGTAGACCAGGCCCATGCCTGCGATCTCCCGCCACTCGTCGGCGGTGGCGATGTCGGTGTGCGGGCTGCCGGTGATCAGCCGGGCCACGCCCCACGAGCCGAACGACGAGATCTCACCGACGACACCGGCGACCAGCGCCAACACCGTCGCCTTGGCCAGCAGCGCCCGGGTCCGGCTGGGCACGGCCTGGAAGGTGGCCTTGATCGTGCCGAAGCGGTACTCGGTGGTGACCGACAGCGTGGCCATCACCATGGTGACGGCCAGGCCCAGGATGTAGAGGGTCTGCGTGCTCTCCGGCGACACCCCGTCGCTGTGCCGGGCGTTCAGCCAGACCAGGCCGGCGGTGGCGCCGATGGTCAGCGCCAGCGCGGCGGCGACGCACCACACCGGGGCACGGGTGGAGAAGAGCTTGATCCGCTCGACGGCCAGCAGCGTCATGCCACGGTCACCTCGTCCGCCTGGTACTCGACCGCGTGACCGGTCAACCGCATGAACGCCTCCTCAAGCGAACCCTGCTGCGGGCTCAGCTCGTGCAGCACGACGCCGTGCGTCGCGGCCATCTCGCCGATCTGGTCGCTGCTGCCGCCGCTGATCACCAGCGCGCCATCATCCGTGATACGCACCGACATGCCCCACTGGGTCACCACTTCCGCCAGCTTCGCGGCCTGCGGACTGCGCACCAGCACCGTCGTCTCGGTCGCCCCGCCGATGAAGGCCGAGGTGCTGCCCTGCGAGATCAGCTGACCGCGTCCGATGACGATCAGGTCCTCGGCCGTCTGCGCCATCTCCGACAGCAGATGGCTGGACACGAGCACCGTGCGGCCCTGCCCGGCCAGGCCCTGCATGAACCGGCGGATCCACAGGATGCCCTCCGGGTCGAGGCCGTTGACCGGCTCGTCGAACAGCAGCACCTGGGGGTCGCCGAGCAGCGCGGCGGCGATGCCCAGCCGCTGGGACATGCCCAGCGAGAAGCCGCCGGCCCGCTTGTCGGCGACGGCCGTCAGCCCGACCTGGGCCAGCACCTCGTCGACCCGGGTCGCCGGCAGCCGGGTGGCCTTGGCCAGCCAGCGCAGGTGGTTGCGGGCCGACCGGTTGGGATGCACCCACTTCGCGTCCAGCAGCGCGCCGACCGTGCGCATCGGCGGCCTGAGCTCGTGATACGGCCGGCCGTCGATGAGCACGCGGCCCTCGCTCGGCCGGTCGAGGCCCAGGATCATGCGCATGGTGGTGGACTTGCCGGCGCCGTTGGGCCCCAGGAATCCCGTCACCCGGCCCGGCTGGACCGTGAACGACAGGTCCCGCACCGCGACGGTCCGGCCGTAGCGTTTGGTCAGGCCGATTGCCTCGATCATGGGCAAAGCATGACGGGGCCCAAGGTCATCGGACATCGGCCCCGGGGTCGATGTCGGGTACTACTCCCGGCGGACCACTACGGTCGAACGTATGGCTGACACCGCAACGGCTGGTGGCCACTGATCACCGGGCATGGCTGCGGTTGGCCACCGCCCACGGCGCCGATCCCGACTGCTGCGATCCCGACGGAGCCCGTCGCGGCCAGGGCCGCCAGGTCGGCGCCGCCCCCGGCTGCTTCAGCGTCGCGGCCGCGTTGGCGGCGATCGTCAGGAGCACGGCAAGCGCCACAACGGTTCTGCGCACAGTGAAGTCCCCCTTGGTCTCGGCCCGGATCGAGCGTAACCAAGGGGGACAGCGATTTTTCGGTGGGAGCCGCGCGGGACGCGCGGCAGTGACTCAGTGACCGCCGAGGTTCAGGTGCAGGTCGTCGAGGTTCGCGACCTGGTCGGCCGGCGGGGCCTGCACGTCGACCTTGCCGCCCCAGTCGGTGTAGTGGATCTTCGAGGTGTACTTGTCGCCGGCGACGGCGGTCATCTGCAGCGGCAGGTTCTCACTGTTCAGCCACAGGTCCACGGTCATCGGCTCGACCGCTCCGGACAGCTGCGGCGGCAGGTCGGACTTGGCCTTGGCGGTGTCCACGTCGACCGTGTAGTGGGTGACGGCCTGGCCGTCCAGCGTGGTCTTCTCCGTCTTGGTGACCTTGCCGCCCTGCGAGATCTGGTTGAGGAACGTGGTCGGATCGCCCTGGGTGGCCAACTGGTCGAGACCGCCGTCGATGAGCTGGGACAGCGAGTCGTCGCCGCCGCCGAGCCGGATCCACGTCTTGTCGGTGCCGAGGTGGGATCGCAGCGCGGCCGGCGGCTGGATGTAGACCACCTTGTCGGCCAGGCGCATCTCCATGGCGCCGGCGGCCGAGCCGACCTGCATGGCCATCTGCGAGGCGTCGCCGCCGAACTGGCCCTGGCCGGTCATGGTCACGTGCATGCCGCCGGCGTCGACGGTCGCGTCGATCTTGACGGTGCGGCTCTTCGACGTGCTGCTCTTGGCCATCGCGACCAGCTGCACGGCGTCGGTGGCGGTGGCGGTGTCGCCGATCTTGGCCATCGGCGCGCCCGCCTGCTGCGCGTCGCATCCCCCGAGCACGACCAGAGCGGCGACTCCCACACCCACTAAGGACTTGCGCACTAGCTCATCTCCTCATCGGAAAAGTCGGTCGAGCACGGTCGCCACGCCGTCCTCCGCGACGCTGCCGGTCACCTCGTCGGCGGCCTGTCGGACGTCGGCCGCGGCGCCACCCATGGCCACGCCCAGTGCGGCCCAGCGGAGCATCGCGATGTCGTTGTGTCCGTCGCCGAAAGCCACGGTGGCGTCCGGGGACACCCCCAGCTCCCTCCGGAGCTGCTCCAGCGCACTCGCCTTGGAGATGCCTTCGGCGACGACGGTCAGCCACGCGTCACTGTGATGGTCGTACGTCCACGTGACGCCCGCAATGGGTGAGACGTCCATCAGCTCGGCGAGTTGCGCCTTGGTGACACCGTTCCAGTAGGCGATCATGCGCGTGGTCGGGGTCGCGCCCAGCTCGTGGTCTTCGACCAGCCGGCGGGTGCCGGAGCCGTCGCCGGGATAGCCGGTGCTGACCCGGTTGCCGACGCCGGGCTCCTCCAGCGAGAAGGTCACGCCGGGCAACATGGCCCGCAGCCGGTCCATCACCGGGGCCGGCTCGAAGGTGGCCAGCGGGATGATTTCGCCGGTCGCCAGGTTGAGCCGCACCGCCCCGTTCGAGCACAGCGCGGTGCCGTCGGTGAAGCCGAGCAGCGTGACGACGGCCCGGACGCCGAGCACGGTGCGGCCGGTGGACAGCACGATGTGGGCGCCGGCGGCCCGGGCTCTGGCTATGGCGGCCAGCACGGCCGGTGAGATGGTCCCGGTCGAGTCCAGGATCGTGCCGTCCACGTCAAGGGCGATGAGAGCAGGGCGCACGACACGGAGCGTAACTACCTCCCCGGGGTGAATCCGCTGTGACCGCCATCACCGAAACGGAAACGAGTCGTTTCGGATAGTGCGCGCCGGCAACGGAGCCGGCGCCTACGGAAGCGGAGGGCGTCCGTGGGTCCTGTCGCACGCTCCTTGACCGGGCTTGTCCTGGTCACGGCCACGATGATCGTCTCAACCTCTGTCGCGTCGGCGAGCGAGTCCGCCGCCGGCCCGGCCCAACCCAGCATCATTTCGGCGGCGGTGTACGCCCTGGCTCATCCGACGGCGTCCCCGCCGGGATCGAACGACTTCTCCTGCCGGCCGACCGCGGCCCATCCGCGGCCGGTCGTGCTGTCCAACGGAACCGGGGCCAACGCCTACGACGACTGGGCCGGCCTGTCCGGAGTGCTCAAGCGGGACGGCTACTGCGTCTTCGCGCCCAATCTCGGCGGTCCCGAGGGCGGGATGTTCCAGGCAACCGGCGACATCCCCACCGTGGCCGGCCAGTTCGGCCAGTACGTCGACAAGGTGCTGGCGGCCACCGGAGCGTCCAAAGTGGACATCGTCGGGCACTCCCAGGGCGGCATGATGCCGCGCTACTACCTGAAGTTCCTCGGCGGCGCGGCCAAGGTCGGCACGCTCGTCGGGCTGGCGCCGTCCAATCACGGCACGAACCTGGACGGCCTGGTCGACGCCGTGCGCTCCCTGCCGGGCGGCGGCGACTTCGCCGACGGGGTGATCGGGGCCGTCTGCCCCGCCTGCGTGCAGCAGGAGGTCGGCTCCAGCTTTCTGACCAACCTCAACAGCGGCGGCGACACCATGTCCGGCGTGAACTACACCGTCGTCGCCACCCGCACCGACGAGGTCGTCACGCCCTACACCTCGGCCTACCTGACCGGGGCGACGGTGACCAACCACCGATTGCAGGACTACTGCCTGATCGACGGCACCGAGCACATCAACATCACCTACGACCACATCGCGATCCAGCTGGTGCGCAACGCCCTTGACCCGGCGCACGCCTGGACGCCCAACTGCCTGACGTAAACCGGGAACCCTGCCCTGGTCCGGCCCGGTCTCACACGTCGCCGGGTCGGACCAGCCCCGTCTCGTAGGCCAGCACCACGGCCTGCACGCGGTCCCGCAGCTCCAGCTTGGCCAGGATGCGGCCGACGTGCGTCTTGACCGTCGCCTCGGACAGGAACAGCGTCTTGGCCAGCTCCGTGTTGGACAGGCCCTTGGCGATCAGCACCAGCACCTCACGCTCACGTTCGGTGAGCACATCCAGCACCGACGCGTCGCGCAGCTCGCCGCCGCCGGAGGGGCCGAGGAAGCGGTCCAGCAGGCGCTTGGTCACGCTCGGCGACACCACCGCGTCGCCGCTGGCCACCGCCCGCAGCGCGGACACCAGGTCGGCCGGCGGCGTGTCCTTGAGCAGGAAGCCGCTGGCCCCGTTGCGCAGCGCCGACAGGGCGTACTCGTCCATGTCGAAGGTGGTCATCACCAGCACTTTGGCGGTGCCGGCCTCGGCAATCTGCTTGGTCGCCTCGACGCCGTCCAACCGCGGCATGCGCACGTCCATCAGCACCACGTCGGGCCGCAGCTCATCGGCCAGCTTCACCGCGTCCACGCCGTCCGCGGCCTCGCCGATCACCTCCAGGTCCTCCTGCGCGTTGAGCACCATGCGGAAGCCCATCCGCATCAGTTCCTGGTCGTCCACCAGCAGAACTCGGATCACGCACATCAGACTAGGGGTCCCTGCGCCGAGCCCACCGGCAGCACCGCGTGGACGCGCCAGCCGCCGCCGGGCCGGGGCCCGGCCTCCAGGCTGCCGCCGAGCACGCTGGCCCGTTCCCGCATGCCGATCAGCCCGTTGCCGCCGGACATGCCGGCCAGCTCGCGCGGCGTGCCGAAGCCGTCGTCGTCCACGACCACCTCGATCTTGTCGTCGGCCCTGGTCACGAACACGTCGGCCGACGCGCTGCCGCCGGCGTGCTTGAGCGAGTTGGTCAGCGCCTCCTGCACGATCCGGTACACCGACAGGCCGACGCCGGCGGGCAGGTCCTGCACGTCGCCGCGCAGGGTCAGGCTCACCGGCAGGCCCGCGCCGCGGACCTGCTCGGCCAGCTGCGGCAGCGAGCTGGTGTCCGGCTGCGGCAGGCGTTCGGTATCGCTCTGCGAGTCGCTGCGCATCAGGCCGAGCAGGCGCCGCAGCTCGCCCAGCGCCTGCCGGCCGGTGTCGGAGATCGTGGTCAGCGCCATCTGCGCCATCTGCGGATCCGACTGGAGCGCGTAGCTGGCCCCGTCGGCCTGCACGACCATCACGCTCACCGCGTGGGCGACGACGTCGTGCAGCTCACGGGCGATCCGCGTGCGTTCCTCGGCCACGGCGATGCGGGCCTGCTGGTCCCGTTCGACCTCGAGCAGCTTGAGCCGTTCCAGCAGCTCGGCGTTGAGTTGCCGGCGGGCCCCGACGAACTCCCCGACCGCCCAGCAGAAGCCGAAGACGCAGAAGATCATGAACAGCGAGAAGACGACGTACTGCGGATCCCGGATCCGCCACACTTCCCACAGGATGGTGCCCAGCAGCAGCCAGGCCGCGTAGATCAGGCCCTGCCGGCGGCCCACGTAGGCGACCATCGTGTACAGCGCGATGCCCAGCGCGAAGTCGGCCGGCCGCACCGGCACGCCGGTCATCTCGCCGTACGGGCCGTAGTCCACGTTGTGGGTGACCAGCTGCACGAAGGCCGCGACCAGGATGATGTTGCTGGTCAGCTTGGGCCGGGCCCGCCGGAAGATCAGCGGGCCCCACAGGAACAGCCCGACGAGCAGGTACACCCCCCGCGGTGTGCCGGCCAGGTTCTCGACCGTGCTGGCCAGGTCGGGCAGGCCCAGCAGCCCGGCGATCAGGGTGTCCCCGATCACCGGGTGAGCACGCATCCAGAGGCTCAGCCGTCGCACGCCCCCAGCCTAGGATCGCCACCTGCCCGTCAGCGTCGCCCTGGGGTATCACGCACAGCTACTACCCCAGAATGAGTGATCCACTGGGCCGCCATGGCACCATCAGCCGGGTGACCTCCTCCCTGGCCGGGCCGCTGTCCGCCGCGGTGGCGCGGTTGGTGCAGACGCTGCGGCCACAGGTCGGTCCGGCCACCGCCGCCGGCTTCGACGAGGTGGGCCGCCGGCTGGCCGCGCCGTTGCAGGTCGCCGTGGCCGGCCGCATCAAGTCCGGCAAGTCCACGCTGGTCAACGCCCTGATCGGGCGGCGGGTGGCGCCGGTCGGCGTCGGCGAGTGCACCCGGCTGGTGACCCGGTTCCAGTACGGCGCGGTGGACCGCATCGAGGTGGTCGGGGTCGACGGCTCGCGGCGGGTGCTGCCGTTCGACGCCGACGGCATGATCCCGGCCGACCTGGACGTGGACATCGAGACGGTGTCTCACCTGGAGGCGTATCTCACCAACGACGTGTTGCGGGAACTGACCGTGATCGACACGCCGGGGCTGGGCTCCCTGGACGCCGATTCGGTCGCGCGGACCGAGAAGCTGCTGGACCAGGTGTCGCAGGACGCGGTGGCCGGGGCCGAGGCCGTGCTGTACGTGTTCACGCAGACCGTGCGGGCCGACGACCAGGAGACGTTGCGGGCCTTCACCGCGGCGACCGCCGGCCGCGACGCCGGCCCGGTCAACGCCATCGCCGTGCTGAACAAGGCCGACACCATCCCGCCGGAGTCGGTCGCCGGTTCCCACGGCGACGTCTGGCGGGCGGCGGCGATCCTGGCCGGCCGGCAGGCCGTGACGCTGCGACCCCGCGTCGCCGACGTGCTGCCGGTGATCGGGCTGCTGGCCGAGTCGACCGAGTCCGGGGCGTTCACCTCGGCCGACGCCGACGCGCTGCACGCCTTGGCCGAGCTCGACGAAGCCAGCCGGCAGACCATGCTGATGTCGGCGGACCTGTTCACGACCTGGGAGTGCGAGGTGCCGGCCGCGACCCGGGCGCGGTTGCTGGCCAAGCTCGACCTGTACGGCATCGACCGCGCCGTGGCGGCCATCCAGGCCGAGCCGGGCATCACCGCCGGGGCTCTGCGCCGGGCGCTGCTCGACGCCTCCGGCCTCGACGCCGTCCGGTCGAAGCTGGACGGCGTGTTCCGGGCTCGGGCCGACGGCATCAAGGCCGCCGCCGCACTGGCCTCCGTGACGGCGCTGGCCGCCGGCGACCCGGCCGAGCGCAAGCGGGTCAACGATGCCATCGAGCAGCTGCTCGGCCGGCCCGAGGCGCACCAGCTGCGGCTGCTGGAGGCGCTGACGTTGATCACCGCCAACGCCGTGGCGATGCCCGAGGACCTGGCCGAGGAGGTGCTGCGGGTCGGCGGCTCCGGCAGCGTTCCCGAGCAGCTGGGCCTGGTCGGCCGTCCGCCGCACGAGCTCGTCGCCTACGCGCTGGAGCGGGCCGGCTGGTGGCGCTCGTTCGCTTCGTTCGGGGCCACTCCCGCCCAAAGCCGGGTCGCGCACGTCGTGCATCGGGCATATTTCCTCATCTGGCAGCAGTTGAGGGGGGCCGGTGGAGGCTGAACAGGCGCTGGACGAGCGCCGGGCACTGATCGGCATGTGCCTGTACGCGCTGGACCGGGCCCGCAGCGCCGGCGTGGTCGAGCGGTTGGAGGCCGGGCTGGCCGAGGTCGGCGTGCGGGCGGTCCGTCCCGACGGTGAGCGGTTCGACCCGGCCGTGCACGAGGCCGGCGGCGGCGAGGCCACCGACGATCCGGCGCTGGTCGGGCTGATCGCCGAGACCGAGGTCCCCGGCTTCGTCGACCGCGGACAGTCGCTGCGGGCCCCGATCGTGATCGTCTACATCGGGCGGGAGTCTTCGTGACGCCGACTCCGCAGCTGCCGCAGATGGTGAAGCAGGCCCGGGAGCGGCTGGCCGCCTTGCTGCGTGAGCACGACAAGCGCGCCGCCGACCAGGTCGACAAGGTGCTGGCCGGCCGCGGTTCGACGCCGTCGATCGTGGTCGTCGGCGAGACCAACCGGGGCAAGAGCTCCCTGGTCAACGCCTTGATCGCGACGCCGGGACTGTCCCCGGTGGACGCCGACGTGGCCACCGCGAGCTATCTCGTGCTGCGGCACGGCGAGTCGTGGGCGGCGCGGGCCTGTTACGCCGAACCGATCGAGTTCCCGATCGAGGACCTCGGCCGCTGGATCACCGGCGTCGAGCAGCAGCCGCCACGGCACGTGGACGTCCAGGCCCCGATCCCGTTGCTCCAGCGCCTGTCCATTGTGGATACTCCGGGCGTCGGCGGGCTCAACTCCATGCACGGAGAGCTGGCCGCCGAGGCCGCAGCAACGGCGACGGCGCTGCTGTTCGTTGTGGACGCCTCGTCGCCGTTCACCCGCGGCGAGCTGGATTTCCTTGTCACGGTTGGAGAACGCGTCGAGACGGTGCTGTTCGCGCTGACCAAGGTGGATCAGTTCCGCGGCTGGCGGGAGATCCTGGACGCCGACCAGAAGCTGCTGGCCGAGCACGCCCCCCGGTTCGCCGGCGCGAAGTTCCACGCCGTGTCGCCGCGCTTGTTCGAGATGGCCGCCAAGGCCCCGAACGCCTCCGCGGCCGCGTTGCTGCGGGAGAAGTCCGGCGTCGGCGAGCTCCAGATCGCCGTGCAGGAGCTGGTCGTCGGCCGATCGCTGATGCTGGCCGAGGCCAATGCCCTGCGCACGTTGACCACCGCCATCGGCGAGGTCGTGGCGCGGCTGCAGGCCTCCGTGCGGGCCCTGGACACCGGGCACGAGGAGGCCGACGCGCTGCGGGCCCGGCGCGACAAGCTGGCCGCCGAGCGCAAGTCGTCCACCCGCAGTTGGCAGGTCAAGCTGCGCACCGAGGTCCAGCGGGCGCGGCTGGAGTCCTCGCACGAGGTCAGCCGGCAGATCCGGGATGCCCAGTCGTGGTTCCGGCAGGCCATCGACAGCGCCGGCAAGGATGCCCTGGCCGCCCTGCCGCAGCAGCTCGACGCCGCTTTGCAGGTCATTTCGGCGCGGATCACCGCCGTGCTCACCGATCGCCTCGGCCGGGCCGCCGACGCCGCCCTGGCCTCGTTGTTCTCGACTTCCGAACTGGCGGTGATCCGGGCCCAGTTCGCCCGCGGCGCCCATCCCCCGGTGGTTCTCCGTGCGCCGGAGAAGCGGGCCGCGACGGCCGAGGACCGGCTGCTGGTGTTCATGGGCATCTCCGGCGGCATGGGCGCCGGCCGCATCGCCGCGCTGCCTCTCGCCGGCATCGGCGTCGCCGCGTTGAACCCCATCGTGCTGCCCGTGACCATCGTGCTCGGTCTCGGCGCCGGCTACTGGATGGCCCGCACCCGCAAGCACCTGGCCGACAAGCAGCACATGCGGCAGTGGCTGTCCGATGCGCTGGCCGACGCCCGGTCCACCCTCGACCAGCTGGTGTCCGAGCAGCTCATCGACGCCGAGGGGCAGCTGTCGCTGGCCCTCGACGAGGCGCTGACCAGCCGCGTCGAGGCCATCGAGGACGAGCTGCGCGAGGTCGACAAGGCCCTCAAGCTCGACGCCGCCGAGCGCTCCGCCCGCCTCCAGGCCGTCGGCCAGCAGCTCGCCGACGTCGTCTCCGCCCGTGACCGCGGCGAGGCCCTGCTCGGCGCCATGCGTCAGCTCCGCGACCGTGGCTGACTGGTTGTGGGAACCGATCCGCCCTACCGTGAGTCCAACCAGGAACACAGGGCGGATTCGGGGGTAGTGCGGTGTACATCGACAACACTGGCGACGACGGTCACGAGCTGAAGATCGAGATCGACGGCCACGAGTACACCGAAGAGGCCAGCGAGAGCTACCACCACGACGGCGCCATGGACACCGCCGAGGTCGACGGCGACGACGGGCGGGTCGACTACACCGACACCGACCACGACGGCACCGCCGACCTGGCCACCCGGTACGACGACAACGGCCAGCAGATCAGCCAGTCCCATTTCGACGCCACCTCCGGCCAGTGGACTGCGGCCACCGGCGGCTCCGCCCCCGCCGGCTCCATGACCGTCGACACCGCCCATGGTGACCAGAACGTCGGCCCCGCCACCGCCGACACCACCAACAGCGGCCACAACGACACCGCCGTGGTCACCGACGCCTCGGGCAACACGTTCCTCTACACCGACACCGACGGCGACGGCCGGGCCGACTACGCCATGGAGATCGACACCAAGGGCCAGGTGACCATCTCCGAGCACACCGGCGAGCACCAGTGGACCCAGGTCGAGCACGGCCACATCGACGCCGGCGGCAACTATCAGAAGGACACCGCCGAGGGCGTCCTGGAGTTCGGCGCCGACGACCGCTCCTGGGGCGGCAACGACCAGGGCTCCGGCGGCCAGCGCATGATCAGCACCGACTCCACCACCGGCGAGTGGTCCTGACGTCGGCGTGCGCAAGCGGTAGTGGCGGCGGTCGCAGGTAAGGCAGGACACATCCCCGATACCATCCGGTGTCGGGGATGTCTCGTTTTCCCATCGCATTTCGTGGGGTCGATCCACGTGGTCCGTGATGGTCTGAACCAATAGTTATTCAGAAACGATTCCGGAGTGACCGGCGTTACAGGGTGGAAGCGCTCTCATTGATCGGATTCAGGGGTCTTGGCGTGCGCAAAAAGAGTGCTGAATCGATTCCTTGATCGCTTATGTGAGGTGGCTGACAGGTGAACGGTCGGCCACTCCCGCGTAACCCCGATACAGTTGGGCATCCCCTAAACACCTCACACCCGGACGCCGCCGGGTGTGGTTGCGCATTTCCACCACGGACGCCGTCGTCTGCAACAGGGACAGCGGCGTCCCTGTGCTTTCGTCCGGCACACCCCAGGGCAGGAGACGAGATGACCGCACTGACCATCCCCGGTCTCGACCAGGCACCGACCACCAACGAACGGCTGTTGACCTGGGTGCAGGAGGTGGCCGAGCTGACCACCCCCGAGCGGGTGGTGTGGGTGGACGGCTCCGAGGAGGAGTCGGAGCGCATCAACGCGGCCCTGGTCGACGCGGGCACCTTCGTGCCTCTGAAGAAGAAGCCGAACTCGTACTGGGCGGCCTCGGATCCGACGGACGTCGCTCGCGTCGAGGAGCGGACCTTCATCTGTTCTGTCGACCCGGAAGACGCGGGCCCGACGAACAACTGGATGAACCCGGCCGAGATGAAGGCCATCATGACCGAGCTCTACCGGGGCTGCATGCGTGGTCGCACGATGTACGTGATTCCGTTCTGCATGGGGCCGCTGTCGGCCGAGAAACCCATGCTGGGTGTGGAGATCACCGATTCCGAATACGTGGTCGCCTCGATGCGGATCATGACCCGTATGGGGGCCAAGGCGTTGGCCCGCTTCACCGATGACGCGGAGTACGTGGAGGCGCTGCATTCCGTGGGCGCGCCGCTGGAGCCGGGTCAGGACGACGTGGCGTGGCCGTGCAACGACACGAAGTACATCACGCAGTTCCCGGAGGAGCGCCGCATCTGGTCCTTCGGCTCGGGCTACGGCGGCAACGCCCTGCTGGGCAAGAAGTGCTACTCGCTGCGCATCGCCTCGGCGATGGCCCGCGACGAGGGCTGGCTGGCCGAGCACATGCTGATCCTCAAGCTGATCTCGCCGGAGGACAAGGTCCACTACATCGCGGCCGCCTTCCCGTCGGCCTGCGGCAAGACCAACCTGGCGATGCTGGAGCCGACCATCCCGGGCTGGCGCGTGGAGACGCTGGGCGACGACATCGCGTGGATGCGCTTCGGCGAGGACGGCCGGCTCTACGCCGTCAACCCGGAGTACGGCTTCTTCGGCGTCGCGCCGGGCACCGACTACCACACCAACCCGAACGCGATGCGCACCATCGCCAAGGGCAACTCGATCTTCACCAACGTGGCGCTGACCGACGACGGCGACATCTGGTGGGAGGGCATGGGCGAGAAGCCCGCGCACCTCACCTCGTGGAAGAAGCAGGACTGGACGCCGGAGTCGACGGAGCTCTCGTCGCACCCGAACTCCCGCTACTGCACGCCGATGCAGCAGTGCCCGATCCTCGCGCCGGAGTGGGACGACCCCCAGGGCGTGCCGATCTCGGCCATCTTCTTCGGCGGCCGCCGCGCCACCACGGTGCCGCTGGTCACCGAGTCCCGCGACTGGCAGCACGGCGTGTTCATGGGCGCCACCCTGTCCAGCGAGACCACGGCCGCCGCGGTCGGCCAGGTCGGCGTGGTGCGCCGCGACCCGATGGCCATGCTGCCGTTCATCGGCTACAACGCGGGCGACTACTTCAACCACTGGATCCAGCTGGGCAAGAACGCCAACGCGGAGAAGCTGCCCAAGATCTTCTACGTGAACTGGTTCCGTCGCGGCGAAGACAAGGGCTTCCTGTGGCCCGGGTTCGGCGAGAACAGCCGCGTGCTGAAGTGGGCCATCGAGCGCTTGGAGGGCACGGCCGCGGCCGAGGAGACGCCGATCGGTTACGTGCCGACGCCGGCCGACCTCGACCTGTCCGGCCTGGACGCCTCGACCGGCGAGATCGCCGCCGCGCTGGCCTTCGACGCGCAGGAGTGGCGGGCGGAGCTGCCGCTGATCGAGGAGTGGTTCGCCAAGATCGGCGACAAGCTGCCGACCTCGCTGCGTGACGAGTTCGAGGCCCTCAAGCAGCGCCTGGGCTGAGTTTTCGGCCGGCATCAAGGTCCCAATGACGTGACCCTGATGCCGGCCGATTTGTGTCCGCCGTACGAGTGAGCAACCGGACACGGGCGTCCGGCGTCCTCCTCTTGAAGGAGGAGGTGCCCAGTGATTTTCGCGGCGCTGGCCATGCTGGTGCTCGCGGCGATCGCCCTACCGATGGCGACCATCGCGCTCTCCAGATCGGCCCAGAAGACCACCGTCGCCGACGGGGAGCAGGACTCCCCGCTGACGACGACAGATCAGTTCGAGCTCGGCAGCGACCCGGCCGCCGCGCGGTAGGCGGCGGCCTTGTCCACCGCCGAGACCGGCGCGGCCTGGGCCGGGACCGGCAGCGGCACGCCGGCGCAGGTGCTGTCCCGCGGCGGCACGACGCCGTCGACGATGAACGACTCGACGGTGTTGTCCACACACGTGTTGCCCGTCGAGGCGTAGACGCCGTGATCGCCCTGGCCCTGCACGGTCAGCAGCCGGGAATTGGCGAACGCCTTGTGCGCCAACACCGCGCCCTCGTACGGCGTGGCCGGGTCGTGCGTGTCCTGGACCATCAGGATCGGCGGCAGGCCACGGCCGTCGGGCGTGGGCATGCGCAGGCTGGGCCGGTGCCAGGACAGGCACGGCTGGCTGATCGTGGAGTAGCCGATCAGCGGGTACTTCTTGCCGGACTGCCCGGAATCCCGGATCAGGGACTGCTTGTCGCCGTGCCACGCGGTGTCGTTGCACAGGATCGACGTGAACGTGGACAGGAACGCGTCGGCCGAGATCGGCTGCAGCGACCGGGTGGTGTGCGCGGCGAACGCGCCACCGCCGACGACCGACTCCAGCACGGCGAAGTTCTGCGCCAGCACCGAGAAGTTGCGGGACGAGTACATGGCGCCGACGATCATGTTGTCCAGCGCGACGCCGTTGTACGTGGTGCCGCCGATGACCGGCGGGGCGGCCGCCATCTTGGCCCGCAGCTGCTCGTACATCTGGTTCACGGCCGCGGCGGTGGCGCCGAGGTGGAAGGTCGAGTCGTACTTGGCCGCCCAGGGCTGGAAGTCCTCCTGGAACCGGCGCTGGAAGCCCAGCGGCTGCCAGGCGAACGAGTCCTGCCAGTCGGTGGTGAAGTTGGTGTTGGAGTCCAGCACGAACCTGCCGACCCGGTTGGGGAAGTAGGTCGCGTAGTAGGCGCCGAGCCAGGTGCCGCCGGAGTAGCCGACCCAATTGATCTTGTCGCGGCCCAGCAGGGCGCGCAGCAGGTCCAGGTCCTTCACGGTCTGCTCGGTGTTCACGAACGGCCCGAACTCGCCGCCGAACTGCTGGCAGTACTGGGCCGTCAGCTTGGCCGAGTTGATCAGCAGGTTCAGGTTGCCCTGGCTGCGGTCCCGGTAGTCCAGGGTGGACCCGATGTCCAGGCCGCCGTTGCAGGTGGTGTTGCTGCTGTCGCCCGTGCCGCCCGCGAACGGACGGCACCCGGCGCTCACGGTTCGGAGTGCTCAGCTCACCGTGCGTCGAAGGGTGCTGTCACCGCGGTCAGGCCGGAAGGGGACGGTTTCCGATGTTGTGGAGTCGCGCGCCGACCGGTCGGGCGGCTTCGGCGTAGCAGATGAGGTTGGTGTAGCCCTGCGACCAGGCCTGCCGGGTGTCCGGGGCGCGCCAGGTGTAGGTGATGTCCGACCGCGCATCCGTGCCCAGATAGCTGGTCAGCTCCTGCGAGCACCGGGTGCGGGCGACCTCGTTGATGGTGTCCGCGGCCGGCATCGGATCGGTGGAACGGCCCAGCGCCTGCACGCCCGGCATGGCTTCGCCGAGGTGTGGCTTGTCGCACGGGCCGAACTTCAGGGTCTGGCTCTGCGACGGCGAGGAGACCGTGCAGGTCTGGTACCGGGCGAAGCCGGCGCCGGTCAGCACGTGCTTGAGCGAGCCGGTGATGGTGATCGGATTGCCGGCGGAGTCGATCTGGGTGGCCGCGCAGACCAGCCAGCGCTCGCCCTGCGTCCAGGCCTCGGCCTGCGGCCAGAACGCCCAGGCCTGAAGGTCGGTGGCGTCGGCGTCGTGGCTGCCGAGGTACTCGGCCAGCGCGTCCCGGCACGGCGGCAGCGCGGCCTTGGTCATGGTGGTGTCGTCTGGCAGCGAACTGGGCAGCCCGTCGGGCAGATCGCCGATCAGCGTCACCTCGCCCTGGTGCGGATCGACGCAGGTCACGGTCTTGTGAGCGGCGTCGATGCAGGCACCGACGGCCGGCAGCGCGTCCCGGCTGACGCCGCCGCTGTCCACCCGCGGCATCGGCAGCGGCGCCGCGCCGCCGGCGTTGTCGGGGGAGCTCGGCGTCGCGCTCGCGGGCTGGGACAGGTCCGTGGCCGGTCTGCCGCAGGCGCCCACCATGCCAACCAATGCCAGCACGATCACCGCCAACCAGCCGCCCCGCACCATGGACCTCCTCGTCCGAATCGCCTATGGGTCGTTCGACCGTACCGGCTCAACCAGCAGGCAAGCTGGCAGTGACCTGAGGGATGCTCCGGGCAAGCAGCATCCCCCAGGTCGTGTTACCCAGGTCAGCTCAAACCACTCACCGCCGCCGTGACCAGTGCCACGGTTTGGTCGGCGATGGCGGTCCGGCGCGCCTCGAAGGCCGCGTCGGTCAGCGCGGTCGAACCGGCCGGCTCACCCAGCACGGGCGTGTGCAGGTGCCCGCCGCGCACGGCTGTGGCCCCCAGGCCGATGCGCACCCGGTTGGACCGGTACATGCTCTCGTTGGACAGGTAGTCGCCGCCGCCACCCTGCGCGGCGACCTCACCGGGCTTGGGCTGGTCGGTGCGGCAGACCTGCTGGCCGGTGCCGGGGTGCGAGCTGTCCGACCAGACGCAGAACAGCAGGTCGAAGTTGACCTTGTAGCTGCCGGTGGGCGTGGCCTGCATCTGCTGGTACGGCAGCGTGGTCTCGATGAACGAGTCGGTCGGCTGCGGCCAGCCGGCGGCCGCCGGGACCGGGCCGGTGGCGCCGACGTTGTTGTTGTCGGGGAAGCCGCCGCGCCAGCCGCCGGCCCAGCGCTCGATGTCGAACTGGTCGGGGCGGCCCTGGCTGATGGTCATGATCATGTCCGGTCGGCGGGCGGTGTCCTTGATCGCCGTGCCGTAGGCGGCCTCGACGATGCCCTGGTCGAAGTAGCCCCAGACCACCGGGAAGGTCACCGCCTGCACCACGGCCGGGCCGGTGGGTGTGCTGATGGTCAGTCCGTCCAGCTGGAGCGCGGACGCGCCGGCCGGGTTGGAGATGCGCACCCCGGTGCCGTCCAGCTCGAACGGGTCGAAGCCGCTGACCATGATCTTCTTGACGCCGCCGCCGGTCGGCAGCTTGTCCGAGTTGAGGCCGCGGGAGCCGTGGTCGAGCGCGGTGAGCAGGGCGGTGCGGTCGGCAGCCGACAGGGCGAAGCGCGGCTGCCACTGCCGCAAGGCCTTGCTCATCTGGAGTCGGGCCCAGTACAGCGGGCGGTCGTCGTGGGTGTCGAGCGTGCCCATGCCGGGGCGGCGGCCCTGGGCGCGGTCGACGGCGGTCTGCCAGAGGTTGTCGCCGGCGGCGGTCACCAGCTGCCGCGCGGCCGACGTGGACTTCGTCGCGCACAGCTTGGTGGTGAGGTCGCCGACCAGCGGGTCGAAGCCGGCCTGGGTGACCAGCGTCGGGCCGACGGCGGGGCCGCCGGCCGGCATGGTCGCGGTCAGCCGCTGCTCCTCGACCGTGAGCTTGGCGTTGGTGGTGAAGCACTGCGCCGCCGGCGCGGCCTGGGCGACCGTGGGACTGAGCAGGGTCAACGCGAGCACGGCCGGGGCTAAGACGTGAACTTTCTTCGTAATCGCCACCTGAACGAGTGTCGTGCATCCGTGCGTAGAGCAACACGGCAAGTAGTCGGGTTTCCGGGCGGAGGTCATGCGTGGCACGCAGAGGCTTGGCCGGCGATGTGGCGATCGTCGGAGTGGCAGTGCTGCTCGCGTCCGGTGTGCTCGTCGCGGTGGCGGCCCCGAACGCCAAGGTGCAAGCGTTTGCCCACGAGCTGACCGGCGGTGATGACCCGCCCGCGGTGCCGCTGCCCGGCCCGCAGCCGAAGGTCTCCACGGGCACGCCGACGCCGACCACCGGCGTGCGGGCGCAGATCACCGTGCAGACCGACGCCACCGGCCGGATCGTCGGGCTGCTGCCGCAGACCCCGCTGCCCTCGACCGGCGGCAACTCCCCGCTGGCCGCCGCCCAGTCCCACCTGCCCGACATCGCCCAGGTCTGGCAGGTCGACCCGGACTCGCTCCAGGTGGCCGACGTGCGGCCGGTGCCGTTCGGCACAGTCGTCCGGTACCAGCAGATGATCAACGGCGTGCCGGTGCTCGGCGGCCAGATCGTCGAGGCGCTGGGCAAGGACGGCTCCCTGGTCAGCGCGGTCGGCAAGACCGCACGGGCCCGGTCCGGCGACTTCCCCGCCGACCCCTCGCGGACGATCCAGGCCGCCGGGCAGAAGGCCGTCGCCGCGACCGCCGACGCCAAGAAGCTGCCGGCCAAGAACCTGAACGTGCAGTCCACCGAGCAGTACTGGTGGGATCCGACCCTGGGCGGCGTCACCGGCGCGGCCGTCGCCAAACCGGTCTATGTGGTGCACATCCGGGGCACCCAGGCCGACCAGCAGTGGTCCATGGTCGTCGGGGCCACCCACACCGACGTCGTGCAGTCCTGGTCGGAGACCCGGGAGGCCACCAACCGGGACGTCTGCGACGCGCGGCGACGGGTGGTCAGCGGCAGCCTGACCTCGATCCGCTGCGGCACGGCGTTCCCGGTCGTGCGCAACGAGGCCGGCGGCAGCGGCGCGGGCGACGTCGGCAACGTCTTCAAGTTCTTCGGCGACGCGCAGACCTTCTACGCCCGGTTCACCGGCCTCGACCTGACCACCCTGATCGGCGCCGACTACGGCGACGGCAACGGCAAGGCCATCCGCGGCACGGTCCGGGTCTGCGTCACCGGCGACCGCTGCCCCTTCCTCAACGCCTTCTGGGACGGCGAGCAGATGGCCTTCGGCGAGGGCGTGACCACCGAGGACATCACCGGCCACGAGCTCACCCACGGCGTCACCCAGCACACGTCGGGCCTGCAGGGAGGCCAGGCCGACGCCATCAACGAGGGCATGTCCGACGTGTTCGGCAAGTTCATCGGCATCACCGCCGGCGATCCGAACGACGCCGGCGCCAACCGCTGGTTCATCGGCGCCGGCTCGGCCATCGGCGTCATCCGGGACATGCGCAACCCCCAGCGGTTCCAGCAGCCGGACCGGGTCAACGGCCCGTTCTGGGTGACCGACAACCCCGATGTGCACGCCAACGACGGCGTGGTCAACAAGGCGGCGTTCCTGATCACCGACGGGGCCGCGTTCAACGGCCGGACCGTGCGCGGGCTGGGCGTGACCAAGGCGGTGGAGGTGTGGTTCGGCGTGGAGAACCTGCTCACGCCGCGGTCCACCTTCCAGGACCTGGGCAACGCGCTGACCATCTCGTGCCGGGCCAATCTCGCCTCGGGCGTCGCCGGCATCACCCAGGACGACTGCGCGCAGGTGGCGGGCGCGGTCAGCGCCACCCAGCTGGATCAGGCGCCGAGCTGACCGAATCCGTGGTCTCGGCACCTCGACGGTCACAATTCAGACACCTGATCACCTGATCGGGGCGGCCACGATCATCCCGGCTTAACATCCGCTTCATTCACGATGCCGGGAGGAAGCCATGCCGAGTGAACCGCCACCGCGGCGGTGGAACCCGTGGAACCTGTTGCTGCTGGTCCCGCTGCTGATGTTGATCACGCCGTGGTACAACTTCGACGGGCCTCGGGTCTTCGGCCTGCCGTTCTTCTACTGGTACCAGTTCCTGTTCGTGCCGGTGGGCGTCATCTGCGTCGGCGTGGTCTACGCGAAGAGCAAGGGTGAGCGCCGATGAGCACCGATCAGGTTGTGCAGCTCGTCGTGTTCCTGGTGCTGTTCGTGCTGGTCGCCGTGATGGGCTTCATGGCGTCCCGTTGGCAGGCCGGCAGCACCCTCGACCACCTCGACGAGTGGGGCCTCGGCGGTCGCAAGTTCGGCGCCTGGGTCACCTGGTTCCTGGTCGGCGGCGACCTCTACACCGCGTACACCTTCGTCGCGGTGCCCGCCCTGATCTTCGGCGCCGGCGCGCTCGGCTTCTACGCGCTGCCCTACACCGTCGTGCTGTACCCGATCATCTTCCTGCCGTTGCAGCGCATGTGGTCGGTGTCCCGGATGCACGGCTACGTCACGCCGGCCGACTTCGTGCGCGGCCGCTACGGTTCCTCGCTGCTGGCCCTGCTGATCGCCATCACCGGCATCGTCGCCACCATGCCGTACATCGCGTTGCAGCTGGTCGGCCTGGAGTCGGTGCTGCGGACCATGGGCGTCAACGGCAGCGGCCTGCTCGGCCACCTGCCGCTGTTCATCGCCTTCGTGATCCTGGCCGTGTACACCTACCAGTCCGGCCTGCGGGCGCCCGCGCTGATCGCCTTCGTCAAGGACGCGCTGATCTACCTGGTGATCATCGTGGCGATCATCTACCTGCCGGCCAAGCTGGGCGGCTGGGGCCACATCTTCGACCAGGCCTCGACCGCGCTGGCCAAGACCAACCCCACCACCGGCAAGCCGTTCGGGTCCACGCTGCTCGGGCCGACCAACCAGCTCCAGTACGCCACGCTGGCCCTGGGCTCCGCGCTGGCGCTGTTCCTGTACCCGCACTCGATCACCGGCATCCTGGCCTCCAAGAGCCGGACCGTGATCAAGAAGAACATGGTCGCGCTGCCGGCCTACTCGCTGGTGCTGGGCCTGCTGGCGCTGCTCGGCTACGTCGCGCTGGTGTCCGGGGCCAAGCCCATCGTCAACCAGGCCACCGGCAAGCCCGACTCCAACACCATCGTGCCCGTGCTGTTCGGGCAGCAGTTCCCCGCGTGGTTCGCCGGCATCGCCTTCGCCGCCATCGGCATCGGCGCCCTGGTGCCCGCCGCGATCATGTCCATCGCCGCGGCCAACCTGTGGACCCGCAACATCTACAAGGAGTACTTCCACCGCAACGCCACCCCCAAGCAGGAGGCCACCCAGGCCAAGCTGGCCTCGCTGGTGGTGAAGTTCGGCGCCGTCGCCTTCGTGCTCTTCGTCGACCCGCAGTTCTCCATCGACCTCCAGCTCATCGGCGGCGTGATCATCCTGCAGACCCTGCCGGCCGTGGCCATCGCGCTCTACACGCGCTGGCTGCACCGCTGGGGCCTGGTCGCCGGCTGGATCGTCGGCATGGGCTGGGGCCTGTACCTGCTCTACACCATCCCCAACCCGGCCAACGGCCACCTGCACTTCGGTGGCTCGGCCCTGGCCGCCGGCAACATCTCGCTGTTCGGCTGGCACCCCTTCGCCGGCTCGACCGTGCAGATCTACGTCGGCGCGGTCGCCCTGGCCGCCAACCTGATCATCGCGGTCGTCGTCACGCTGATCGCGCGGCAGGCCAAGTGGTTCAACGGCCTCGACGCCACCAACAAGGCGGACTACGACGCCGACGACGGCAACCCCAAGCTGAAGGAGATCGCCGTCCACTGACCCGGGTTATGCAGGGAAGGACGCCTTACCCTCGTTGAACGCGGGTAAGGCGTCCTTCCCTGCATTCACAGCAGGACCAGCGCGGCGGCTCCGATCAGTCCGGAGTCGTCGCGTTCGGCTTTCACGACCTGGAGGCCGCGCAGGAACGACAGGCCGGCGTGGATCTTCAGCGTCTGGCGGATGGGGTCGAACAGCAGGTCGCCGGCCCGGGACAGGCCGCCGCCGATGACGGCGAGGTCGAGGTCGCAGATGGCGGCGGCCGCGGCGATGGCCAGGCCGACGGCCCGGCCGCCGCGGTCGAAGGCAGCGGCGGCCGCGGGGTCGCCGGAGCGGGCGGAGCGTTCCAGCTCGATGCCGTCGGAGCCGGTCCAGCCCTGCTCGCGGGCCCAGCGCACCATGTTCGGCCCGCCGGCCACGGTCTCGACGCAGCCCCGGCCGCCGCAGGTGCAGGGCCAGCCGTCGGGTTCGGCGACGACGTGCCCGATGTGCCCGGCGTTGCCGGTGCGGCCGCCGAAGGGCTTGCCGTCCAACACGAGCCCGCCGCCGACGCCGGTGGACACGACCATGCCGACCATGAAGCGGCTGCCGCGGCCGGCGCCCAGCCAGTGCTCGCCCAGCGCGATGCACAGGCCGTCGCCGGCCAGCGAGACGGGCACGCCGGGCAGCAACGCCTCGACGCGAGAGCGCAGCGGGAAGGCCTGCCAGCCGTTGATGTTGATGGGGCTGACGGTGCCGGCATCGGTGTCGACGGGACCGGCGGAGCCGATGCCGACGGCACTGGGCACGGCGCCGTCCAACACCTCGGTGACCAGGTCGGCGACGGCCTGCCAGGCCAGCTCGGCGTCGTGCGCGGGAGTGGGCCGGACGGCCCGGCGCACCACGGAGCCCTGCGCGTCGACGAGCCCGGCGGCGATCTTGGTGCCGCCCACGTCGAGCGCCAGCACGTGGTCGGTCACGCGGTGCCTCCCTCAGGCCTTGACTGCTCCCGCCATGCTAAAGCCGCCGCCGAGCCACCGGGACACCACCAGATACAGCCCCAGCACGGGCGCGGTGTACAGGATCGAATAGGCCGCCAGCTGCCCGTAGGCGACGAGCCCGTTCTGGCCGAAGAAGGAGAAGATGCCCACCGAGGCCGGCATCTTGTCCGGGTCGAGCAGCAGGACGAACGGCACGAAGAAGTTGCCCCAGGCCGTGATGAACGTGAAGATCCCGACCACGGCCACGCCCGGGGCCATCAGCGGCAGCACGATCGAACGCAGCGCCTGCAACGACGAGGCGCCGTCGACCCAGGCCGCCTCCTCCAGGCTGATGGGGATGCCGTCCATGAAGTTCTTGCACATCCAGATGGCCATCGGCAGCGCGGTGGCGGCCAGGAACACCGTGGTCCCCCACAGCGAGTCGACCAGGGACAGCCGGACGAACAGGCCGTACACCGGCACCATGATCGCCGTCACCGGCAGGCCGGTGGTGAACAGGATCGTGTACAGGAAAGGCCGCCGGAACCGCAGCTGGAAGCGGGACAGCGGATACGCCGCCAGCACCGCCACCACCACCGCGATGACCGCCGTGCCGGAGCTGATCAACAGGCCGTTGACCAGCGGCCGGCCGCCGACCTCCCAGTTGAGGATCTGGCCGAAGTTGCCCAGGGTGAAGTCTCCCGGCACCTTCGCGGCCAAGCCGCCGTGCGTGTCGAAGGACGCCGTCACCAGCCACAGCAGCGGCGCCACGAACAGCACCGCGACGACCAGCAGGACCAGATTGACCACCAAGCGGGGGCCGCGCATTCAGACCTCCGCCTTGAGGCTGCGGATGTAGACCAGGGAGAACACCGCGCCGAGCACCAGCAGCACCAGGGCGATCGCGGTGCCGTAGCCGATCTGCCCGAACTTGAAGGCCTGCTCGTACATCAGCAGCGGCAACGTCCGGGTCTTGTTGTCGGGCCCGCCCGCGGTCAGCACGTAGATCAGCCCGAAGACGCCCAGCGTCTGCAGCGTGATCAGCATCAGGTTGGTGACGACGGTCCGGCGGATCACCGGCAGCACCACGTGCCAGAACCGCCGCAGCGGCCCGGCCCCGTCCACCTGCGCCGCCTCGACCAGATCGCTGGGCACCTCGCTCAGCGCCGCCTGGTAGACGAGCATGGAGAACGCGGTGCCGCGCCAGATGTTGGCCAGCACCACGGCCAGCATCGGCGCGGTGTAGAGCCAGTTCTGGCCCATCCCGAACCAGCCGAGCACCTCGTTGAGCGTGCCCTGGGCGTTGAGGAAGGCGTAGATGGCAAACGCCGCAACGACTTCCGGCAGCACCCAGGCCGCGACCACCACCGTGCCGACGATGCCCCGCAGCAGCTTTCCGCGCTGCTGAAGGAAAACCGCCAGCAGGATGCCGAGCCCGTTCTGCCCGACCACGGCCGACAGCAGCACGAAGACCACCGTCAGCCACAGCGACGAGGCGACGTCGGGACTGGTGAACGCCGTGGTGAAGTTGTCGATGCCGACGAACTTGGGCCGCCGGGCGGCGATCCCGCTCAGCGCGGAGTTGGTGAAGGCCGCGTAGAAGCACCACAGGATCGGGCCGGCGACGAACAGTCCCAACAGGACGATCGACGGGGCGAGCGGCGGCAGCCACACCCCGAGCCGGGGAGAGCGCCTCAACCGGTCTTCACCTTGTCCGCGCCGACCGCCTTGGACACGTCCTGCGCGAACTGCTGGGCCGCCTTCGCCGGCTCGCCGCCGTTGACCACGGAGTCGCCGGCCACGTCCATGGCGTTGGAGACCTGCGGGTACTCGGGCAGCGTCGGCCGGTACCGGGTGAACGACACGAGGCTGCTCCAGAACGGCTCGGTCGGGTCCTTCTGCGCCAGCCGCGAATCGGCCTTCACGTCCTCGCGCACCGGCAGCCACGAGCAGGCCACGTCGATGGCCGCCGAGTTCTCCTTGTTCAGCGCGGTCTGGATGAACTTGACGGAGGCGTCGGCGTTGCCGGTGCTCGCGCCGACCGCCAGCGTCCAGCCGCCGGACAGCGTCACATTGCCGGGGGCCTGGCCGTTCTGGGTGGGGAACTTGGTGGTGCCCAGGGTCTTGGACCAGTCCGCCCACGGCGCGACGCCGCCGGGCTCCCAGTACCGGGCGTACCAGCCGCCGTCCATCATGAAGCCGATCTTGCCCTGGGACATCAGCAGCGGCATCTGGGTCTGCGCCCACTGCGTGTCCTCGGCCTGCGCGGCCGTCTGGGCCAGGTTCTCCTTCATCACCGTCTGCACGTAGCCGAGCGCGTCCTCGAAGCCCTTGCTGGGCGCGACCCACTTGCCGGCCTTCTCGTCGTACAGGTCCTTGGTCGGCGTGCCGTAGAGCAGCATCTCCAGCGACTGCATGGACATCGCCTCGGCCGCGGGCTTGCCCAGCGGCATGTACATGGGCTCGACGTCCGGCTGCGTCTGCTTGATCTTGCGGGCCGCGTCCAACACGTCGTTCCACGTCTTGGGCTGCCAGTCGGTGGGCAGGCCCGCCTTGGCGAAGACGTCCTTGTTGAACCACAGGCCGCGGGAGTCGGTGCCCATCGGCACCGCGTAGGTCTTGCCGTCCACCGCCCGGCCGGCCTGCTTGGTGGTGGGGATGAACTGGCTGTTCCAGTCCGGCCACTTGTTCAGGTAGTCGTCGATCGGCAGCAGGTAGCCGGCGGCGGCGTCCGCGTTGACGTTGAAGCTGTCCTCGAACAGCACGTCCGGCGCGGTCGACGGGGACCGCTGCATCAGCTGGACCTTGGCCAGGTAGTCGCTGTCCAGACTGGACACCGGGGTCAGCTGGGCGGTGATGCCGGGATTGGCCGCCTCGAACTCCTTCTTCACCGACTTCATGAAGGTGTCCATCTGCGGGAAGTCGCTGTAGTTCCGGTAGACGATCTTGATCGTCTTGGCGTCGCCGCTCGCGGAGTCCCCGCCGCCGCAGGCGGCCAGCGGCAGGGTCAGCGCGGCGACGGCCAGGCCGGCGGCGATGGTGCGTGCCCGCATGGGCGTCTCCCCTTGGTCGACTGCGATGTGGACCACGACAGGGGGCGACCGTAAATCCGGTGCTCGAACAAAGTCAACGCACTGTCGCCAGTTAGGCGCTGTTCGTGACAAGAACGGACATGATCACGGGTTGTCACCGGTGGGGTTGAGCACCCGGGCCAGGAACGTCCGCGTGCGCTCCTGCGTCGGCGCGCCGATGACCTGGGCCGGCGGACCCTGCTCGACGACAACGCCGCCGTCCATGAACAGCACCTTGTCCGCCACCTCGCGGGCGAACTGCATCTCGTGCGTCACGACGAGCATGGTCATGCCCTCGCCGGCCAGCGTGCGCATCACGCCCAGCACGTCCCCGACCAGCTCCGGGTCCAGCGCCGAGGTCGGCTCGTCGAACAGCATCACCTGCGGGTCCATGGACAGCGCCCGGGCGATGGCCGCCCGCTGCTGCTGGCCGCCGGACAGCTGCGAGGGCAGCGACCGCTCGCGGCCGGCCAAGCCCACCTTCTCCAGGTTCTGCCCGGCGATCCGCTCGGCCTCGTCCCGGTTGCGCCCCAGCACCTTGCGCTGCGCGATGGTCAGGTTGTCCAGGACGTTGAGGTGGTTGAACAGGTTGAAGCCCTGGAACACCATGCCCAGCCGGCGCCGGGCCCGGTCGATGTCCACGTCCGGGTCGGTCAGCTCGGTGCCGTCGACCACGACCCGGCCGGAATCGGGCTGCTCCAACAGGTTCACGCAGCGCAGCAGCGTCGACTTGCCCGAGCCGGACGGCCCGATGATGCAGACGACGTCACCGCGCTCGACGGTCAGGTCGATGCCCCTGAGCACCTGGAGCGAGCCGAAAGACTTGTGCAGCCCGGAAATCTCAATAACGCTCACGACAACACCTCAAGGCCCTGCTTCGACTCGCCGCTGGTCCGCCGCTCCAGGTAGCGCGACAGATAGGACAGCGGAATGGTGATGATCAGGTAGCACAGGCCGGCCACGATCAGCGGCGTCATCGACTGCACGGTGTTCATGGCGTCCCGGCCGAACTTGGTCAGCTCGTACTCGGATCCGGTCAGGCCGAGCAGGTAGATCAGCGAGGAGTCCTTGGCCAGCAGGATCAGCTCGTTGGTCAGCGGCGGCAGCACGATCCGGAAGGCCTGCGGGATGATGATCGACACCATCGCCCGGAGCTGGGACATGCCCAGCGAGCGCGCCGCCTCCATCTGTCCCTTGGGCACCGCCTGGATGCCGGCGCGGATCGTCTCCGCCATGTACGCGGCGCCGACCAGGCCCAACGCCACCACCACGGTGCTCAGGGTGGTGAACCGGATGTGGAACGCGATCGGCACGCCGAAGCCGAAGGCCAGGAACACCAGAAGGGCCGGCACACCACGGAAGAACTCGATGTAGACGGTGGCGATCCAGCGGTACGGCGGCACCGAGGACAGCCGCATCAGCGCCAGGATCAGGCCCAGCACCAGGCCGAACACGAAGCCCAGCACCGTGTACTTGACGGTGTTGACCAGCGCGGTGCTCAACACGTCCGGGAACAGCTGCCGGGCCGCGTCCAGGTCGAAGAAGCCGCGCTGGATGTCACGCCAGTTGGCGGCGAAGGCCACCACCAGGACGACGACCACCAGCACGCCGTACTGCGTGCCGCGGATCGCCGTCCGGCGCTGCCGACGGGTCAGCGCCACCGATTCAGCCCTTGCTCGTGGTGGTCGGCGTGGCCGAGGTCGAGTCGCCCGGCTGCCACGACGGCCGCTTGCCGAACCACTTCTGGTAGGCCTTGGCGTAGCTGCCGTCCGCGGCCGAGGCCTTGATGGCGTCGTTGAGCACCTTCAACAGCGCCGCGTTGCCCTTCTTCACGCCGAAGCCGTACTGCTCGTTGGTGTTGAACTCGGCGCTGACCTGCGTGTCCGGGTTCTTCTTGGCGTAGTCGTAGAGAATGCCGTTGTCGTTGATGGACGCGTCGACCTGGCCGGTCTTGACCGCCGTCTCCAGCAGCGCCGAGTCCTCGAAGGCCACCGCGGTGATCACGCCGCCGTTCTTGGCGTTCCAGCCCTTGATGTAGGCCTCGCCGGTGGTGTCCGACTGCACGCCGACCTTCTTGCCGGCCAGCGACTCCAGCGTCTTGAAGTCGTTGCCGGTCTTGGTCAGCAGCGCCTGGGTGGCCTGGAAGTACGGGATGGTGAAGTCGAAGTTCTGGGCCCGCGTGTCGTTGATGGTGATCGCGCCGGCCACGACGTCACACTGGTTGGAGTTGAGGTCGGCGCCGGACTTGATGCCGTCGAACGGCGTGTCCACGATCTGCTGCGGGACGTTGAGCTTCTTGGCCGCGAAGTCGACCACGTCCACGTCGAAGCCGACGACGTCGTTGCCGTCCTTGTACTGGAACGGCACGTACGGCAGGTGGGCGCAGGTGAGCAGCTTGCCCGACTGGACCAGCGCGACGCCGTCCGTGCCGGGGGCGGAGGTGGTCGTCGACTCGACGCACCCGCCGGCGACCAGCGCGACGGCGACCGCCGGGATCACGGTCAACACTTTGAGGCGGGCCACGGCGTTCTCCCTCGTCCGGGTACTGGTTGATCGGCAATCCTGCCACCGGACGGGCCCGCTGCCTATTTGAGCGGACAGCAGACCAGCATCCGGAATACGGTTCCGGGCATGAGGGGACTTGCCATACTCGCCGCTGCCGGCCTGGTGCTGGGCGGCGCGACCACCGCGCAGGCGGCGCCGGCCGCTGTCGCGCACGAGCAGTTCACGTTCCAGTTCGGCGACTTCGCCGGGGGCGGCCAGCTGGACTACCCGACCAATGTCGGGCACGCGCCGGTCGTGGTGCTGGTCCCGGGCTCCGGGCCGGAGAACCGGGATGCCAACATCCAGGGCAAGTCGACGATCTTCGCCGACATCTCGGCCGCGCTGACCGCCCGCGGCTTCGCCGTGATGCGCTACGACAAGCGGTACGTCAACCCGGACGGCACGGCCGACTACGCCAGCTTCTACACCAAGCTGGACCTGCCCAAGATGCTCGACGACGCCGGCACCGTGCTGGCCGCCGCCGAGGCCGACGAGCACGTCGACAAGCACAAGGTGTTCCTGTACGGCTGGAGCGAGGGCAGCACCGTCGCCGCCGCGCTGGCCGCGAAGCACCCCGAGCTGGCCGGCGTGGTGTTCCAGGGCCCGGTGACGCAGGACTGGCGGAGCCTGTTCACCGACCAGGCCACCCGCGTCGCCCAGCCCTACCTGCGGACTTTCGGCACGGCGCTGGCGCCGGACGACCTGAAACGGGCCAACACCGGTGGCGGCGGCCTGGTGGCCACGGAGTACATCAGCCTCATCGCGCCCAAGGCGTACCAGGGCGACTACACCGTCGACCCGGCCGTCGACACCAACGGCAACGGCAAGCTGGACGTGGACACCGAGTTCCTGCCCGGCCTGCAGAAGGCGTTCGACGTGCAGTTCGCGCCCGGCGGCTTCTTCAACATCTACGCCCCGGACCGGGCCCTTCCGTCGGTGCTGGACCAGGCCAAGGCCCTGCGCAAGTTCCCGACGCTGATCCTGCAGGGCGGCCGCGACGCCAACGTGCCGCCGACGGGGGCGTTCAGGCTGAACGCCGCCCTGCACGGCTCGTTGCGCTTCTATCCGACGCTGGGGCACTCGCTGGGCCGGACGCCGTCGGTGTTCGCCGACGACTTCCAGCCCATCGACCAGCAGCCGCTGACCGACCTGGCCTGCTGGCTGTCAGAGCACCTTCGCCAGAAATGACCTGGTCCGCTCGTGTTGCGGGGCGGCGATCACTTCCCGGGGCGAGCCCTGCTCGACCACCACACCGCCGTCCATGAACACGAGCGAGTCGCCGACCTCGCGCGCGAAGCCCATCTCGTGCGTGACCACGACCATGGTCATGCCGTCGGCGGCGAGCTGGCGCATCACCGCCAGCACGTCGCCGACGAGCTCCGGGTCCAGCGCCGAGGTCGGCTCGTCGAACAGCATCAGCTTGGGCCGCATGGCCAGCGCACGGGCGATCGCCACCCGCTGCTGCTGGCCGCCCGAGAGCTGGCTCGGGTAGGAGCCGGTCTTGTCGGCCAGCCCCACCTGGGTCAGCAGCCGCATGGCGTGGTCGCGGGCCTCCGCCCTGGACTCCCGCTTGACCTGGACCGGCGCCTCCATCACGTTCTCCACGGCCGTCATGTGGGGAAACAGGTTGAAGCGCTGGAAGACCATGCCGATCTCCTGCCGCTTGCGGGCCACCTCCCGGTCGCGCAGCTCGTAGAGCTTGTCGCCCTTCTGGGTGTAGCCGACCAGCTCGCCGTCGACCCACAGCCGGCCCGCGTTGATCTTCTCCAGGTGGTTGACGCAGCGCAGCAGCGTGGACTTGCCCGAGCCGGACGGCCCGATCACGCACATCACCTCGCCCGGACGGACCTCCAGGTCGATGCCCTTGAGCACCTCGGTCCGTCCGAAGCTCTTGTGCACCCCCTCGGCCTTGACCATCAGCTCGGTCATCGGGTCGCCACCCCTCGGGCGAAGTGCTTCTCGATCCGGCCCTGGATCACCGTCAGGATCGAGGTCAGCAGCAGGTACCAGATCGCCGCCACGATGAGCAGCGGGATGGTCTGGAAGTTGCGGGAGTAGATCTGCTGCACGGCCGTCATCAGCTCGAAGTAGGCGATCACGATCACCAGCGAGGTCGTCTTCAACATGGAGATCGTCTCGTTGCCGGTGGGCGGGATGATCACCCGCATGGCCTGCGGCAGCACGATCCGGCGCAGGATCTTGGCCCGGCTCATGCCCAGCGCCTCGGCCGCCTCGGTCTGCCCGTGGTCCACCGACAGGATGCCGCCGCGCACGATCTCCGCCATGTAGGCCGCCTCGTTCAGGCCGAGGCCCAGCAGGGCCGCGGTGAACGGCGCGATCAGCGAGTTGGTGTCCACCGACAGGAACGTCGGCCCGAACGGGATGCCCAGGCCCAGCCGCGGATACAGCGCCGCCAGGAAGAACCAGAACAGCAGCTGGGTGATCACCGGCGTGCCGCGGAACAGCCAGATGTATGCCGCGGCCGTCCACGACAGCAGCGGATTGGCCGACAGCCGCATCACCGCCAGCAGGATGCCGCCCACGATGCCGATGGCCATCGACAGCACGGTCAGGATCAGCGTGTTCTTCAGCCCGTTGAGGACGTTGGACGCGGTCAGGTACTTGCCGACGACGTCCCAGTGGAAGTTCTCGTTGGTGACCAGGCTGTGCGCCAGCATCGCGGCCAGCACGAGAATCACCGCGCCGGCCAGCCACCGTCCCGGGTGGCGGACCGGCACGGCCTTGATCGGGTTCGACACCGTCGTGGCCTCAGCCGGAGGTCTGCGGGTTCAGTTCGGACTTGGTGACCGCGCCCGCGCCGACGCCCCACTTGTCCAGGATCTTCTTGTACGTGCCGTCGTCGATGAGGGCCTGCATCGCGCCCTGCACGGCCTTGGCCAGGTCGCCCTTGTTCTTGGCCACGCCGATGCCGTACGGGGCGTTGGCGTAGGAGTTGCCGACCTTCTCCAGCTGGCCGGTCTGCTTGATCGCGTAGTCCACCACCGGCGAGTCGGCCAGCATGGCCTCCGCGCGCTTGGAGGTCAGCGCCAGCGTCACGTCGGTCTGGGCCTGGAACTCGGAGACGGTGATGGCCAGTTTGCCGTCGCCCGTGCACTTGGCCGAGCGGGCGGCCAGGTCGTCGGCCTGGGTGGTGCCCTTCTGCGCCGACACGGTGTGCCCGCACAGGGTGTCCAGGGTCAGGCCGCCCGGATTGCCCTTGAGCACGGCCATCGAGGTGCCGGCCGTGAAGTAGCTGACCATGTCCACGGTCTGCAGGCGCTCGGTGTTCACGCTGAAGGAGGACATCGCCAGCTCGAACTTGCCGGCCGAGAGGCCGGCCAGGATGCCGTCGAAGCTGGCGGTCTGGAAGTCGGCGCTCAGGCCCAGCTCCTTGGCGACCGCGTCGCCGAGGTCGATGTCCATGCCGACGTTCTTGTTGTTCTCGTCCACGAACTCGCTGGGCGCGTACGTGGTGTCGGTGCCGATGGTCAGTTTGCCGTCCTTGGCCACGTCCGCCGGCACCATCGCGGCCAGCGCCGCGTTCTTGCCCGGGCCGCTGTCGGCCGTCGTCGAGGAGCCGGCGCTGCCGCTGTCACCGCTGCCGTTGCCGGTGGCGCCACACCCGGCGGCGATCAGCAGAACGATGGGCAGGGCCAGCACGGCTCTTCCTGCGGGTCTGAACAAGGCGGCCTCCGCTCACTGTCGGTTTTGCCGCATCCTGTCACCCGATCGTGTCAGTTGATAGGCCCCCAATGGTTACGTTTTGTCACGACCATGTCCGCCAAGTGGCGGAAAAGTCACCGACGGTAGCTGGGTAGGGCAAGATCGCAGCTGCCATACTGCTGGGGTGTCCACGGCAGTGCTCGAGCAGCCCGGAGCGGACGAACTGCGGTTCGACGTCCCGCTGTACACGCAGGTCGACGCCTCACGGGCGTTGGCCATGCGGGCGAGCACATTTTCCAGTTGGGCTCGTGGTTATCAGCGGCGCCGGGTGGAGCGACCGCCGGTTGTCGGCCGACCACTGGTCACGTATGTGCCGCCTGCTCGGGCCGGCGACCCGTCCATTCCCTTCGTCGGACTCGCGGAAGCGGCGTTCTTGGCGTCCCTACGGGCCGCCGGAGTTCCGCTGCAACGGATCCGGCCGGCGCTGGAACTCGTGCGGGATCGGCTCGGCGTCGAACACGCGCTGGCCTCCCAGCAGCTTTACACCGACGGTGCCGACCTGCTCTGGGAAGTGACGGACCGGGACGAGAACACACGGGCCGAGGCGAAGAAACTGGTGGTACTGCGCAACGGCCAGTACGTGTTTCGCAAGGTCGTCCAGGATCGGTTGCGGGGTATCCACTACGCGGCGGATGGGTTCGCCGATGTGCTGGTGCTTCCCGACTACGAGATCGCGAAGGTGATCGCCGACCCGAACATCAACTTTGGTCGGCCCAGTTTCGCCGGCAACGGCGTGCCGGTGGACGCGGTTGTCGGACAGGTTCACGCGGGCGACCCGATCGAGGACGTCGCTGCGGACTTCCGACTCAGCGTGGACGAAGTGACCGAAGCCGTGTTCAGGGCCGAGCGGGTCGGCTGAGAGCTCGGGCGAGGTCGATTTCTGTCGTGTTGAAGCTCTTCTGCGACCGCAGCATCAGCTGGCGCATCGCGACTGCTGTCCGTGAGCTCGGGTTCGAGGTGCAGACGCTGGCCGAGCGCTACGGGGAGCAGCAGGGACAGCTCGTTGCCGACGTGCGATGGATCGCCGAGGCGGCTCGGGACGGCTACGTGTTGCTCGGCGCCGACGGGCGCATTCGACGCAATCCAGCCGAGCGTCGGATGTTGTGCCTGTCCGCCGCGCGTTATCTCGTCTATCCCAATAACAACATCAGCACGGTCGAGAAGTTGGCGCGGATCCAGGATCACCGGGCGGCCATCGAAGCCGCTGCGGAGATCCCGGGCCCCTGGGTGCGTCATCTCACTGCACGGGAACTCACGCCTGTCGTGCTCGATTGTGATTCGGTGTAGCCAGCAGCCGGGCCACCAGGGCCGTCCAACCGGTCTGGTGAGTGGCCCCGAGACCCTCGCCGGTGTCGCCGTCGAAGTACTCGCTGAAGGTGATGTGGGGTCGCCACAAGGGCGAATCCGTCGCCTCGACCCGCTTGCCGTCGCACGGCCTGCTGCCGTCCCCGGTGGGCAGGAAGATGCTCACCAGCCGGCGGGCCAGCTCGTCGGCGGCCTGACCCGCGGTGACCGCCTGGCCGGAGCCGGTGGGCAGGTCCACGTGGAACTGGCCGTCGTGGAAGTCGTCCACCTGGCGCAGTGCCTCGACGAGCAGGGCGTTGGTGGGGAACCAGATCGGGCCGCGCCAGTTGGAGTTGCCGCCGAACATCGGCGTCATCGACTCGCCCGGCTCGTAGCCGATCATGTGGGCCTGGCCGGCGAACTGCACGTCCAGCCCGTCCCGGTGGGCCGCCGACAGCGAGCGGATGCCGTGCGGGGACAGGAACTCCCCCTCGTCGAACATGCGGCCCAGCACCCGGCCCAGCTTCTTGGCGTCCAGCAGCGCCAGGTTGGCCCGGCGCTCGTCGCCGACCTGCTGCCAGGTGATGAACTGGGCGAACTCGGGCTGCTTGCGCAGCAGGTAGTCCAACCGGCTGGTGAAGCCGTGCAGCTCGGCGAACACCCACGGCTCCAACACCGCCTGGGCCAGCACCGGCATCAGACCGACCATGGACCGCACGCGGACATGCTCGGACTCGACGCTGCCGTCGGGCAGTTGCCGGGACACGATGTCGTAGCAGAAGCCGTCCTCGTCGTGCCACAGCCCGCGGGTGCTGGACCCGAACTGGTTGAAGGCGCGGGCGATGTAGAGGAAGTGCTCGACGAACTTCGTGGCCACGTCCTCGTAGGACTCGTCCTCGCGGGCCAGCTCCAGCGCGATCTGCAACAGGTGCAGGCTGAACGCCGCCATCCAGGACGTGGCGTCCGACTGCTCCAGCCGCCAGTCGCCCAGCATCGGCGTGGACCGGTTGACCGGGCCGATGTTGTCCATGCCGAGGAAGCCGCCCTCGAACAGGTCGCTGCCGTCGGCGTCCTTGCGGTTGACCCACCACGAGAAGTTCAGCAGCAGCTTGTGGAACACCTTGGACAGGAACGTGCGGTCCGGCACGGCCTCCGCCCTGTACACCTGCAACGCCGCCCACGCGTGCACCGGCGGGTTGGCGTCGCCGAAGTCCCACTCGTAGGCCGGCAGCTGGCCGTTGGGGTGCATCATCCACTCGCGGCACAGCAACAGCAGCTGCTCCTTGGCGAAGGCCGGGTCCACCAGCGCGAACGGCACCGCCTGGAAGGCCAGGTCCCAGGCCGCGAACCAGGGGTACTCCCACTCGTCCGGCATGGAGATCACGTCGGCCACGTCGAAGTGCCGCCAGTGCACGTTGCGGCCGATGCCGCGCCGCAGGTCCGGGGCCGGCGGCTGGGCCGGGTCGCCGGCCAGCCAGTCCCGCACCTTGAAGCGCGGTAATGCTGCTTGGTCCACATCAGACCGGCCAGCGACCGTCGCAGCACCTGCTTGCGCTCGTTGTCCAGCTCCGGGGCAATGCTGTCGTGGTACTCGTCGGCCTCGCGCTTACGGTCCTGCACGGCCGTGTGGAAGGTCGCGCCGAACGGGTCGACGTGGCCGTTGCCGGCGATCAGTCGCAACCGGATGATCACCGTCTCGCCCGGGGCCACCGAGTCGAAGCGGTACCAGGCCGCTGCCTTCGTGCCCGGGCGCGACGCGCTGCCGTCGTGGATCACCTGGCACGTGCCGCTCTCGCCCCGCACCACGTGGGCGTCGATGCCGCACTTCGTGTACCGGGTCTCGTTGTTGGCGCTGCCGAACAGCTCCACGTCGTTCGTCTCGTTGTCCGTCACCAGCAGCGTCGGCGCGCCGTCCAGGTGCAGCGTGTAGCGGCCCAGCGACGAGTGCTCCGCCACCACCGCGCACCGCCCGTGCACCCGGATCGCCTCCAGCGCCGGCCTCCTGGCATCCCTACCCCACGCCCAGGTGTTGCGGAACCACAACTGCGGCAACAGATGCAGCGGCGCCGCGTCCGGCCCCTGGTTCGTCGCCGAGATCTCCACGCAGATGTCGTGCGGGCCCGCCTTGGCGTACGTCGTCACCACATCGAAGAACCGGTCCTCCGCCAGCACCCCCGTGTCCGCCAGCTCCGGCTCCCGCCCCTGCCGCCCCGCCGCCTTGGCCATCTCCCGCAGCTGTTGGTACGGGTACTCCGCCTGCGGGTACCGGTAGAGCACGCTCATCCAGGAGTGCGTGGGCGTGCCGTCCTGGATCCACCAGTGCTCCTTGACGTCCTCCCCGTGGTTGCCCTCCTCGTTGGCCAGGCCGAACCACCGCTCCTTGAGGATCGGGTCCTTGCCGTTCCACAGCGCCAGCGCCAGGTTCAGGAAGCCGTGCCGATCGCAGATGCCCGAGATGCCGTCCTCGCCCCACCGGTAGGCGCGTGAGCGGGCGTGGTCGAACGGAAAGAACGACCAGGCGTCCCCACTGGCCGAGTAGTCCTCGCGAACCGTGCCCCACTGCCGTCCGGACAGGTAGGGACCCCAGTGCCGCCACGGGCTGTCCATCTCGTCCGCCTCGGCCAGCCGCGCCCACTCGATCTGCTCGCTCACCTCTCCAGTGTGGGGCACGCCGACTGGCCTCCGGCGGGTTGTCCTCCGGGCGTTGCCCCGGCTCCCGCCGACATACCGTGCCGGCGCACGAATATCCCCTTCCACATGCGGGATCACGCGCACCGGCGCTACGTCAAGTCAGGAGCGGCGTTCCGTCCAGTGATAGGTCCGGGTGGGACTGCGCGGTGCTCCCTCCACGGTGACGAGCCCTTCGGCCATCAGGGCCCGCAGCCTCGCCAGCACGGTCGGCCTCGACAGTCCGGTGATTTCCTGAAGTTGGCCGGCTCGTGCCGCGCCGAGCTCGTACAACGCGTCGGCCACGTCGACGGGAGGGGGCGCGTCCTCGAACAGATCGGGCCGACTGTCGGCCAGCCCGTACGAGGCGTAGCGGCGACCGCCCTCCCGGATGGCCAGTCCAAGTTCGACGAGGTCGCGCAAGACCTGCGTCGCCTGTGCCGCGCTTGCTCCGTACTCACGGAGCGCGGCGTTGCTGACCGGCTGACCATGCCGCATCGTGGCCAGAGCGAGCTGGTGCAGCTGAGTGAGGCCTGGTTGATCGAGGCCGGCGAGCCACTTCCTGGTGGCCGGGTCGAACAGCTCCGACCGGCTGAACTCGACTTCGAACCGGCTCGGGCTGTTGCGGAAGATCGGCCTCGGCTGACCGAGCGTCCTGGTCGCGCGGATCATGGCGGGAATGCCCGAGGCGAGGTTCTCGGCGACGAGATGGTCGCCGTCGGGCATGTAGGTGTCGCTGAGCAGGATCGCGAGGAAACCGTTGCGGGAGGACGTGACTCCCTCGCTGCCGAGCTCGTCCAACGTCACCGGGCCGAACAGACCGCCGGGACTCTTCACCACCAACCGGTCCGGGTGCATCTCCACCTGGATTTGTGTGCCGCGGCTGACGCCGCTGTAGTCACGGTGCAGCACGGCGTTGACGACCGCCTCGCGGACCGCCTCCAACGGATACTCCGGCTGCTCGCGTCGTCCCGACTCACTGACGTAGCCGCGGATCCGCATATGCGTGCGCAGCGCGGAGAGCGTCTCGTCGACCATGTCCGGTATGGAGCCCTTGACGAACGAGGTGTCGTCGAACCGGGGACCGCCGCCGATGTCTCGCCTTGCGGGATGCACGACGACCGAGATGATCAGCTGGGGGAAGAACTGCTGCGGGTAGACACCGAAGGCCAGCAGACCGGCGAGAGAGGGCACCGGCTTGCCGTCGGGGCCGGGCACCAGGATTCGCAGACGCTGCATTGCCTGTTCGTCGTTGATTTCCCGGAGCGCACGGGTGTTTCGGCGGACCCGGGCCAGCGTTCGGGCGACCGCGGCCATGTCCAGATCGTCCAGGCTCGCGTCGGTCACGGGGTCCAGGTCGTGGCGAGGCTGACCCCGATTGGCGATGGCCAGGCCGATTTCGGCCTGGGTCATCCTGCGGTCGCCATCACCGACGCGTACGAACGAGCCGCCGCTGATTCCCTTGCTGCTCACGAAGCAGGGTCGGAGGTCTGAGGGAATCGGGTCGATCTCGGCGACAACGAGCGGACGGCCTTCGAATTCGACCAGGGCGGTGGACAGTCGCAGCGGCGGGTCCAGATTGTCGCTCGCGACGCCGACGAGGTTGTCGCGCAGACGGCCCGGATCGGCGAGACCGACCGGCGCGAAGCCCCGCTCCTCATCGATCCCGAGCACCAGCACGCCGCCGTTGGTGTTCGCGAACGCGGACAACGTCTCGACGGCCGTCTTCGGCAGTCCGCCGACTGCGGCCTTCACCTCGATCTGGCTGGGTTCGGCTCCGAAGCGACGCAGACCCGCGATGAGCTGCGCCAACGTCGAGTCGTCCATGCCCGCATACTCTAAACTACTCTAAAGGACAGCCGCGCCTCAGGGTAAAGTAGCTTGCAAGTTGAGAGTCGCGGGTGCCGCTTTGGCGGCACCCGCGAACTCGGTCAGTGCTTGGCGTGGGCGTCGAGCACCTTGGCGATGGCCACGGTGATCTTCTTGGCGTAGTCGATGTGCAGCGACTCGTCCGGCACGTGGGCGTTGCTGCCCGGGCCGAGCGCGCCGGTGGCGAGGAACTGGGCGTCCGGGTAGATGCCGTTGAGCAGCCCCATGAACGGGATGGAACCGCCGACGCCGAGGGTGCGCCACGGGCCGCCGAAGACCTCCTGGCCGGCGCTGTCCAGCGCCGCACGCAGCCACGGCGCGAGGTCGGGGGCGTTCCAGCCGTCAGCGTGCTCAGTCCGGGTGAGCTCCACGTGGGCGCCGTAGGGCACGTCGGTGGTGAGCGCCTTGGTGACGGCCTCCAGGGCGGCGGCGGAGTCGGCGGTGGGCGGCAGCCGGAAGCTGAGGACGAGGGTGGTGAAGGGCCGCAGCACGTTGCCGGCGTCGGCGGGCAGGGGCAGCCCGTCGGCCCCGATGATCGACAGGGTGGGGCCCCAGGTGTTGTTGAGGACCTGCTCGACCTCGTCGCCGGTGACCGG
The DNA here is from genome assembly GCF_040682195.1 of Kutzneria sp. NPDC051319. NCBI lineage: Bacteria > Bacillati > Actinomycetota > Actinomycetes > Pseudonocardiales > Pseudonocardiaceae > Kutzneria > Kutzneria sp. NPDC051319. The sequence continues at coordinate 23,137 of NZ_JBFBAM010000003.1, read as the reverse complement.
CGCGACGCCGTCGGCGAACGGGATGCCGGCGCTGGCGAAGCCGGGCGCGGTGGCCACGCTCTCCTGGATCTCGCCCTGCCGCCCGGCGGGGACGTCCACGTGCATCTCGGCGATCTTGATGTGGCCGGTGGCGGAGTCCTCGATGCGGTCGAGCAGCTGCCGCATCACCCGGAACGAGCTGGGCACGATGCCGCTGACCATGCCGGAGTGCTGCCCGGAGTTCAGCACCTTGACGGTCGCGGTCACCTGCACCATGCCGCGCAGCGACGTGGTCAGCCACATGCGCTCGTAGTCGGCGGACCCGGAGTCCAGGCACACCACCAGCGACACCCGGCCCAGACGGTCGGTGAGGTGACGGACGTACGGCTCCAGGTCAGGGCTGCCGGACTCCTCGCAGGCCTCCAGCATGATCACGCACCGGCCGTGCGCGCCGCCATTGGCCCGCAGGGCCTCGATGGCGGCAATCGCGGCGTAGCCGGCATAGCCGTCGTCGGCGGCGCCCCGCCCGTACAGCCGGCCGTCCCGGATCACGGGCGTCCACGCGTCGAGGCCGTCGGCCCAGCCGCCGACGGGCGGCTGCTTGTCCAGGTGGCCGTAGAGCAGGGCGGTGCCGGCGTCCTCGTGGCCGGGCGTGGCGGGGATGTCGACCAGCAGCAGCGGGGTGCGCCCGGGCAGCTGGACGATCTCGAGCTCGGCGCCGGGCAGACCACGGTCGGCGATCCAGGCCCTGACGTGCGCGACACCCGCGGCGACGTGGCCGTTGGCGGCCCAGTCCGGGTCGAACGCCGGCGACACGGCGGGGATCGCGACGAACTCGGACAGGCTGGGCAGGACGGCGTCGTCCCACAGCCCGGTGACGGTGTTGAACAGTGCTGTTGGCTCCACCCGGCCGATACTAGGAGGCGGAACGGCCGAGCGGTTCGGAGTGGCGGCGGCCGGTGCTCGGCGCGTGCGGCATGACCCGCACCTCGTAGGTCTCGCACTCGTGGCAGCCGGAGCACACGCACTTGCGGCGCTCCAGCGTGGCCGAGTCGGTCTGCGTCACCGCGATCGTGGTGAAGCTGTGCTCGCCCAGCGTGCAGCCGCACTCGGTGACGGCCGAGATGAGCGTGGTCGGGAAGTCACGCTTCTGGAACGGGTACTCACTGCCGTCGATGCGGCGCGTGAGTTTGGTGATGATCGGCATTGGCGGGCCCTTCGGCAGGTCTGGCTGCGTGGGTTGCACCCCTCGCACTCGCCGGCTGCCTCCCCAGGTCCCGACGAATCCCCCAAGATCACTATAGCGAACCCCGCTGGACACGGTGTGCGACGAGTACTGGGCCGGTGTCGCCGGGTACTGCGGCAGGGGTGGCGGTTAGCCTGGGCGGGTCAGGTGTTTCCGCAGTTCACAGTGGTGTAGGTGGTCACGCTTGGTTGACTTTGGTGTGGTGACGCTCACCGGTTCGAGTGAGCCCGTGTCAGGATGGAAGGGAGTTCCGTCAGTGTCGACGGACCACCGTTTCACCCCACCGGGTCGGCGGTGGCCGGCGACGAAGCCGGATCCGGTCCGCCACAAGCGGCCGGTCGGCGTCGTAGACGAGGAGAAGGCGCAATGTCGTCCCCAGAACGATGGACGCAACCGCAGCCGTCGGGAGCCCCAGCCGCCACCGCGGCCCGGCCAACGGCGGAGCAGGTGATCGCGGGTTTGCGGGCCACCAGCGAAGGCGGCCCGGAGCTGGTCCAGCTGCTCACCCCGGAGGGTGAACGGGTCGACCACCCGGACTTCCACATCGACATCACGCCCGAGGAGCTGTGCGGCCTGTACCGGGACATGGTCCTGGTCCGCCGGGCCGACCGTGAGGCGAACGCGCTGCAGCGCCAGGGCCAGCTGGGCCTGTGGGTGCCGCTGCTGGGCCAGGAGGCCGCGCAGATCGGCGCCGGCCACGCCCTGCGGCCGACCGACATGGCTTTCCCCAGCTATCGCGAGCACGGCGTCGCCTGGTGCCGGGGCATCCACCCCAAGGACATCGTGGGCATGTTCCGCGGCGTCGACCACGGCGGCTGGGACCCCGTGGACAAGCGGTTCCACCCGTACACGATCGTCATCGGCAACCAGTGCCTGAACGCGGCCGGCTACGCCATGGGCCAGCGTTTCGACGGCAAGGTCGGCGACGACAACGGGGAAGCCACCATGGTCTTCTTCGGTGACGGCGCGACCAGCCAGGGCGACGTGCATGAGGCCTTCGTGTGGGCTTCGGTCTACGACGCGCCGCTGGTGTTCTTCTGCCAGAACAACCAGTGGGCCATCTCCGAGCCGACCGAGCGGCAGAGCCGGCTCCCGCTGTACCAGCGGGCCCGCGGCTACGGCTTCCCCGGCATCCGGGTGGACGGCAACGACGTCCTGGCCTCGCTGGCGGTCGCCCGCTGGGCCATGGACGAGTGCCGGCACGGCAACGGCCCGGTGCTGATCGAGGCCTTCACCTACCGCATGGACTCGCACACCACCTCGGACGACGCCAGCCGCTACCGGCTGTCCACCGAGCTGGAGGAGTGGAAGCTCAAGGACCCGATCGAACGGGTCAAGGTGCACCTGAGCCGCAACGGCTTCGCCGACCACGACTTCTTCGACGCCGTCCAGGCCGACGCCGACGAGCTGGCCGCGGTGCTGCGCGAGCACTGCGTCAACTTGCCGGAGCCCCCGCCGGGCCGGATGTTCGACAACGTCTACGCCGAGTCCAGCGCGACCCTTGAGGCGCAGCGGGACGAGTACGAGAACTACCTCGCCGGGTTCGCCGGAGGTGAGCACTGATGGCCGCTCCGACCATGGACCGCTCGACCGACAAGCAGTCGGCCGCGCCGCAGACGATCACCATGATCAAGGGCCTCAACCAGGCCCTGCGCACCGAGATGGAGCGCGACCCCAAGGTCATCGTCATGGGCGAGGACGTGGGCAAGCTCGGCGGCGTCTTCCGCGTCACCGACGGGCTGCAGAAGGACTTCGGCGAGCAGCGCGTGCTGGACACGCCGCTGTCCGAGTCCGGCATCATCGGCACCGCGATCGGCCTGGCCATCCGCGGCTACCGGCCGATCTGCGAGATCCAGTTCGACGGCTTCATCTTCCCGGGCTTCGACCAGATCGTCAGCCAGCTGGCCAAGCTGCACTACCGGACCCAGGGCCGGATCAAGCTGCCGATCGTGGTGCGGGTGCCCTTCGGCGGCGGCATCGGCGCCGTGGAGCACCACTCCGAGTCGCCGGAGTCGTACTTCGCGCACACCGCGGGCCTGAAGGTGGTGGCCTGCTCCAACCCGGTCGACGCGTACTGGATGCTGCGCCAGGCCATCGAGTGCGACGACCCGGTGCTGTTCTTCGAGCCCAAGCGCCGCTACCACGAGAAGGCCGAGCTCGACCTGTCCGTGGCCCCGCAGCCGCTGTTCAGCTCCCGGGTGCTGCGCAAGGGTTCGACGGCGACCATCGCCACCTACGGTCCGATGGTCCGCACCAGCATGGACGCGGCGACCGCCGGCGCGGAGGACGGCCTCGACCTCGAGGTCATCGACCTGCGCTCGCTGTCCCCGCTCGACCTCGGCCCGGTCTACGAGTCGGTGCGGCGCACCGGCCGGCTGATCGTGGTCAGCGAGGCCCCGAGCGAGGCGTCCATCACCGGCGAGATTGCGGCCAAGGTCCAGCAGGAGTGCTTCTACTCGCTGGAGGCCCCCGTGCTTCGGGTGACTGGCTTCGACACCCCGTACCCGCCGGCCAAGTTGGAGGAGAACTTCCTGCCCGACCTGGACCGGGTGCTGGCCGCCGTCGACCGCTCGCTCGCCTGGTAAGGGGGATCTCGCAGCATGCCGCAGTTCAAGCACTTCCCCCTGCCCGACGTCGGCGAGGGGCTGGTCGAGGCGGAGATCCTCACCTGGCACGTCAAGCCGGGTGACACGGTCACCGTCAACCAGATCATCGTGGAGATCGAGACGGCCAAGGCCGCGGTCGAGCTGCCGTGCCCGTTCGCGGGCGTGGTCTCGGAGCTGCTGGTCGAGGCGGGCACGACCGTCGACGTCGGCACGCCGATCATCGTGATCGACACCGATCCGAACGGGGAGGCCGCGCCGGTCAACGGCTCGGTCGAGCCGGAGCGGGTGCCCAACCTCGTCGGCTACGGCGTCAAGGCGGTCACCGCCAAGCGCCGGGTCCGGGTCGGCGCCCCGGCGGCCGTGCCCGCGTCGGCCGCCGTGTCGGCGGCGGTCGCGCCGGTCACGGTCGTGCCGACGCCTCCGGTCATCGCGCCCGAGCCGGAGACCGCCGGCGGTTACGTGCCGCTGGCCAAGCCGCCGGTTCGCAAGCTGGCCAAGGACCTGGGCATCGATCTGGCCGCGCTGGCCGGCAGCGGCCCGGGTGGCGTGATCACCCGTGAGGACGTGGAGCAGGCCGTCGCGCCGGCGGCTGCTCCGGTTGCCCTCGCCGCCGGCCGGGGCGAGCGCCGCGTGCCGATCAAGGGCGTCCGCAAGGCGACCGCGCAGGCCATGGTGGACAGCGCCTTCAAGGCCCCACACGTCACGGAGTTCCTGACCATCGACGTGACGCCGATGATGGAGCTGCGGGCCAAGCTCAAGGACAGCCCGGAGTTCCGTGGCGTCAAACTCACCCCGCTCGTGTTCGCCGCCAAGGCGATGTGCCTCGCGGCGCGCCGCACGCCGGACGTGAACGCGACGTGGGACGAGGCCGCCAACGAGATCGTCTACAAGGACTACGTGCACCTCGGGGTCGCGGCCGCCACGCCGCGAGGCCTGGTCGTGCCCAAGGTCCGTGACGCCGATCAGCTGTCGTTGCGGGGCTTGGCCGAGGCGTTGGAGCAGCTCACGGTGACCGCCCGGGACGGCAAGACCACGCCCGCGGACATGATGAACGGCACCATCACGATCACCAATGTCGGCGTGTTCGGCGTCGACACCGGCACCCCGATCATCAACCCCGGCGAGTCGGCGATCCTGGCCTTCGGCGCCATCCGCGACATGCCGTGGGTGGTGAACGGCCAGGTCGTGCCGCGCAAGGTGTGCCAGCTGGCGCTGAGCTTCGACCACCGCGTGGTCGACGGACAGCAGGGCTCGCAGTACCTGGCCGATGTCGGCGCGCTGCTGGCCGACCCGTCCGTGGCGATCACCTACTGAGGACACCGGCAGGGGCGGAATACGGCCGCCCCTGCCGGCCCCCTTCTGTTAAGCCGTTTCCAGGCTGAACCGCTGCCCGGCGTCGTCGATGGCCAGGATGCGCACCCGCACCCGCTCGCCGTCGCTCACGGTATTGACCTGCGGCAGCAGGCCGTCGAAGCCGTCCACCCGCACGAAAGCGCCGAACGGCAGCACCTTGCTCACCGTGCCGTCGACCACGTCGCCGACCGTGTGGCCGGCCAGGAACTCGTTCCAGTTCTCGGACATTTCGCTACTCACCTCCTCTCCACCGCGCGTGTCCTGTGTGGACTCAGCTGCGTGTGGAGGCGGGCCACGGGCCCGCGAGATGGTCAAACCGCAGCCGGGAACCCGATCCGCTGATGGCTCAAGGCCGACCCGGCAGTCACGACGACGAGCCTAGCCGTAAATGCGTTGACCCTCCAGTAGGTGGAGACTTCACCGTTGTGGGCGTGAACGGGGACGACGACCTCTACGGAATCGGGGAACTGGCCAGGCTGACCGGCCTGTCCGTGCGGACCATCCGCTTCTACTCCGACTCCGGTCTGCTGCCCCCGACCGAACGCACCCACGCCGGCTACCGGATGTACGACATCCATGCGCTGACACGGCTCAAGTTCGTTCGCACGCTGCGTGAGCTCGGTGTCGACCTGCCGACGGTGAACCGGGTGCTCTCCCGCGAGGTGAGCATTCCGGAGTTGGCCGCGGAGCACGCCGAGGCTCTCGACGTCCAGATCAGGACGTTGCGGCTGCGACGGTCCGTGTTGCGCGCGGTGGCCAAGCGCGGGTCGAGCCCGAAGGAGCTGGAGATGGTGCACGAACTCGCCCGTTTGACCGAGGAGGAGCGGCAGGCGATCCTCGACGACTTCTGGGCCGAGGTCGACGCCGGCCTGCCCGCGACGGAGAACGCCGCCTGGATGCGCAAGGTCCGCGCCGAGCTGCCCGACGACCCGACGCCCGAACAGGTCGAGGCATGGATCGAGCTGGTCGAGCTGGTCCGCGATCCCAGCTTCCGCGCCAAGATCCGCACCATGGCCGTCGAGAACGCCCGGATGGTCTCCGAGGGCACCGCGAACCCCTTGTCCAACGCCTGGAACACCGCCATGGAGCAGGCCCTGACCAAGGTCGCCGACGCCATGGCCGCCGGCCAGCAGCCGGAGTCCGACGCCGGTCGTCGCATCGTGCTGGAGATGAACGCCGCCGTCGCCCGTGAGCTCGGCCGCGAGGGCGACGCCGACTTCGACGAGTGGCTCATCAAGCTCAACGACACCTTCGGCGACGACCGGGCCGAGCGCTACTGGAACCTGCTCGGCACGATCAACGGCTGGCCCGCGTACCCCAGCCCCAAGCCGGCCCGAGACTGGCTGACCGCCGCCACCCGGGCGGCCCGGGGATAGTCGGAACGAATCGCCGCCGACCGGTACTCCGCTGGTCGGCGGCGCCCCGACCAGCCGTTTCCCCTTCATCCACAGCCGCCGAGTTATCCACAGGACCACCAATTTCAAGATCACTTCCCGGGTCGCGGCGGTAGGCTGGCCAAGGGCACGCCCCCCGGGAGTGGTGGGTGGCGGCTATTGGTTGGTTACACACGAGCACCCGCCCGAATCGGTCGCTACTGAGTGCCCCGAGTTCGTGCAGAATCGGTGACATGAGCGAACCGACGCCGTCCGTCCCGGTGGTCCGACTGCCGACCCGACGGGTGGTGGCGGGTGTGGTGCTGCTGCTGGCCGGCCTGTTGGCGATCGGTGGCACCTTTGCCAGCCTGTTCGACCTGAACGTGACGGTGTCGCTCGGGCTGTCCTCGTTCGACCACACCTTCGCGGTGACGTCGTGGATCACCAACTACCCCACCTATGGCCTGCCGTTCGGCGAGACGAGCCGCACCAACTACTTCGGCGTGCCGATCATCGTGGCCGGGGTGCTGGCGATCGTGGCGGCCAACCAGCTGCTGCGCGGCCGCGACCTGGCGCGCCGCCTGACCAGGGTCCGGATGTTCGCGGTCGCGGCGACAGCCATGATCGCCGGCTACATCTGGCTCGCTGTCACCAACCTGGTCGACTCGATCGACACGAACTCCGGCGCCACCACCTTCAACTACTCCGCGGGCGCGGGCCTGTGGCTGCTCGTCGCCGCGGCGCTGGTGGGCGCGCTCGGCTCCGTGCTGCTGCTCGGCCTGGCACCGGACGCCAGTCCGGTTCCGGTGGCGGCGGCGCCGGTGGACGAGGCGATCGCCTACCAGGTCGACGTCGACACACCGCCGATGGGCTTCGAGGTCCCGGTCAACCTGCCGCCGACCGACACCTACCAGCCGCCGGCCAAGCCCGACCACGACTAGAAGATCGAAAGGCCGCTGGCCGTGGTGAAAGCGTCCAACGCGGCGACGGCCGCCACCGAGTTGCCGGCGGAGTCCAGGGCCGGGCTCCAGGCACAGACCGCGCCCCGGCCGGGGATGATCGCCAGCACCCCGCCGCCGACGCCGCTCTTGCCCGGCAGCCCCACCCGGTAGGCGAACTCGCCGGCCGCGTCGTAGGTGCCACACGTCAACATGACGGCGTTGATCTGCTTGGCTTCGCTGCGGGACAACAGGCGTTCGCCGTCGGCCCGAACCCCGTGCCGGGCCAGGAAACGGCCCGCCAGCGCGAGATCACGGCAGCTGGCCTCGATCGCGCAGTGCTCGTAGTACTGCGCCAGCACGGTTTCCACGTCGTTGTCGAGATTGCCGTGACTGGCGATGAAGTGGGCCAGCGCCGCATTGCGGTGCCCGTGCTCGGCCTCCGACGCGGCGATCGACGCATTCGTTGCCAGCGCAGGGTTTTCGGACTCGGCCCGGAGGAACTGCCGCACCCGCTCGGCCGCATCGCCGGTCAGGTCGAGCAGCCGGTCCGTCACCACGATCGCGCCGGCGTTGATGAACGGGTTGCGCGGGATGCCGTGCTCGGTTTCCAGCTGCACCAACGAGTTGAACGGATTGCCGGACGGCTCGCGGCCCACCCGCCGCCACAGCGCGTCGCCGCCCTCGGCCAGCACCAGGGCCAGCGTGAACAGCTTCGAGATGCTCTGGATCGAGAACGACTCCTGCGCGTCGCCGGCCTGGAACACCTCGCCGTCGACCGTTGCCAACGCCATGCCGACCGCGTTCGGATCGGCGCACGCCAGCGCCGGAATGTAGTCCGCGACCCGCCCGTGCCCGAGACGCGTGCGGGCCGCCTCGACGGCGTCGTCGATCAGCTGCTGGTAGTTCACCTCGCCATTGTGCTGGTCGGGGCGGATCGCCCCGACCAGCGTCAACGCTATCGGGCGATGTCGACCAGGACCGGTTCGAGCACCGGCGCCGGCTCGGGCCGACGGCGGCTGACCAGCCACCAGCCCAGGCCGAGCACGCCGATGATGCCGGGGATCGCGTAGAAGGCGATCTGCTCGGCCCCGCCGGCGAAGCCCATCATCACGACGATCAGGCCGAGGAAGGCCAGCGCGATCCAGTTCGTCACCGGCGCGCCCGGCATTCGGTAGCTCGGCCGGACCAGTTCGCCGCGCAGCGCCTTCTTGCGCATCTGCATCTGCGCTATCAGCACCATCGCCCACACCGTCACCACGCCCAGCGACGAGATCGCCGCCACGATGTCGAACGCCTCCGACGGCACGAAGTAGTTCAGCACCACGCCACCGACGTAGACGACCGAGGTGAACAGGACACCGCCGTAGGGCACGTGGTTGCGACTCATCTTGCCGGCGAAGGCCGGAGCCTCCTTGCGGTCGGCCAGGGAACGCAGCACGCGGCCGGTGGAGTACAGCCCGGAGTTGCAGGAGGACAGGGCCGCGGTCAGCACGATCGCGTTCATCACGTCGGCCACCCACGGCACGCCCAGGTTGGTGAACACCGTGACGAACGGGCTGACACCGTTGGCGTACACCGAACTCGGCAGCAGCATGGCCAGCAGCAGCACCGAACCCACGTAGAAGACGCCGATCCGCCAGAGCACGCCGTTGATCGCCTTGGGCATGACCTTGGCCGGGTCCTTGGCCTCGCCGGCGGCGATGCCGACCAGCTCGACGCCGGCGTAGGCGAAGACCACGGCCTGCATGACGATCAGCGTGATGCCAAAGCCGTGCGGGAAGAAGCTGCCGCCGTCGGCGACCAGGTTGGCCGGGCCGGCCGGGTGGCCGCCGATGCTGGTCGCGCTGATGACCAGACCGATGCCGACCAGCAGGAACGCGATGATCGCGGTGACCTTGATGACCGAGAACCAGAACTCCAGCTCGCCGAACAGCTTCACCGACGCCAGGTTCACGGCCAGCAGCGCGCCGAGCGCGATCAGGGCGGTGATCCACTGCGGCAGGTCCGGCAGCCATCGGTGCACGTAGACGCCGACCGCGGTGATCTCCGCGATGCCGGCCATGGCCCAGTTCAGCCAGTACATCCAGCCGGCGGCGAAGCCGGCCCACGGCCCGATGAACTCGCGGGCATACGTGATGAAGCTGCCCGAGGACGGCCGGTAGAGCACCAGCTCGCCCAGGGCCCGCATGACAAAAAAGGCGGCGGCGCCGCACAGGGCGTAGGACAGGATCAGGCCGGGGCCGGCGGCGTGCAGGCGGCCACCGGCGCCGAGAAAGAGGCCGACGCCGATGGCGCCACCCATTGCGATCATCTGCACCTGGCGGTTGCCGAGGGTCTTTGCGTAGCCCTCGCCGCCGTGGGAAGAATCCACGGAACGGTTTCCCTTCGGTACTGCGAAAGGCGTCGGAACCGCCCCCGGCTCCGGCGCTGGAGAACTCGACCTGGGTGGGCCGACTTACCCACCCGATGATTGGTGGGACTGTAGTGACGATCTCCGACGCCGTTCCATCACGTTTGATATAGCCTTGACGTGTCGCACATCACACCGCTTCTCACCCTAGGAAAACCTTAATTCTCGGTTGTCTGGCGAGTAGCGAAAACGGGCAGCTTTTGCTGCCCGTCACGTCATTCCGGGAAGCTGAAATCGATTCAGTCCGTATTCGACACCCAGTCCGGGTGGCCCGGCATGGGCGGCGTGGTGTCCCCGTACATCCAGGCCCTGACGTAGCCGGTGAGGTCGCGGCCGGACACCCGGTCGGCCACGTCGATGTAGTCCTGCGTGGTGGCCGAGCGCCCGGTGAAGCTGGTGAAGAAGGTCCGCTCGATGTCGCGGAAGCTCTCCTCGCCCACCAGTTGGCGCAAGCCGTAGAGCATCAGGGCGCCGGATTGTCGGTGTCGAACAGCACGCCGATGGGGATCCTCAGGTGCCCCGGCGGTCCCGAATCGGCCCGGCTCTTGACGTCGATCCCGTACAGATCCTTCATTTTCGCGTCGAGGTTTTCGAAGCCGTGGTCGGCCCCGGCGGCGGGTTCAGGCTGCGGTCGGCCACGTAGTCCACCTTGACCGCGAACGTTGCTCCCTTGTGGACGTTGACGATCGGCTTCTCTTGCTCCGTACGGAACTTCGCCGCCCGGCCGTCGACCGTCACCGACGAGCCCATCGTCGTCACGCCCGGCCATTCCTCATGGGGGCCAACCTAGGGTCGCCGTTGATCAGCCCGGCTTCTTTCGCCGAGGCGGAATCACCCGTTCCACTGAAGGAGTGCTCGGGTTTCAGTCCAGCGGGCGAACCACCCGGCGGCGTGATCATGTGCCAGACCTCGGTCACCTGGTCACAGCTCTCCGCCCGCGCGCCTCGTCGCCGCCATGTCTTCCCGTCTCACACGGCGAGGGGGCACCCACCCGGGTGCCCCCTCGCCGTGTGAGCTCGTCAGGGGATGTGGATCCCCGAGATGGCGCGGGAGATCACCAGGCGCTGGATCTCGCTCGTGCCCTCGAAAATGGTGAAGATCTTGGCGTCGCGGTGCATGCGCTCCACCGGGTGCTCACGGGTGTAGCCGGCGCCGCCGAGGATCTGGATCGCGCGCTCGGTGGACCAGACGGCGACCTCGCTGGCCTTGAGCTTGGACATGGAGCCCTCGCCCGCCTCGAACGGCACGTTGTTGCGGCCCATCCAGGCGGCCCGCCACACCAGCATGCGGGCGGCGTCGATCTCCATGCGCATGTTGGCCAGGTCGAAGGCGATGGACTGATTCTCGATGATCTTGCGGCCGAAGGCCTCGCGGTCCTTGGCGTACTCCAACGAGTACTCGTAGGCGGCGCGGGCCACGCCGACGGCCATCGCGCCGACGGTCGGGCGGGTGGTCTCGAACGTCGCCATCGCGGCCTGGCCGCCGGCCTTCTTGCCCTCACGGGCCCGGGCCAGCCGGGCCTCGACCCGCTCCTTGCCACCCAGGATGCAGCGGCCGGGCACCCGCACCTCGTCGAAGAAGACGTCGGCGGTATGCGACGCGCGCAGGCCGTGCTTCTTGATCTTGCGGGTGCTGGCCACGCCCGGGGTTCCCGGCGGCACGATGAACCCGGCCTGGCCGCGCGCGCCCAGCGCGGGGTCGACCACGGCGGTCACCACGTGCACGTTGGCGATGCCGCCGTTGGTGGCCCACGCCTTCTGGCCGTTGATCACCCACTCATCGGTGGCCTCGTCGTAGCGGGCGCGCGTGCGGTAGCCGCTGACGTCCGAGCCGGCCTGCGGCTCCGAGGCGCAGAAGGCCGCCACCTTCGGGTCGTTCTCGTCGCCGAAGCACTCCGGCACCCACTCGGCCAGCTGCTCGGGCTCGCCGGAGGCAAAGATGCCGGCCACCGCCAGGCCGGTGCCCATGATCGCCAGCGCGATGCCGGCGTCACCCCAGAACAGCTCCTCGGTGGCGATGGGCAGGGACAGCCCGATCGGGTCGGCGAACCAGGTGGCCAGCGACTCGAATCCGTACAGGCCGATCTTGGCGGCCTCCTGGATGACCGGCCACGGTGTCTCTTCGCGCTCGTCCCACTCGGGGGCGGCCGGGCGGATCACGTCCTTGGCGAAGCCGTGCACCCAGTCACGCAGGTCGCGCTGGTCCTCGTTGAGTTCGAGGGAGAAGCCGGCCATCGGGAGTTTCCTCTCACGCCTTGGGGATGTCGAACAGGCTCATGAAGCCGGCCGCGAAACCGAGGTCGCCCTTGACCTTCAGCTTCCCGGTCATGAACAGCACGGGGGCCGACGCGTTGCCGGTGGCCAGCTTGAGGAACTCCAGCGGCGGCAGCGTCACCGTCGCCCGCGGCTCGTCCTGGCCGTCCTTGGTGATCGCGCAGGCGCCGTCGTCGATGTGCACCTGGTACCGGTCGAAGTCCTCGCCGTTGGTCAGGCGGAAGTGCACCACCGCCCGCGTCGAGCCGGCCCGCTCCGTGCGGAAGTGCACCTCCATACGGCGGAACACCTCGTCCAGGATCGGCCCGCGCAGCGCCGGCACGGCCATCACGGCCTCGATCTGCTCCTTGGACGCCCTGGAGATGATGCGCGCGAAGTCCTGCGGCGGCATCGTGCTCAGGTCGAGCTGGACGCCGTCCTGTGCCGCCTCGGTGAAGGAGGACAGCAGCGTGACGAACTCGTCCTTGCTGAGTTTCTTCGGGTCGATCGCTGCCAACTGCTCGATGTCGGCCATAGCCCCACCTCCATGTACCTACTGGCCAGTAAGCCTACTGTGTAGTAGGTACCTCGGCAAGCTAGCCTGCATCGGATGCGGACGAATGACGCGGCCGGCCGAGTGAGGGCCAAGCGGCTGCCACGCGAAGTGCGTGAGCGGCAGATCCTCGACGCCGCCGTCGAGGTCTTCTCGCAGCGCGGCTACCACGCCGCGTCGATGGACGAGATCTCCGAGGTCGCCGACATCTCCAAGCCCATGGTCTACGCCTACCTGGGCTCCAAGGAGGACCTCTTCGCCGCCTGCATCCGGCGCGAGGCCACGCGCCTCATGGAGGCCATCGCCGCCGGCGTCAGCGAGGCCGGCGACCGGCCCGACGTGCAGCTCTGGCACGGCCTGCGGGCATTCTTCGGCTTCGTCGGCGAGTACCGCGACAGCTGGCGCGTCCTGCACCGCCAGGCCAGCGCCCAGGGCGGCCCCTTCGCCCAGGAGCTGCTCGACATGCGCCGCCGCGCCATCAGCCTCGTCGCCGCCCTCCTGCTCAACACCTCCGACAGCGACGCCGCCACCCTCCACGCCGACGCCATGGCCGCCGCCCTCGTCGGCGCCGGCGAGTCCCTCGCCGACTGGTGGCTCGACCACCCCGAGGAATCCGCCGGCGCCGTCGCCGCCCGCCTCATGAACCTCGTCTGGATGGGTTTCGGCAACCTCGTCGACGGCCAGATGTGGCAACCGCCTAAGTAGTCACGAATGCCCCGACGGTGCCCGACAGGTGGGGGCGGCCGGTGCGGGTGTCGTGGACGGCGAACTCCCAGCCGTCGCCGACGGACGTGGCGCTGAAGCCGACCTTGGCCGGCAACAGCACGGGCAGCTTGAAGCGGACATCCACGGTGTAGGCCGAAGGCAGGCGTTCCTCCAGGGCGGCCAGGCTGCGGGCCTTGGTCCACATGCCGTGGGCGATGGCGCGGCGGAAGCCGAAGAGGCGGGCGGTCAAGGGGTTGAGGTGGATGGGGTTGCGGTCGCCGGAGACGGAGGCGTATTGGCGGCCGATGGCGGAGGGCACGGACCAGACGGCGGAGGGCTCGGGCACCGCCGACGAACCGGAGCCGGCGGGGCCGGAGCCGGAACGGCGGAGGTAGGTGCTGACGTCGGTCCACACGACGGCGGAGTCGACGGACAGCTCGCTGACGATGTCGAACTGCTGGCCCCGCTCGTGCGGTCGGAGGTCGACGGCCCGGACGTGGAGGTCGAAGCGCTCGTCGAGGGAAAGGGGGCGGGCCAAGGAGATGCGGTTGCCCACGTGCACGAGACCGGGCAGGGGGAAGGGAAAGCCCCGAGAGGTCATGAGCCGCATCTGCAAGGGGAAGGCCAACACATGCGGATAGGTGGCGGGCAGCTGGGAGCGTAAGCCGAAGCCGCAAACGCGGTTGTACGCGGATAAATGCTCCAGCGACACGGCCATGTCCGAGGCGGAAAGGACGTCGGAAGGCAGGGAAGAGCCGCCCCGACGGAAGCTGGTGAGCGCGGCGCGCAGGTACATCAGGCCCCCAGCAGGCTCTGCCCGCACACCCGGACGATGTTGCCGTTGACGCCGGACGAGGCGGGATTGGCGTACCAGGCAATGGTTTCCGCGACGTCGACGGGCAGGCCGCCCTGGGACATGCTGTTCATCAGCCGCCCGGCCTGCCGGATGAACAGCGGCACGGCGGCGGTCATCTTGGTCTCGATGAAACCGGGGGCGACGGCGTTGATGGTGCTGCCCCGGCTGGCCAGTTCGGGGGCGAGGGATCGGACCATGCCGATGACGCCGGCCTTGCTGGTGGCGTAGTTGGTCTGCCCCACATTGCCGGCGATGCCGGCGATGGAGGACACGCCGACGATTCGGCCGTTGCGGCGCAGCGCGCCGGCCTTCAACAATCCGTCGTTGACGCGGAGCTGGCTGGCGAGGTTGACGGAAAGCACGGCATCCCACTGGGATTCGGTCATCCGGGCCAGGGTTTTGTCCCGCGTGATGCCGGCGTTGTGCACGACGATGTCCACGCCCTCGTGCCGCAGCTGGAAGTACTCGACCAACCGGGCGGGGGCGTCGGTCGAGGTGATGTCCATCTGCACGGCGGAGCCGCCGACCCGGTTGGCGACCTCGGACAGCTCGCTGCCCTGGGCGGCGATGTCGAGGCACACGACATGCGCGCCGTCACGGGCGAGCACCTCGGCGATGGCGGCGCCGATGCCCCGTGAGGCGCCGGTCACCAGAGCGACGCGGTCGGCCAACGGGTGCTCCCAGTCCACAGGCTCGACCACCTCGGCGGCGCCGACCCGGATGACCTGCCCGGACACGTAGGCGGACTTGGCGCTGAGCAGGAAACGCAGCGTGGACTCGACGTTGGGCTCGGCGCCCTCGGACACGTAGACGAGTTGGGCGGTGCTGCCGGCGCGGAGTTCCTTGGCGGCGGAGCGGACAAAACCCTCCAGCGCCCGTTGCGCGACAACGGCCGGCACGCTGGTGAGCTCCTCGGGCGGGGTGCCGAGCACCACGACCCGTCCGCACGGTGCGAGCTGCCGGATCACCGGATTGAAGAAGGTGTGCAGCGCCCGAAGCTGTTCGGGGCTGTCGATGCCGGTGGCGTCGAACACCAGTCCCCCGTACGGCGCGTCCCCGCCGGTGGCGTGCGCCTTGAGCACGGCGTCGAGCCGGCCGGAGCCGCCGGTCAGCACCGGACCCGCCAGCGCGGGCTGGCCCGGTCGGTGCCGCCGCAGGTGGGCGGGCCGAGGCAGGCCTAGTCGACCGGTGACGAACCGCCCGAAGCCGGACTGGGCGAACCGGAGGTACGGATCTGACATACGAGACGCCTCCCTACTCGCTGGTAAGTCTACTCATAAGTAGGTTATTGTCGAGGCATGACCCCGACCGTTCAGCGCGTGGCCGTGCTCGGCGGCAACCGCATCCCGTTCGCCAGGTCCAACGGCCCGTACGCCATGGCGTCCAACCAGGACATGCTGACCGCCGCGCTGGACGGCCTGGTCAGCCGGTTCGGGCTGCAGGGCGAACGGGTCGGTGAAGTGGTCGCGGGGGCGGTGCTCAAACACAGCCGCGATTTCAACCTAGCCAGGGAAGCCGTTCTCGGCAGCCGACTGTCGGCGCAAACACCCGCTTACGACCTCCAGCAGGCCTGCGGCACGGGCCTGCAGGCGATCATCGCCGCGGCCAACAAGATCGCGCTGGGCCAGATCGACTCGGCCATTGCCGGCGGCGTCGACACCACCAGCGACGCCCCGATCGGCGTGAACGAGGGCCTGCGCCAGGTGTTGCTGGAGTTCAACCGGGCCAAGTCGTTCGGCGCACGGCTGCGCGCGGCGACCAAGCTGCGCCCGACGCACGTGGTGCCGAACATCCCGCGCAACGCCGAACCCCGCACCGGCATGTCCATGGGTGAGCACGCGGCGATCACCGCCAAGGAATGGGGCATCGCCCGCGAGGACCAGGACGAACTCGCGGCGGCCAGCCACCGCAACCTCGCCGCGGCCTATGAGCGTGGCTTCTTCGACGACCTGGTCACGCCCTACCTCGGCCTCACCCGGGACCAGAACCTCCGCGCCGACACCAGCGTGGAGAAGCTGGCCAAGCTCAAGCCGGCCTTCGGCGACACGATGACCGCCGGCAACTCCACGCCGCTCACCGACGGCGCCTCGGTCGTCCTGCTGGCCAGCGAGGAATGGGCCGGGCAGCACCGGATCCCGGTGCTGGCCTACCTGACCTGGACCGAGACCGGTGCGGTCGACTACGTGCACGGCGACGACGGCCTGCTCACGGCCCCGGTCTACGCGGTGCCGAAGATGCTGGAGCGCGCCGGCCTCACGCTGGCCGATTTCGACTTCTACGAGATTCACGAGGCGTTCGCGTCCCAGGTGCTGGCCACGTTGGCGGCCTGGCACCGCAACGGCGTAGGCGACATCGACCGGGCCAAGCTCAACGTCAACGGCTCCTCGCTCGCCGCGGGCCACCCGTTCGCCGCGACCGGCGGGCGAATCGTGGCCACGCTGGCGAAACTGTTGAACGAGCGGGGTTCCGGTCGCGGTCTGGTCTCGATCTGTGCCGCCGGCGGCCAAGGCGTCACCGCGATCCTGGAGAAGCCCTAACTTCTTGCCCCGTGACCGAGGGCGACGAGGATGATGCAGATGCCGGCGGCGAGGTCGACCTGGGGCGCGTGCTCGCGCTCTCGGACGGCGTGTTCGCCATCGCGCTGACGCTGTTGGTGCTGGACATCAGGATTCCCGACGAGGTCCACGGCGCGGACTTCCTCCGAGCGCTGTCCGGCCTCGAACCGGCCATCGCCGGCTACCTGATCAGCTATCTGGTGATCGGGGTGCTGTGGCTGGCCCACCATCGGCTGTTCCGCGAGCTGCGGGTGCGGCACGCGCGGATCATGTCGCTGAACATGGTGCTGCTGGCCTTGGTCGCGCTGCTGCCGTTCCCGTCCTCGCTACTGGCCAAGCACGGCGACGAGTCGGTGTCCTACGCCGTCTACGCCGCCAACGTGGTCGCGGTGTTTGCGGTCCAGACGCTGATCATCGCGGTGTCCCAGCGCAACGGCGACCTCACCCCGAAACCCGGTCGCTTCCCGCGTTTCGGCTGGTACCTCCAGCCGATCACGGCCAGCTTCGTCTTCGTGGTGTGGGCCGTCGTCGCGGTCTCCGGCCATCCCGGGCAAGCCAACTACGCCTGGTGGCTGCTGGTGCCGCTGGTGCTCGTCTCGCGCCGTCTCAACCAATCTAAGCAAGTATTGCCTCAGCACTAGACAACGGTAGAGAAGCCCAGACGGAAGCGCAGCCGGCACACGACGGCCGCGGTGTTGCGCCCGACGCACCGGGCCACCACCGCCCCGCGCCGGTTGCGCAGCATGCGTTCCCACAGGGCGGCCGGCTCGATCTCGCCGATCAGCACCACCACGTGCTCGCCGGTCAGCGACTTCACGTAGCGGGCGATCGGCGGCCCGAGCAGGCGGTGCTCCGAGTCAAGCAGCACGAGCGGCACCTCGGGTCGCCACTCCTGCCAGTCGGCCTGGAACCGCCGGGCCTTCTCCTGCTCGTCGTCGAACGACACGTGGACGGCCACCACCCGGTCGCCCATGGACAAGGCGGTCGACAGGCACTCCGCGGTCAGCTTGGTGATCGCGACGACCGGCACCACCACGACCGAGGCGGTCCGCCGCGGCCGCGCCGGCAGCGTGCCGACGCCGATGTCCCGGCCGATCCGGCCGTAGGCCCGGCGAACCACGCTGAACAGCAGCACGAAGATCGGGATCACCAGCACGATCAGCCAGGCGCCCTCCAGGAACTTGGACGCGGTGACGTCGATCAACGCGGCGATCGTCAGCGCCGCGCCGAACCCGTTCAGCACGGCCTTCGGCGCCCATCCCCGGCCGCGCTCGGCCCGCCAGTGCCGGACCATGCCGATCTGCGCCAATGCGAAGCCGGCAAAAACGCCGATGGCGAACAGCGGCACCAGCACGTCGACCCGGCCCTCGGCACCGACCAGCAGCGCACCGGACAGCACGGCCAACACCAGCACGCCGTGCCGGTGCACGAGCCGGTCGGCCCGCAGCCCGAACACGTGCGGCAGGTAGTCGTCGCGCGCCAGCTTCGCGGCCAACACCGGCAGGCCACCGAACGAGGTGTTGGCGGCCAACGCCAGCAGCAGCACCGTGGACAGCTGGATCACCACGTACAGCCAGCCGTCGCCGACCGAGCCCTCCGCGACCAGCGACAGAATCGTGCGGCCCGCCTCGGGACGCACGTCGGACCGCTGGATCAGCACGGCCAGCCCGATCAGCAACACGCCGAGCACCAGGCCCAGCCCGGCCTCCGCACGCCGGGCCCGCCGGCGCCGCGGCGTACGGAACGACGGCGTGGCGTTGGCGATGGCCTCCACACCGGTCAGCGCCGAACAGCCGTTGCCGAACGCGGCCAGCACCAGCAACACACCTACCCCGCCGACCGTCGTCGACTGCGACGCCGGCGCGGCGACCTCCGGCCGGAACAGCCCGACCACGATCACCGCCAGCACCGAGGCGACGAACACGGCCGCCGGCAACGCGAAGGCCTTGGCGCCGACCACGATGCCGCGCAGGTTCACGCCCGTGACGACCAGCAGCACCAGCACGCACAGCTCGGTCGTCCACGGCAGCAGGGTCGGAAACGCCGACGTCAGCGCGGCCACGCCGGCCGCGACCGACACGGCGACGTTGAGCACGTAGTCGACGACCAGCGACGCGCCCGCGACCAGACCGGCGCGACGGCCCAGGTACCTGGTGGCCACCGTGTAGGCGCCGCCGCCGTCCGGAAACGCCTGGATGACCTGGCGGTAGCAGGCGATCAACACGCCCAGCAGCACCACGATCGCCACTGTCACCGGCAGCGTCCAACCGAGACCGGCGGAACCGCCCGCGGCCAGCACCAGCACGATCGCCTCCGGCCCGTAGGCCACCGAGGCGATGGCGTCGAGCCCGAGACCGGCCATCCCGGTCACGGCGGTCAACCGGTGCCTCTGATCGTCGCCGGCTAATCGAGGGGGCCGGGTCGCAGTTGTCGTCACGACCGCACTGTGCGACTGCTTTCGCTTGCCGTACAGCGGTTTTGACGCGTTCCTAACGTGTGAGCTTGGCCCGCTGCCCGGCGGCCAGCTGGGGCAGCAACTCCCGGATCACCTCCTCGTCCCCGGTCATCGACACGCACACCAGGTAGCGGTCCACCGCCAGCCAGCAGATCCCCACCTTGCCGCCGACCTCCCGGTCCAGCAGGAAGCCGCGGTGCGGATCCATGCCGTCGATCCGGAAGTTGGACGGCGCGAGCGCGCTCAGGATGGCGATCGTGCCCTCGGCGTTGCCCAGCTCCACCAGCATCACGTGCGCGTTCGCGGTCGGTGACGTGAAGCTGCGGAAGTGCCCGCCGAGCAGGCCGTGGCTGCGGAAGGTCAGCGCCTGGCTGTGGTGGCTGCCCCATTCCGCGGCCGGCATGGACATCAGCTGGTAGTTGCTGTCCACCGCGGACTCCCGGCTCAGCCGGAAGCCCTCGGGCACCTCGCTGATCACCAGGTCGGCGCGCTCCCGGTCGCGCTCCCCCGGCTCGTCGGCCAGCAATGCGGCGAAGGCCAGCGGGTCCGCGCCGCCGGTCTCGATGGCGGTCATCATCGAGCGCAGCGCGGCCAGCTCCGCGCGCAACGCGGCCCGACCGGCCTCGGTGATCGAGATCCAGGTCCGCGGCTTGCGGTCCTCGATCACCTTGTCGGTGGCCACCAGGCGGGCGTCCTCCAGCACACGAATGTGCCGGCTCAGGCCGCTGTCCGGCTGGCCGAGCAGGTCGCGCAGCACCGTGAAGGCCACCCGGGGCTCGCTGCTGAGCACGGTCAGAATGCCCAGGCGCACCCGCTGGTGGACCACGTCGTCGAGCCGCTGCGCCGGGTGGCCGTCCATCTTGTCCCCTCGACTTGTCGCTTCGTTCGCACTTATCAAAGCGCAAGTACTGCACAGTCCGCAACCGGTAGTGGCGTCTTCCGGTGTATTGAGCCAGCACTAGACACGCCGATACGGTCCGATGATGGATCCGGTGCGCAACCCGTTCGCCCCCGGGGCCGGGCAACGTCCGCCCGAGCTGGCCGGCCGGGACCGCGAGCTCGCGGCCTTCGACGTGGTGCTCGAACGGGTCGCCCGCGGCCGTCCCGAACGCAGCCTCGTGCTCACCGGCCTGCGCGGCGTCGGCAAGACGGTGCTGCTGGGCGAGCTGCGCTCGATGGCCGTCAAGCGCGGCTGGGGCGCCGGCAAGATCGAGGCCCGGCCGGACGCCGAGCTGCGCCGGCCGCTGTCCGCCGCGCTGCACCGCGCGATCCGCGACCTCGCCGTGCGCCACCGCGATCCCGAACGGGTGGAGGCGGTGCTCGGTGTGCTCAAGGCGTTCGCGCTGCGTGCCAACCCGGACGGCGCGAAGCTGCGGGAACGCTGGCAGCCGGGCATCGACGTGCCGGCCGCGCAGGGGCGCGCCGACTCCGGTGACATCGAGATCGACCTGGTGGAGCTGTTCACCGACGTCGCCGAGCTGGCCAAGGACGTGGGCACCGGGGTGGCGCTGCTCATCGACGAGATGCAGGACGTGCAGCCGGACGACATCTCCGCGCTGTGCGCCGCCTGCCACGAGCTGTCCCAGTCCGGCGCGCCCCTGGTGGTGGTCGGCGCTGGCCTGCCGCACCTGCCCGCGCTGCTGTCGGCCAGCAAGTCCTACTCCGAGCGGCTGTTCCGGTACGTGCTGATCGGACAGCTCGACCGGGAGGACGCCGACCGCGCGGTGCTCGCGCCGGTGGCCCGTGAGGGCGCGGAGATCAGCGCGCACGCCCTGGACGCGCTGTTCGACGCGTCGAGCGGCTACCCCTACTTCGTGCAGGCGTACGCGAAGGCGGCCTGGGACGCGGCGCCGGCGGACCCGATCACCCCGCAGGACGTGGCGATGGCCGCGCCCGAGGCCGAGGCCGAGCTGGCGGTCGGGTTCTTCGGGTCACGGTACGAGCGCGCCACCCCGGCCGAGCGCGAGTACCTGCGCGCGATGGCCGACCTGACCGAAGGCCGCGACGAGCCGGTTGGCACCACGGATGTGGCCGTCTACCTGGGGAAGAAGCCCTCCTCGCTGTCGCCGGCGCGGGACAACCTGATCAAGAAGGGGCTCGTCTACTCGGCCGAGCGCGGGCGGATCGCGTTCACCGTGCCTCACTTCGGGCGGTTCCTGCTCGGTCGGGAGGAGTAGCTCGTTCGGCGTACCGGGGCGGGTTGCCGGATGAACTTGGGGTGACGGCGGGGTGTATGCCGATGATTCATCGGCGTGTGCCGCACCTCACCGGACAAAGTGGTGGTTTACGAGGTCGCGCAGGTGCATACTGGTACTACCGCACCAGAAGACAGACGTTGAGAGGGATGCAAACCCCATGAACATCGCCGCGAAGATCCGCGCCCGCCGTGCCGAGACTCGTACTCGCAAGGCCGTGAGCAAGGCGATCGACGCTGCTGCCACGCCCGCCATGCGCCACGAGCTCATGCTGCTCGCCCAGGCGCACATGCAGGGCCTGCGCTGACCCCGATTCCTCCAGACCGGCCACCGCAGCCGCGCCCGCTTCGACCCGGGCGTGCCCTCCCAGCTGCGAGCCAGCGCCGGTCGGCGCGGGATGCAGGGCCCGCGCCGACCGGCATCACTTCCCGATGCGACTCCTCCGCACCGGGCGATGAACGGTTCACCCTAACGTGACCCAGGTCACACCGTCGGTTCGCTGTAACGCGCTCCGTGACGGAAGCGATGAGCCGAATGACCCCGCAGTGCTGTCGGACCCCCGACCTGGCAGCACTGCGGGGTTTCCCATACTCGGCGAGTGACTGCCGAGACTCGTTCGTTCCGCCGACTGGCCGCCCGCGCCGCCACCGAGGTGTTCGCCCCCGCGGTGGTGGTCGTGGCCATCTGTTTCCTGCTCGGCCTGCACGCCGGCGCCACCATCGGCGCCGGTCTGCTCTGGGGCCTGCTCACCGCGATGTTCGCCAGCGTCCTGCCGTTCGGCGCGATCCTCATCGGCGTTCGCCGTGGCCGGCTGACCGATCACCACATAGGCGTGCGCGAGCAACGCCGCATCCCGCTGCTCATCGGCCTCGGCTCCGTGCTCGTCGGCCTGGCCGTCCTGGCGCTCGTCGGCGCCCCGCGGGAAATGCTGGCCCTCGTCGCCTCCATGTTCGCCTCTCTCTTGGTCACGATGGCCATCACGCACTGGTGGAAGGTCTCCGCGCACGCGGCCGTGGCCAGCGGCGCCGCCACCATCGCGGTGTTGTCGCTCGGACTCGGGTGGCTGGCTTCCTTCGTCGCGGTGGCCATCGTCTGTTGGTCACGGGTAGAGCTGCGCGACCACACGGTGAAGCAGGTTCTTGTCGGAACGCTTCTGGGCGTTGTTGTCGGTGGATCGGTGTTCGCCGCACTCCGATGAGCCGCTGTGACCCCCGTCATAGCCGCGCCGTTCCGGGACTGTTTTAGGGGTGTGCAGGGGTCGTCCGCACCGGCCTGACCTGCGCGGATGGATCTTGGGCCGGACCGCCAGGGGCCCGATTTGGAGACGCCTTGGATCGGCTGCTAATGTTCTCCACGTACCGCAGGGCAGGACGGAAACGGACGCCAGCGGGTCACCGACAAAGCCACTGAGAAAGTCTGGTAGAGTCAGTGACGCCGGGACGAACCCCAGCAAATCGGCAAGAACAAGCCGATTTGACAGGGAGAATCCGGACCGGATAAGCTTCAAACACAAGCAAACAGAAACACCAAGCCCCTGATCGCGGCCTGAATGAGCCAAGTGACGGTGTGCGTGTGTTCTTTGAGAACTCAACAGCGTACTGTAATAGCCAGTACTTGAATGAATAAACCCCTTAGTGGGTTCCTTTGAGATGGTTAAA